>CAZPEL010000074.1:0-2644 GCA_964585585.1 uncultured Gammaproteobacteria bacterium | reverse complement strand
AACCCTGTTTACTATTTACTATTTACTGCTCACTACTTACTAGGTACTCCTATCTCGGCGTCCTTATCTCCTGCCACAGAGGCATTACCTCCACATCATAACCGCTAGTGGTAGCACAAGTATAACCCTCGTTGTCGGTTATCTCCAGCTCTATACTGGAAGTACCGTAGAAAAACCTGACCGAAGTGGTCGGTGTGCTGGTGCTGTCCAAGAAGTTGATCTTCTCCTCGTTCTCTGTCGCTCGCCAGGCCAAACTGGAATAACTGGAAGTGGAGAAAGGACTGATATAATTACTCGGACTTCTATAACCGTCCTCATCCCGGTATATTCTGGAAGAAGTGGCGCTTAAAAGTATATATTGCTCCTGGCTGGGGTCGTCATAAGGCCTCCATTGGATATACGGCTTGGGCCATTCGTGCTTATAAATGGTAAAGGTATGATCCGGGTCCGGGGACTGGGCTAAATTCTCGTCTTCGTTGTTGGTCAATTCATGGGTATTAGTGGCCGTATTGATAGTGGTATCGAATTGAATCCAGTCCGAGGCAAAACCGAAATTGTCATATACCTTGACCCACCAATAATAGGATTGCTCATAATCAAACAAGGAGGGGTCCAGGCCCACGGAAGTTTCATTCCCGTCGAATATGGTCATATCTGTATCAGTGGACTCATGGAAATAAGAATCGACATTATTGCTGGTGGCCACCCTTAACTGATAAGAACGCATATAGGCCCCTTCGTCATCATCGTCTATGTCCCAACTTAAACTAACATCCTTAACATTTATGGAGTAAATACTGTCGGAACAAAGCGATCCGGGGCCGCTGGTGGCCTGGTTGGGGGCGGCCAGATCGGCGGCCAAGGGAAGATGCTGGTTGACCAATTCCACCTTGTAATCCTCGGTACCGCAATAACCCTCGGTCGCGCAATTGAAGATCATCTCGTTCAAATCACTGGAAGTTCCGTAGGCGGTGCCCAAGAACTCTTCCCTATAAGTCCCGTCCCTGGCTATTCTAACATCGGCATTGTGAGTGTCTATGGAATTATGCAATTTCAACCAAGCCCCGTCGGATATTCTCCGGGCCCAGCCGTAAACATTGCCGTCATCCGGATTATAGCAAGCGGTACAAGGGGGTACGGAAGAGGCGTTGCAGTCGTTGACACAATTACTGTTAAAGGCGTAATCATCCGGCGGAGTGCTGGTGGACTCAAAGCTTAACCAACCATTGGTGGTGGAAGCATAACCGCTGAAGTTGATGCTCAAATTATCCAATATCATACCGTAAGTGGAAGTCGGGGTGCAGCCGGTTCGGAAGCAACTACTGTAGATATAATCACTGGTAAACACATTCCTGGCCCGGCCTTCGATATTATGACTGGAACTGGTGGCCACTATCTGGGTATGGTTGTTATACAGATCCCTTAATTGGGCATAAACTATATCCGGTCGGGTTTGCATTTCCGTAGCGGTGGCTATCAAGGAAGAAGTGCTATAGCTCCTCCAAATACCGTTATCAAGCTCCCGGTCGTAGCCCACTCTTTGCTGCAGGGCGGTGTCGTCACTGACATTCAAGACCAGATCGGCAGTAAGTTGGCCGTCCACCGGATCCTCGTCCGTGTCCGCTATATAGATCGGGGGGTAGCCCCACTCCGGCGGTATGGTATCCAATTCAAATCTGTCCGAAGTGGCGGTGGCCCGGTTCAATACCGGCTCTTCATCATCCAGGATCAACCTCACCCGAGTATTAGTGGAATAAATATTGGAAAACCTTTCTTTGGCCCTCCAGAAAATATTATAGTCAGTAAATCTATCCTCATATATTCTTAGTTCATCCTCTCCGTCACCATCATTATCAAGGACCTCGCCATCGGTGGAAGAGGCCACCATATCCAAATAAGTGGAAGAGGCCCGGGTCCAAGTGGATCCGTCATCCAGGGAATATTCCACATAAGCGTCCAAGAAATAATTTTCACCCGGATTCTCGTCCATATCCTCGTCCTTAATGGAACAACTTATCTTGACATCACCGGGGTGATCCTCGTAAATATTCTGCTGTTGGCCGGAGAAATTGTTGATCTCCGGTCTTCTGTTGTGGGTATACCTAACCTCCAGGTCATACAGTCGGGGTGATTCGGTGGGTTGGTCGTAATCAGCCGGAGCGGTCTCGCCCTCATTGGGAACCACCATGGCCACCCGATACTGCATATATCTATCATTGGTAATATCTCTCAAATTTTCGGCTATTGCTTCTAGGTCGCAATCTATGGTCCTGGTGTCGGTAGTGGAACTGATTATAGAGCAGCCAGTAGAATGAGTAGTGGTCGGGGTGGTGCTGCCGATGATATGCCACCAATAATCAACCCAAGAATCGGTATCATCGATCAAAGCATCGGAAGTGGAAGCGGTCCGGACCAATAATCTTATCTTTTCCCCGTCCACCGGCAGTTTGTTCTCGGTCCAGGTTAAGCCGGTAACGGCGTTATTATCGAATTCCGCGTCATAGGGCGAGGAAAGAATACCTCCAACCGAATCAAAGTCGATCTCCACCCATTCCACAAACGGAGCGTCATCCTTTTTATCCGAGGTTAATTTGATCTGATATTGCACATACCTATGATTGGGCCGGGTACAATTATAATCCTC
>CAZPEL010000073.1:0-2648 GCA_964585585.1 uncultured Gammaproteobacteria bacterium | reverse complement strand
CGAGTTCGCAAAAATTTCATCTTAACTTGGAAAGATTGGCGCGGTGCATTTAAATTTTTTGAAAAGGGTTATCTGCCTGTCGGCAGACAGGAAACTTTTTTCTAAAAAGTTTTTAAACACAAGTTAATTATACCAATATTATGAGTTTAAAAGCAATAAAAGCAATAATAAAAACGCGCCCCCAAAGCCGGGAGGAGTTAATGCGGATCAAGAGAAGGACGGCCAAAAAATACGGAGAGGCCATAAAACAGAACTCGGAGATCCTGAAAGTTTATAATGACCTGGTAAGAAAGGGGAACATTTCCCGGGACCTTGGTTTGGAAGGCGTTTTGCGAAAAAGAAGTATTCGCACCTTGTCCGGAATCGCTCCGGTGGCGGTTTTGACCAAGAATTATCCCTGTCCGGGTAAGTGCGCTTATTGCCCGACCGAGACTGATGTTCCCAAGAGCTATCTTTCCAATGAACCGGCGGTTATGCGGGCCATTCGGAACAACTACGACCCTTACAAGCAAACCCAATTAAGATTAAAGGCCTTGGAAAACAACGGCCATCTGCCCACCAAAATAGAATTAATAGTTATCGGCGGAACCTGGAGTATCCTGCCCCGGAAATACAAATATTGGTATATCAAGGAATGTTTTCGGGCTGCCAACGATTATCCCAAAGACAAGGACCAAAAAGACAGGCAACAGAAAAAATATTCTTCTTTGAGCTTAACTTCTTTAAGACAAGAATTGGCCCGACAACAAAAAAAGAACGAAAAAGCCATTTATAGATTGATCGGGATCACTTTGGAGACCAGGCCGGATTATATAGATGAAAAAGAAGTGGTTGAGATGAGGGAATTGGGGGCCACTCGGGTGGAGATCGGTGTTCAGGCGATCGATGACCGGATCTTGGCCGTGAATAAAAGAGGGCATGGAGTGGACGCCACGATTCAAGCCACCCAAAAATTGCGGGACTACGGCTTTAAGGTTACTTACCATATTATGCCCGGACTCCCCGGCTCTACTTATAAAAAGGACTTAAAAATGTTTAAGGAGTTGTTCCACCGGCCGGAGTTCCAACCGGACCAGATCAAGTTTTACCCCACAGTGGTTACCAAAGGAAGTTTGCTTTATAGGTGGTGGAAACAAGGCAAATACAGGCCGTATTCGGACAAGCAGTTACAAAATCTAATTATAGATTGTAAAAAAGTAATCCCGCCCTACACTCGCGTGATCAGACTTATTAGGGATATCCCGGGTGAATCTATTGAAGCGGGAAACAAGATCACCAACTTAAGGCAGGTTATGAAGGATCGAGGGGTTAAATGCGAATGCATTAGGTGTAGGGAGGCCAAGGAGAAAAAAATTAAAAAGAAAGATTTGGTGTTAAAGACGCTTGATTATAAGGCCTCCGGCGGAGAGGAAAGATTTATTAGCTTTGAATCAAGAGACGGAAGCACTCTTTACGGTTTTTTACGGCTCAGGTTGCCGGGTAAGGACTTCGAAAACGCTTTAATTAAAGCAAAAAATACGGCCTTGATCCGCGAACTTCACGTTTACGGCGAGCTTGTTTCGGTTGGCGAGCAAAAGAAAAAGGTCCAACATTCGGGACTGGGCAAAGACTTAATGGCCGAAGCGGAAAGACAAGCAAAAGAAGAGGGGTATAAAAACATAGCCGTAATTTCCGGAGTTGGGGTTAGGGGTTATTACAGGAAGAGAGGATATTGGCTGAAAAACACTTATATGATTAAGAAATTTAAATCCTAAATTTTAAACAAATTTTAAATTCTAATCGATTAAACCACAAATAAAAATAAAATATTTGGAGAATTGAAGATTGTTATTCGGTGTTTGTTTATAATTTATAACTTACAATATTGCTCGATGAACAGTGCCTGATAAAGTTTATAGCACCATTCTTTGTTTTATTCCCCAACAGAGAAAGAGAATTAAAAGATATAATTAGTTATTTTCTTAATTAATTTCTTTTTGATCCATTAAATATATATTTTTTTATCTCCGCATTATTCAAACGAAAATCAAAAAAATCCTGTTTGGATGTTTGTGGATTAAAATATTTATCAATTACTTTGGCTATAAATCCGTGAGTTGATATTAATATATTAGAAAATTTATTTTGATTCTTAATTTTGTTTAATCCAAAAAATACTCGTTTTATTACTTCATCAATTGTTTCTCCGTTTGGAGGCGCATCGTTAAAAATTCTGGTGATATTTTTGGCATATAAATCAGGGTATTTATTTTTTACCTCCTCTTTAGTTAACCCTTCGTAAACACCAATGGAGCGTTCGATAAAATGTTCATCAATTACTACTCCGCAAGAATGATTTATTTTAATAAATTCAGCTGTCTCAGTAGATCTTTTTAAAGGCGAGCAATAAATAACTTCAATATCTAAATCGCTTGTCTTTTCAACAAGTTTTTTTGCTTGGTTTATACCAATGGCGTTTAGTGATTCATCCATTCTGCCTAAATATCGGCCTTCTCTGTTAGAATTAGTTTCGCCGTGTCTAATTACAAATATCTTTTTCATACCTTTATTTTATAATGAAAAAGAGGGGACGACAATGATTTGTCGTCCCCCGTACATTAGTCATCTCTCCACCGGTATTGTTCCGGAAAGGTTCGAAAAACCTTAGT
>CAZPEL010000072.1:0-2668 GCA_964585585.1 uncultured Gammaproteobacteria bacterium | reverse complement strand
TAAACCTGTCCACTGCATTCCCGGCCCCATAGGCAATAATACTTCCATGGACCTGCACTGTTTGTTCCATAGTTTTCATATTGTCATTTGGAGTGTTTACATAGAGCTCCGGTGCATCTACTCTTACCTCTCGCGGACCGGTTTGTTCCTCATTGGCCTGGACAGTCTGGCGTATAGGTGCTTGTTTTTGAAGAGCGACAGTCCGACTGGGCTGAATATTTGCAAAGTCAGCCTGAGTGATGTCCGCTTTTACGGGAAGTTCTCCAGGTGGAATATCTCCGCGGACAAAAAACTGAAAATCCACATATTGACTCTGACCGGGCTGGATAGTGCCGATGACTTCCTGGTCCTGAAAATCAATTTTTGGATGATCAACATGCAAAGCCACATTTACATCCCGAGCAGCTAAGTTCCCCCTGTTTCTGACACTGACCCGAAAGCGGGGTCGAGAGTTTTGGGTCACGGCATCTTCAGATATACTATTCATCAGAATAATTTGAGGATCTAAGCTTGGCTTGCGTACCTGGACCGGCATTTTCAGTTTTTGGGTTATATCTCTATAGTCATTTTGATTTGCAATCAAACTTATTGTTAAGGCCTCTTGGTGATAGGAACGATCCAGTGATAATGGTATCGTTCTTGTTGGGGCTACTTCTCTTGGTTTTATCTGTCCAATAGTGTCATCAAATTGACCGAGTGTGACCTTTTTTGAATCAACATCAATATCAATATTAACTCCTGTGGCCAAATTATTGCCTTTATTTTTAGGTGTAATTTCAATTCGATACTCTTCACCATTTTTCAACCCAGAAACATCTTGGCCTTGGGGATTTTTTACACTTGTAAGTAAATACAGATTTGGTCTTTGGGGAGTAAACGGTATGGAAAATCGCCTCGTAACCTCAATACCTCTTGGATCTTTAGCTTTAAGTGTATACTCAATCCGGTCTTTAGAGAATGTCCGGGGGATATGAAAAGCTAAAGCACCTTGAGCATTTGTTTGGGGATTAATAGTATCTAATGAATCATTTTCTTGGACTATTTCTATTCCCGGAGTAACTTCTGTCAATTGGACATCTACTTGCAGGGCATCTCCTTCTCCGCTATTCTGGATAAAGGGTTGCAATGCAATTGTTTCTCCGTTTTCCAGGGTCATATCTCCATCACCCTGAGCCAACCCAGCTGTATCGCTCGTTTTGCAATCAGTGATAATTAGTTCTGGACTATGCATGGCAGCAGTTGGAACTTCTAATCGTACTGGTCGGGCTGAATAGCCTCTTTTTTCAGTAGCCTTAAATAAGAATTCTGTCTTACCGCTTAAAAGGTTTTTATTTGCCTGAATAGGAACATCCACCTCCTTTGATTTACCTGGAAGTAGGTCTTTTACCTTGATTTCTTGCGGCACCTCGATATATTCATTATCAGATTTAATTTTGAGCTTTACATCAAACGCTTTCCCCTTGCCTTTATTAGATATATAGACCTTGAACTTCGATGTTTCTGATGCATCAATAGCCTTATCGGGAATCAAGCTTTCTTTATCAGCATAATCAACACTTAATTTCAAATTTGAAGGAGATGTTTCTCTTTGTTTTTTTTCAATTGAAAGCTTATTTAATTCATCAGAACTTGCTATGTTTTTACATTCATAAATAAAAGATTTAACAAAAGCTAATTTTAATGCTTTTTTAAATGCAGTTTCATAAGCTATTTTTTTGGACATATCTGCAACTTCCCCAAGTGTCACAACTCCAACACTTAGATCTAATATCATGGAAACGGGATTATCTGACAAAATTGATTTAGCATCAACTCTTGAATTTCCAACTAATTTATCATGATATACTAACTTGTTCGACTTATTGTGCATATCATATATATCAAGAGAATATTTAAGCTCCGCATGTATTGTGTCAGGACTTGCTTTACTGTTTTTTATTGATATATTTTTGATGTCAATATTTATTTGTATATCTGAACTCTCATTTGTTTTACCAATCAAATTAACATTGTTAAACATTTTACTAAACACCTTTAAAACAACATTTTTTAACTGATTCTTGGTGTTCATTTTTACTGGAATAGATACTACACTCATATCCTCAGAAGAACTTCCGCTTTCCCAATTTGTATAAGCAACAGTTTCATAATTATAACTTACCAGCAATACAGAAGCGTCAAGATTATGTTTATCAACAGCGTTTATATCCTTTAAATGGCTAGATGTAGACCTTGAAGAACATGCCATCAACATACTTATTAATAAACAACATAAAGCACAGGCCTTAAAAAAATAAATAATCTTTAACCTATCAATATTGCTGTTAACCGTCCTATGGTAAGCCGCACATCGATAGTTCAGCTTTATGTTCTGTCTCATAAAATTTTCACTTTTCTCATTTAGATCTCTCCATTAGCGGCAAGTTTTTTCCTTCCCAGGCTTTTACCCCATGAAACATTTTTTCTTCGTTACGAGGCTCCAGCCTCGTAACGTCTTCTCTTGCGGCTCCTGCCGCCTCTTTTCTCTTCGTTCCTAGGCTCCAGCCTTGGAACGCTCCCTCTTGCGGCTCCAGCCGCCTCTTTTCTTCGCTTTCTTGCCGCTCCAGCCGCCTTTTCCTTTCTTCGTGCCAAGGCTGATGCATTGGAACAAAGAAAATAATGGTATCCA
>CAZPEL010000071.1:0-3021 GCA_964585585.1 uncultured Gammaproteobacteria bacterium | reverse complement strand
ATCGCTAAAATAAGCGGTAGTGGCCCCGACCGCGACAGCGGCGACAGCCACAATAACGCTTAAACTTAGTAAGATCTTTTTCATAAAAGATTTTAGGAAAATACCTCCTGCCCGAATTTTTTATTAATTAAATTAAAGGGCAGCAGCGCATTTTCCGAAATTAGTTATAAATTCTATATAAATAAAAAACTCGCCCTCGGCTCAAAAAGCCGTACTCGGGCGAGTAGCTATGGTTAACACAAAATAGGGTTAAAAATTGGCTTGGTTATAAGATATCCCCGCATATGAGATTATATCCTCCTTGATCTATCCATTTAAAATATTAAACAACAATTACAACAATGTCAAATATTGACCTTATATTAGACCATAATTAAAAGAATAAGTAAAGAAACGGAATTAAAAAGCCGCCCTGTTTTAACGGCGGCTTGGAGGGGTCATTTTTGAACGACCGTTGAAGTTAATACAGCCACTTCTTCGGCTATTACTTTAGAGGAGCTGGCAACTCCTTTTCTGAATGCTTCAGAGTCCAGGGAGGGACAAGCTTGCCATTGTCCTATATAGGCCGGCCTAAGTTTGGCCCGACCGGCATTGCCTTTTTCAAAGGCCTGGAACCAAACAATAAACAGCAACTCTTCTCCTCGGGGCCGGAAAACACTGAAACCTATGTGGGTAACCACCGGCAGATCATCGGGCTTCACTTCCAACTCCATTTTCCGCAAATAAAAAGCTAAACGATTATTGGTCTCAAACATCACTTGCCGGGAAAAAACATAGATAACCTCTTTCTCCTTTCTGTTCAAATTTTTCCATATTTCCGGATCGATCGAAGGCGGCCTGGGAACCACTTCGTCTTCCCGGGGTAAAACCTTCTGCAGATCAAAAGGGTTCTTGTTTTCCTCTAACAACCAAAAGAGTCTTGTCCCCAAAAAAAAGGATATAATGATAGTAAAAACAATTAAAAAGCAAATTCCGAAAAACCATTTCTTTCTTCCATCGTCCATTTTTCCCTCCTTTTTTTATTAAAAAGATCATTTAAATTAAGGAAATAATACAAACAAGGCCCGAATTTGTCAATTAGAGTATTATTAAAAGAAGCAATAAGGCGGAAAAGCCGACCGCGGACAAAACAACATGTCCTTTCTGTCGGCGGATGTCGATTATAATATTGGCCGCCAGGATCAAACAGGCCAGAGCCAAAAGTATGGAGTAATAAATAGAACTTATGTCCAAAAGGGGCTTCAGGTGTTTCGAGGGTAGGGATTTGAGGAAAAAATACTGTTTTAATAAAGATGTCCGCAGGGGTTTTATATCATCCCAGCCCAGCCCCCGGGAAACAGTGGTGCCGGCGTGGTCAGTGGCGGTTAAAGTAGCCGGAACCACCGGATCAAAAACTTCCTTTTTTTGGCTCCGGGGCAAAACCTCTTGTCCTTCCCAGGTATTGGGTCCGGTTTGGCTAAGCTGAATGCGGCGGCCACCAAAACCGATACTGGCCCGGCTCGTATCCGAACTCAAACTTGCCTCTGCCTTGACTATAATACTATCCTTTCCGGACGGAGTGTCCACTGTTAATTCGGTGGCGGAATAATCCAGTTCCGGAGGAGTTAGGTCCGCTTTTACTATTTGCACCGGCGAAGAGGTGGCCCGCTCCCCTTTTACGCTCTCCACTCGCAATCTATTCTTGCCTTCGGCCAGCTCTACCTCGGTGGTAATATTTTTGAAAATTCCCAAAGAAAGCGACTTTAACACTTTGTCACCGGCATAGATCCTTATTTTTTCCGCCTCCGGGGCCGAGATCTCCGCTTCTATATATCTTTGATTGGTCAAGTCCGGGACGGATAACTTTAATACCGGTCGCGGCAAGGAGGTGGTCGCCCGCTCTGCCGGATCCTCGGCGGAAGATCTTGTTTCCCCGGAGCTCTCTACGGCGGAGTCCTCCGCCGGCGGAGCCGGGGAAGAAGTTTCCTCTTGTTCGGGTTCCGGGTTCCCGGGGGTCGGTTCGGTCATATTTTGCTTATCGGGTTGTGTTTCCGACGCCGTTTGGGCTTGGGGTCTGGTCCCGAAGTGCTGGGCGGCCAAGGTGGTCTCGCCTTCCTGGTAAACCCCGCTCATCATGGCCACCCCTATTTCCTTATAATCCGTATCCAGTAAATTATCTCTGTGGGTTTGGCTTTCTTTCCAGGCCTGAACCAATTCCTCGGGCCGGCTGAAGCCCATGGCTAAATTCTCTCCGGCCACGCTAAAAGGATAATTGACCGACTTAAGCCAGTCTGACACCGAGTTACCCTCCGGCCCGACATGGTCAAAATATTGCTCTACCAACATATGCCGGCACTTTTCCCGGGCGGACTGCTGCAGCTTTGCGTTCTGGCCCAGCCGAGGAGCTCCCTCTTGGGTCCGGAATTGGTTGGTTAAAGCTATTACTTCCTGACTTTTTTGGGACAAAATATCCGGGGTCAACCAGGCGCTCAAGGGAAAGATCATTATTATGGCCACTACCAACACTTTGATCCCGATAGCCGAAACCGAATAAAAAACCAACCTTTTGGGATGAAAGGCATGGGGCCGATAATCATTGCCCTCGTGGGCCAAGAACAGGTCCTTGAGTTTGCCCGGTCCTTTGGGGTTGCGGCCTCGTCGCACTTCCTCTCCGTCCGACATCCCGTCCTTGTCCGTGTCCGGATCCAGCGGATCGGTGCCGTAAACATAAACTTCTTCAAAGTCATTCAAGCCGTCCCGGTCCGTGTCCTTGTTATAGGGATTGGTCCCCAATCTTCTTTCCTTGCTGTCGCTTAGCCCGTCCGCATCCGAGTCCCGGAGGTCGTCGGCAGAAAGCCCGTCCAGGAAATTGATGTGTTTTTTCTTGTTTCTCCTCATAGTCTTTCTTTTAGCTTACTATTTTTCCGGCCAAAATTCAACCAAACATCCTTGATCCCGGACTTATCAAAAACCAACCACCCCAGAACCAGATAATAAAACAACCACCACCACAGGGACAGGTGTATCGGGATATGCCCCCAG
>CAZPEL010000070.1:0-3059 GCA_964585585.1 uncultured Gammaproteobacteria bacterium | reverse complement strand
ACTATAATACATCTCCAAAGCGGTCTGCATTTGTTTAATATCGGAAAGCCGCCTGGAGTCCCTGGCCTTTTCTCTGGCCCCGCTCAGGGCGATAACGGACATAGTGGCCAAAAGCCCGATGATGGCGATAACCACCAATAATTCGATCAAGGTAAAACCTTGGTTGTTTGTTTTCATAATTTTTTGGTTACTCATATTCACCTCCTTTCAACCCCTTAATAGTAAAAGTAAAAATACTATAAGGGAGTCGGTTTATTTTTTATTATATATCAATTTCTTAGTTATCCACAATTATACCATAAAAAAAGAACAAACCCAAATACTAAATCTGATTGGCCACATTGTACATAGGCAGAACAACGGCGGCCACCATAATACCCACTCCTATACCCATAACTATAACAATGAACGGCTCCAATAAACTCATTAAATTATTGGTTATATTGGTCAATTCCCTTTCGTAAAACTTGCTGACCCGGTCCAAAACCATGTCCACTTTTCCGGTTCTCTCTCCCACGCTTATCATCTGGGAAACCATTTTGGGCATATCATCGCTCTGCATAAAGACCGAGGAAATGGTATCACCCTCCTTGACCTTGCCGCTGGCCTCTTCTATCAGGTCATGATAGATCCTGTTATTAATAACATCCTTGACTATCTCCAAGCTCCTGGTTACTTGCACCCCTCCGGATATTAGGGTGGCCATAGACCGGGAAAAATGAACTATATAGATATAATGATATAGTTTTCCGAATACGGGCAATTTTAATTTTATCCTGTCTATATAATATCCGCCCAACTCGGTATTTTTGATCATTTTAAAGGCGATTACCGCCAAGATCAATCCGATCAAAAGAACCCACCAATAACCGGTTAAAAAGTCGGAGATACCTATAACAATACGGGTGGACAAAGGCAATTCCGCTCCGCTGTTAACAAGCATTTCCGTTAAACTGGGCACTACAAATATCATCATAAAAATACCGATACCGATCAAGCCCACAAAGACCACGGCCGGATAGATCATGGCTCCTCGGATCTTGCTGATCATGTCATAATTCCGTTCCATCTCGTCAGCCAAATAGGTTAAGACCTCGTCCAGCTTACCGGAAGTCTCACCGGAACGGACAATATTGACATAGAACTTGGAAAAGACCTTGGGGCGCTTGGCCAAGGATTCGGACAACCTGGCTCCGCTGTCCACTTCCTGGGCGACCTGGGAAAGAACCACCTTTAAAGTAAAATTCTTGGTCTGCTCCGCCACTATACGCAAGGATTGGACCATGGGTAGATTGGCCGAGATCATTACGGCAAATTGCCTGGAAAAAGCAACCAGGTCCTTGGTGGTGACCCGATTGATAAGGACAAGGATCTTGAATTCCAAGCTATCCGTTTTATTGGTCAGGGATATGTTCTTTAACCCTCTTCTTTTTAACTTCTCCAAGGCCGCTCTCTTGTTATAAGCGTTGATCATGTCCTGCACCTTTTTGCCGGCCTTGTTGGTGGCCTTATATCTAAAAATAGCCATAACAAAAAATAAATGTCCTTATTAAAATTTTCTTAGAGACCCAAAACTCAATAAATATCAAGATCCAAATTGAGTTTTTCCACTTCCTCCGAATTCACTTCCCCGTCATCGATCAGATTGCGAATAGACCTGGTCATATTGATCATGCCCTCGTCCATAAAGTTCTGCATCACATTCTCCAGCTGATAGATCTTGTTGTCCCTGATCATGGATTTGACGGAGGAGTTTACCAACAATACTTCCGCGGCCAAAGATAATCCCTCCTGTTTATTGGGGATCAATTTTTGGGCGAAAACGGCCAAAAGAGTATCCGCCAACATATAACAAGAAGACTCGGTTGATTTCTTTTTCTGCATTATATTCAGGATCTTTTCTATGGTCCTGATGGAGTTCTTAGTGTCCATCTCCAGAACGACCAAACAATTCCCGGCGGCCAGATCCAGCATTAAATGAAGGTTGGCTTCGAACTCCTCCTTCATGCCGCCGATATAGACCACATCCACATCCTCGTCCAAACAGTTCAGCAGACCCTCTTTATAAGACCTGGCATCCCGGCCTATTTGCCTTTGATTGATAACGCTCTTTTTATTTACGAACAATCTTTCCACCGGCTTTTCCAGGGTTACTATATACCTCCTCTCTTCTTGGTTGATCTTTTCGATCATACTGGCGGCGGTGGAACTTTTACCGGAATTATTGGGCCCGGTTACGATAACCAGGCCGGCATTGAATTTAATAACTTTTTTCGAGGGTTCCGGCAGTCCCAACTCCCCCCAATCGGTGATATTTTCGGAAATATAGTGAAAGGCCAAAGTGGGAAAATTTTTTTGATAAAAAATATTTACCCGAAATCGAAATTTGTCAAAAAAATTCTTGACCACCACTATCTCTTTTTTGGTCTTCAGTTCTTCCATTTCGTCCTGGCTCAAAATGTCTTCCAAAACATTCTGGATCTTTTCTTCGGTCAAGATCTCTTCCTGGCCCATAGGAAAAAGCTTATCCCCCTCTCGAAGCATAGGGGCGCTCCCCACGGCCAAATGCGCCCCGGCGGCATGCTTACTGGCTATCTCGCTCAGGATCTTGTTTAAAAAAATTGAGGACATCTCCATAAGACCAAAAAATAAAAATTATTCCTTATCCTCACTCCCTCCTTGGAGTAATTTCTTTATTTTACCCACTACTTCCGAGGGCATAAAATGGGCTTTGACCAAATAATCATCCGCTCCGAGGTCCAAGCCCTTGTCCCGATCCTCTTTTTGGCTTAAGTTAGTTAAAAGAATAACGGGGATATTGGAAGTTTCTTTGTTTCCTTTTATTTTTTTCAAAACCTCAAAACCATCCATTTTGGGTAATTTGATATCCAAAAGAATAACATCCGGATCTTCCTTCTGAGCCAATTTCCAGCCCTTTTCTCCGTCCTCGGCAATGGTCACATCAAAATTTTCCAGCTCAAATTTGGTGGAATACATGCTCAGCAGAAAAGAATCATCTTCTACTAACAAAATTTTTATTTGTTTATCCGCCATACAAT
>CAZPEL010000069.1:0-3083 GCA_964585585.1 uncultured Gammaproteobacteria bacterium | reverse complement strand
ATTAAGGTTTCTTGGACCCCGAATACCGATGATACGGAGCAATACAAGATATATTGGGGGCACGCTCCCAGTGTTTATGGGGAGGAGCAAACAGTAACAGGAAGGAATTCTTCCAGTACTCAATTCAATGTTCAAAATTCCGGAGGTATTTATTATGTTAATATGTCCGCCGTTGATGGAGATGGAAATGAGAGCGATTTGGCAGATGAAGTTATAATAGATCTTAGTAATAATGCCATGTATCAGGATACTTTAACTAATGTTAGTTTTGAACAGGGTCCAGTTGGAGGATTACCTGATGATTGGCATGTGGCCACGCAAGAGGTTACTACTATAGAGATAACGGACGCCGAGTCTTTTTACGGAGATCAAAGTATGTATATCCACCAGGAGGCCGGCTATCCTTATCCCGGCGTTTGCAGTACTGAGTTAAGGGACGGCGTATTTCCTTATGACCATTATCCTTATTCGGTTACTTGGATCTCGGGTTCTCCTAATCAATGTGATATAACTGATGATAATAGCTTGGGGCATTGCGGTGATTGTATATTCAATGAAGGAGAGTCTTTGAGTTGGGCTCGGACCAATAGGGTTATGTGGGGCAAATTGACTTACGATGTTTCTTCCCTGGGTTGGCAACCAGGAGAGGAATATTTGATTCTTTTTTATTACAGGGGCAATTTAGAGGACACCATTAGACCCAGATTTGCTTATAGTTTAGGTAATTCCAGTCAGACCAGAAGCATACAAACTACGGGCGACCCCTGTCCTTGGAGCAGCATGGAGGTTTGTGCCGATAATTCGAGTAGATGTTGTTACCATTATGAAGCCGGTCAAACCGACACTTATCCTTCTCATAGTTTTGCCCATATTGCCAATGGTAGTTATAACAGTGGCTCTTATAACGGGTGGGAGTTATACAAAGATTCTTTTGTTTATCAATCCGAATATACGAATATGGTTAATGATGATGGCGATATTCGACATAATATCGGTGTTAAAATCGGTTATAATAACACCGGCGCCGGCACCGATTTTTATATTGATGATTTTGTCCTGGCCCGAAGAATAAACTGATTTTGTTGCCATTGATTTTAAAACAAGTTACAATAAATGCAGCATGATTTTTAATTTTATTTCTTATGTTTGACGACTTGGATAACCAAAAGTCCTCCCAATCTTCTGATAATCAAAAATCCCCTTTAAAGCAAAAGGATAAGCAAGGGGAAGACCCTGATCACGGAGGCCAAAGAATGACCGATTCTCCTTTTAAGGTGGGTCAAAAGCAATCCCAAGAGGACAAAGAGCAGAAACAGGAAGAAAATAAACAAGGAAAAGAAAAAACCAAACAGGCTCAGTCTTTCCCCCAAAAACCGCCTTTGGCGGACAAAGAAGAACCGGAGGATATGTTTGCTTCTATAGAAGGAAATAATGCCGAGCCTCAAAATTCTCGGGGAAGTGGAGGTCTGTCCGGAGGCGCCGGTAAAACCCCGCCATCTCAACCTTTGCCAAATAAAGCCGTGCCGAATCAAGGAGGTTCCGGCGGGAAAAAGAAAGGGAATAGTAAGTTTTTAAGATATATTATTTTAGGGGCAGTGGCCTTGGTTATTATCGTTGTGGCCGTTTTTTGGGGAGCTAATGTGTTGTTGAGTCCTGCTGATCAGGAAGAACCCACCCCAGCCGGCGTTGGTCAGGACTCGCAACAAGACGAAGGCGGCGAAAGCGAAGAAACCTCCGGTCCTGAAGATTCTTCTTCCGGTGATAAAGGTGATGAACAAAATTCTTCCGAACAAAAGAATGGTGATGAAGGGGGTTCTGAAGAAGAAGAAAAGGAAGAAGAGAAAAAACTTGATTCCGACGGCGATGGTTTGACCGATACCCAGGAGGAAAAGATAGGAACCGATCCTAAGGATCAGGATAGTGACGGAGACGGACTTAAGGACAGAGAGGAAGCCATAGAGTATGATTCCCTTCCCTTGAAAAAGGATTCTGATGATGATGGCTTGAATGACTATGAAGAAATACAAGAATATGAAACTAAACCTTTGGAAAAAGATTCTGACGGGGATGGCCTGACTGACTATGAGGAAGTGGAAGAATACGGCACCGACCCCTTGGAAAAGGACACGGACGGAGACGGGTATTCGGACGGAGAAGAAGTGGAGAATGGTTTTAATCCCTTGGGAGAAGGGAAGTTGAATAAATAATTAAGTTATTTTAATAATATGTTTGGATTTTCCAAAAAATCTGAGGAAGAAAAAAAGAATAAGTCCGAGGAAGAGGAAGTTAACGATCCGGAGAACCAGGACAAGGACCACAAGAAGGACATAGAAGAGAATGTGGAATTCTATAAGATGCCGCGTGGTGTTAAGCTGGGTCGGCCCGCCAAAAAACAGGAAAAACAAGATAAACAGGACAAAAAGAAGGACAAGGGCGATACCAAGAAAAAAGAGAAAAAGGGTAGTAAGATCCAGGCTGTAGCCCAAGAGGATAAGGCTTCCACCGGTGGGACCGATTCCAAGACCAAGTTGATAGGGGCAATAATAATAGGCGGTGGAATAATAGTAATGGCCGGAGTGGTATATTTGGGTTATGTTTATTTTATCGCTCCTTCCATTTCCCCTTCAGATCCGGAATCTTCGCAAGAGCAAGAAAAGGAATATAAATTGACAGTTAATATTGAAGGTCAGGGGAGCACCGATCCGGCCGGAGGAGTCTATAAACAGGGGAGCCAGATACAAATAAAAGCCGAACCGGACCAAGGTTGGGAGTTCAAGGGTTTTTCCGGTGCTTGTAGCGGAGCCCAATGTCAGTTGACCATGAGCCGGGATAGGCAGATAACGGTCCGTTTTAAGAAAAAAGAACCGCAAACATACTCTTTAATGGTGGAGGTCAAGGGACAAGGATCAGCGGATCCGTCGGGGCAGACCACTCATAACAAGGGCGATCAAGTAACAGTCAAAGCTCAAGCCCAAGAAGGATGGGAGTTGGATGGTTTTTCCGGCGCTTGTAACGGCAGTGATTGTCAATTGATCATGGATAAAAATAAAAGAGTTACAGTTAATTTCCAAAAAAAGGAAGAG
>CAZPEL010000068.1:0-3093 GCA_964585585.1 uncultured Gammaproteobacteria bacterium | reverse complement strand
TCAGGGAATTTACCTCTTTTTAGCTCCCCGAAAAAACTGGAAAAAGAAATTAAAATATGAAATAATAAACACAGCAACACCCACCTATGTTTATATATAAAACGGCCCGACAGGGGTGTTGATTTGATTATATGAAAACAAAGAATAAAATAATTAACATCCTTTTGATAACTCTCACTATTTTTGCGGTCATTCCCTATCTTTTCAACTATAATGCCGAGGTTGCTTTTATTTTCGCCGCTGTCGGCGTGGCCGCTTTATTGTGCTTCTTTTTTTATTTTTCCCGACTTTTATTTACAAAAAAAAGGGTCAGCTTTCCCTCTTTTTGGCTCGGAATTTATCTGTTTCTGCTTCTGGTGGCCAACCTTTATCTTTTGTTGCTGCCCAACCTGGTTCTTTCCAATATTCTTATATATGAATTAAATATTTTTTACAAGGTGTCTTCTATATTTATCTTTTATTCCTTGTTGTGGCTTTTTACTTACTGCCTGGGGCTCAAGATCTTAAAAAAACTCCGAATAGAAAAGCAAATCCAAGAACCGGAAAAACATTTTATATCCCTGGGCTTGGGATTTATTCCTCTTATATTCGGTATATTTTTGATTCTGGCCTTGAAAATTCTCTATGCTTGGGTGGTAGGGGGCTTTGTATTTCTCTTGGCCTTATGGGTATTTCCGGAATTAAAAACCTCCTTATCCCGACTTTGGTCCTTAAAAATAAAAAATAATTTGGACCGAAATAACAAGGCAATGATCCTTTTTGTGTTATTCGTGCTCTGTCTTGCTTTTGTTTATATTATCAAACCCATACCCTATGGAACCGACGACTTAAGCGCCTACTTTAATGGCCCTAATATTTTTATCAACCAGCACCAATACCAAGTGCTGGAACAACACATAAGGGCTAACTGGAGCCAAAACACAGAAATGATCTATACCGGGATCATGTCTCTGTTGGGCTCTCCTTTTGCCGTACATTTTCAGTTTTTTAGCTTTATACTGCTTTTAGTCGGTGTTTATTGTTTTATGAAGAACTTTTGGGGAAGGTCATATGCCCTGGCCGGCTTATTGATAGTTCTTACTATTCCTTGGAACAAATATTATTTCAACAAATTCAAAGTGGAGTTTTTCCTTTCCTTTTATTGCCTGCTTTTGGTGTACTCGGCCTTTCTTTATATATACAAACAAAAACCATATTCCCATTATTATCTATACTTATTCGGGGTTTTTGCGGGGCTGGCTCTGGGAATAAAATATAACGCCTTCTTTCTTATATTGCCCCTAGGGCTTCTAATTATTTTTGCCAAGATAAAAAACAATACCCCCAAGGCCCAAGTGCTAAAAAACTTGGTTGGGGCCGGACTTCTAGGTTTGATTTTCTTCTCTCCCTGGTTAATTAAAAATCAAATATACTTTAGCAACCCCACTCACCCCTGGCAAACCGTATTTGGAACCAGTGATTACTCCTCTTTTGAAGTATTAAAGACCAAACCCAAATGGAAAAAGATAAGAGGAAATGAACTTAACGAAATAAGACATTCTATTAACGAGAAAAGTAAAGTCAGCATTAGCGGCATGGTTCAAACATTGTGGAGTCAATCTGTTGGCAATAAGATAGATACCGGTCTATGGGTAAATTTTGGCTTTATACCGATCCTAATCCTGCCTTTTTATTTTTTATACCGCAAGCAAAGGACAAGATCCGCTTTTATACTAATAGGATTGGGGCAGTTTATCCTATGGTTCTTTTTGGCCGGGGCCAGGACCTGGTATAATTTCTTCGGAATCATAACCCTGTATATGGCTCTATCCTTTTTAGTGGTGGATTATCGCAAATTCGGATATCTTTATATATTCACGGCCATAACAATATTCTTTTGCTTCTTTCACGGCCTGGACCTGAACCTTAACACCAAATACTTAATAGGAGAGCTGGACCGACAAGAATACCGAGAAAAAGTGATACCTTATAATGGCCTGGCCAAATACATAAACAATCAAAATTGGGAAGAAGATGATAAAATATTAATGGCCGGGATCTACCCCACGGCCTTTATCGAGAACAATCACAAAATAACCATGGTGGATAAATATTACATCCGAATAGGCAGCCATATCCACCAAGGAGACCAGAATTTCCTTAGGTCATTGAAAAAAGCTTCTATTGCTTATATAGTAAGGTCAAAGAACAAACCCTATGTAAACTGGATAAAAAAGAAGGGTTTTGCCGGCAAAGAAGAATACCTGGCTCAATACAATCGGGCGATTCCCAGTATTTATGAGGATATAGACAAATTGGATTCCTTCCTAAAGAAACATGCCAGTTTGGAATACAAAACCCCCAATGATCTCTTTTATTTATATAAAATAAATTACCATGGATCCGAATAAAGAAAACTTAAAAATTCTGGTCATAATACCGGCTTACAACGAGGAAGATTCCCTGGGTCCGCTGTTGTCTAATATCAAAAAGAACGATATTCCTAATGCCCGAATGGATTGTTTGGTAATAGATGACGGCAGTCAAGACGGAACGGCCCGAGTCGCGCAAACTCATGGAGCGCTTCTTATAAAGAACCACCAAAATCAAGGCGTGGGACTTTCCTTGTCCCGGGGGATAGAATGTGCCTTGTCCCGAAAATACGACCTGGCTGTGAACATTGATGCTGATAATCAATTCGAGCCCGAGGATATAAAAAAACTCGTCGCCCCTATTTTAAACCAAGAAGCCGATATGGTGGTCGGGGAAAGATTCGGTTCCGGCCGGCCCCAAAATATGCCGAAAATAAAATATTACGGCAACAAAATAATGAATCGAATCATAAACACCATCATCAAGGGCGATTATTCGGATGTTTCCTGTGGTTTTCGGGCCTATAACCAAAACACTCTTATCAATCTGAATTTATTCGGAAAATTTACCTATACCCAGGAAATGTTTTTGGACCTATACTTTAAAAATATCAATATCAAACAGGTTCCGGTCCGGGTAAACTACTTTCCGGGACGCAGATCCCGAGTGGCCGGAAATTTATTTTCCTACATCTGGAAAACCTCCAAAATAATATTAAGAAGTTTTGTTTATTTCAAACCT
>CAZPEL010000067.1:0-3168 GCA_964585585.1 uncultured Gammaproteobacteria bacterium | reverse complement strand
CGGCCGCCTGGTTTACGGCATAAGCCACGACCCAGGCAACGGCAAAGGTCGTCAAGGCCTGCCCCAATACAAACTTCCAGCTGCCGGTCTCTTTTTTTACCGTGGCCATAGTGGCCAAGCAAGGAATGTAAAGCAAAACAAAGAACAAAAAGGCCAAGGCCCCGGCGGGGGCTATTTTAGCGGGCAGAGCCAGGGCCAAACCGGACTCCCCCACCCCGAATAAAGCGCCCAAAGTACTAATTATGGTTTCCTTGGCCGCCACTCCGAAAAGCAGGGCCACGGCAAAGGCCCAATGGCCGAAGCCCAGCGGGTCGAAAATAAAACTGATCTGTTTGCCTATAATTCCCAGCCAGCTGGAAGCGCCGCCGTATTCCACGCCGATCGGCAAACTGGCTAAAAGCCACACCGCCAAAGAAGCAAGCAGAATCAGAGTTCCGGCTTTTTTCAAAAACAAATAAGTATTGTTCCAGCCGCTGCGTAGGACATTCTTGAAATTAGGCCTTCTATAGGGCGGAAGCTCGATTATCATCCCGGACTCCTCGCCCGCCCCGGATAGCTTGGAATAAACAAAACTTATTAAAAAAGCTATTAAAACTCCGGTCACATACAGGGAAAAAACCACCAAAGTGGCCCGAGCCGGAAAAAAAATATGGGCCACCATTAGATAGACCGGCAAACGGGCGCTACAGGAAATAAAGGGATTTACAAAAATGGCTATTTTTCTTTCCTTTTTCTGCCTAATGGTCCGACCGGCCATAACCGCCGGCACATTGCAACCAAAGCCCAGGATCATAGGGATCAAACTCCGGCCTGTAACCCCGAAGCGCTGGAAGATCCGGTCGGTCAAGACCACCGCCCGGGACAAGTAACCGCTATCCTCCAGAAAAGCAATGGCTATAAAAAGAAAGAATATCAGAGGAACAAAAACAACCACCGAACCGATACCGCCGATCAGGCCGTCCTTGAGCATGGAAATCAGGAAGGGGGGAAACGGCAACAGGGCGACCCAGGAGGCCAAAGTGGAAAAGGCCTGTTCCGCCACCGCTATCAAGGGAGAAGACAGAACAAAGGTAAACTTAAACATCAAATAGACCACCAAAAGCAAAAAGGGAAAGCCCCAGATCCTGCTCAAGGCCACGGTATCCAGTTTTTTAGAAAATCCGTGCGGAGTGCTTTGGAAAAAATTATTGCTGATATTCTTCCTTAAAAAATCGATTGCCTGAACATGGGATATCTCTTGCTCATTCTTCATTAACTCCGGCAGGAAAGAAGGGCGGTGATACTCCCGCTCCGAAGTGGCCACCACCTGGTCCAAAAGCTCTTTTTGCCCCTGGCCGGTATTCGCCTCTATTTCCACTATAGGCACCTGCAAAAACTCTTCCAACTCCTTTTTCTTAACCTTAACTCCCCTCTTCCGGGCCTCTTTATTGAAATTAAAGGCCAAAACCACCTTGATGTTCATGGCCAAAAGCTCCAGGGTCATAAGCAAATTCCGCTCCAAGGTATTCACATCCACGGTCTGGATTATGACATCCGGTTTTTCTTGGTCGATAAAATCCCGGGCTACTTTCTCCTCTTCGCTGTAAGGAGCTATGCTGTAAGTCCCGGGCAAGTCCACTACCCGTATCTCATGCCCGTCCACTTTCACCTGGGTCTCTTTTTTCTCCACGGTCTTACCGGGCCAATTACCCACATGCAGATACATTCCGGCCAAAGAATTCAAAAGCGAAGTCTTGCCGGTATTGGGATTGCCGATCAATCCCGCCAAAAATTTAGTCTTCATATATTTGGATCTGTTTAGCAATATTATTTCTTATAGATATTTTAGAGTTCAGACAATTATAGATCCGGGGAGAGCCCAAAGGCGCCTTGCCCTCCGGGCTTACTTCCACCCCGCGGATCAAACCGAAGCTATGAAGTCTTTCCTTTATATGAGGACAGGCCTTAACCTTTTTTATAACCCCTTTTTGCCGCGGAGCCAAGTCATAAAGAGTTTTGCTCATATATTTAAAAATTAATTTTAAACAAACAATCCAACCATCAAATGGGTGGATCGAGAAATTCCACAGAGAATATTAGAAAATTATTTTATTATAACAAATAGCTGTCTTTTTTCAACACAAAGACTTCCGGCCGATTCCAACTCCATTTTAACAGAGTTGGACCATAATTACCACCACTCCAACCGGCTTTAAAAATACCCTTAAGTTTGCTACTATTATTTATACGAAATAAACAAAAAATTATGGACCAAAAAGAATTAAACAAACTCAAACAAGAAATAAACCAATACAAGCACCTGATGGGCAAGCAACGGGCGGAGCATGTCAAATATTATATCAACTATGTACGGGAGAACTACGGCGATAAAGGAGTAAAGAAGGTAAAAGACACAATAGAAAAAATGGGTTTTGACATCGGCGACGCGAAACAATACCGGGACACGGAATGGGTCCCGGAAAGCTGGGCCCATATCTTTTTCGTGACCGCGGCCCGGATCTTTGATTGGGATGACCGGGAAATTCAAAACATCGGCAGATATATAATGCCCAGATCCATTATTACCAGAGTATTCTTAAAATATTTCTCCACCGTAGAAAAAACTTTAAAGAAAGGGGTGAAGCAATGGGACAACAACTTCACCCGGGGCGAGCTGGAAATTAAGGATATAAACAAAGAAAAAAAAGAGGGCAAATTCATGCTAAAGAATTTCCCAAACAACCCCATGGCCTATGTCCACTTCCAGGGCTATTTCTCTCGACTCTTGGAAATAATAACCGGCAGCAACAAGGTCAAGGTGGAAGACCCGGTCTGCCTGGACCAAGACAAGGGCAACTGGGAATGGAAATTCCACTGGTGATGATCATGAAAACATGAAAGCACTAGAACATAAAAACAAGGAAGCAATGAAACAATAAAACAATCCTTTCACTTCCCCCTCTTCGCAAGGGCCTGCCTGCCGGCAGGCAGGGAGGTTAGGAGGGGTTCTCAAATCATAAAAACAATGAAACAATGAAACACAGAAACAATCCTTTGGGTTCCTCCCCTTCGCAAGGGGAGGTTAGGAGGGGTTCTCGGATTCCTCCCCTTCGTAAGGGCCTACCTCTGTCGGTAGGCAGGGAGGTTAGGAGGGGTTCTCAAATCATAAAAACAATGAAACAATGAAAC
>CAZPEL010000066.1:0-3208 GCA_964585585.1 uncultured Gammaproteobacteria bacterium | reverse complement strand
AGCAAACGACTGAAAATCGTTGTGTCGTGAGTTCAATTCTCACCCCCGGCACATTCTCGTTTCAGATTTGATGATTTCTGATTTCAGATTTTTAATCAGATATCATCGATGAGAATCGAAATGTTGCCTAGACAATTTAAAGTTCATGGGTTTACTTCAAATGATAGTTTTTGAATTTCAGTGAACTGTGATAGATATTCGTAACTCGAAATTCGCCTGCCTACCGACAGGTAGGAAATTCGACATTCCCCGGAGTGTGGCCTAGATGGCTTAAGGCGCATGCTTTGGGAGCATGAGATCGTGGGTTCGCCCCGCATACGCGGGGCGCCCGGCGCATGCCGGGCGAATCCTTGACCGGAGTGTGGCCTAGATGGCTTAAGGCGCATGCTTTGGGAGCATGAGATCGTGGGTTCGAATCCCACCACTCCGACATTCGACGCGGTATAGACAAAATCAAAAATAAATGTTAAATTTAGTTATTGCTTATTAATAAATTTAAAGAATTCAGTTATGCCTAATACCAAAGCAGCCAAAAAAGAGTTGCGGAAGAACGCCAAGAAAAGGCACTACAATCGTGAGATCAAAAGAAAATTCAAAGATCTTATCAAGAAAAGCAAAAAAGCAATAGAAGCCAAAGATAAGAAAAAAGCAGAGGAATTGGTGCCGCAAACTTTAAAAGCATTGGATAAAGCAGCTCAAAAAGGCGTGATCAAAAAAAATACTCGAGATAGAAAGAAATCACGACTTCACCAAGCTTTTAACGCAGAGTTTTCATCTAAATCGGAAAAATAAAATTCGCCCTACAGGGCGTTTTTTATTGTTCAAATAATTTTAAATAATTAATTAATAAATAAAAATATTCTATGTTACATGAAGAAAGATCCCAATTAAAGGATATTACCCAAGATATGAAAAGGGCGATCGATTCCTTAAAAGAGGAATTGGAGGCCGTGGATTGGTATAACCAACGGGCCGACGCCTGTCAGGACGAGAATCTGCGCAAGATCCTGATCCATAATGCCAACGAGGAAAAAGAACACGCCGCCATGATCATGGAATGGCTCCGGCAAAATGACGAGAATTTCGCCAAGGAGATGAAGGATTACTTATTCGCGGAACAAAGCGATATAGCCGGAATGGAAGAATAATAAAAAACTATGAGCTTTAAGCGGTTCCTTTTAGGGGCGGCGGTGGTTTGCCTTGCCGTCCTTTTTGTTTTTTTATTTTCCGCTTGGAGGCCGCCAAATACGGAGGTCAGCTTTTTGGATGTGGGCCAAGGGGATGCCATTTTAATAGAAACCTCTAAAGGCCGAAATATTTTAATAGACGGAGGACCGGACAGAAGGGTGGTCCGGGAATTGAGCGAGAATCTGGATTTTGGAGAAAAAACCCTGGACTTGGTCATTTTGACCCACCCCCACGCCGATCATGTTACCGGTTTGAACAGCGTGGTCGAGCGTTTTAATGTCAAAAGGATCCTGTTGCCTCCGGTTCAATCCCAGGCCCCGGCTTTTAAGCATCTAATGGATATCTCGGGCAAGCAAGGGGTTGTCGTGGCCACAACCACCGCTCCGTTTTCGGTGGAAATGGGAGCCGGTTGCGGTTTGGATGTTTTGTATCCCTTTCCGGATTCCGAGTTTGAGAATCTGAACAATGCCTCCCTGGTTTCCCGCCTGCAGTGTTCCGGACTATCCTTTTTGTTTACCGGGGATATAGAGAAAGAGGCCGAGGAGAGGATATTATCCCGGGATATTGACTTGGAAAGCGACATTCTGAAAGTATCCCATCACGGCTCGGACAGCTCGAGCGGCCGGGGGTTCCTGCGGGCGGTCTCTCCGGAAGCGGCCGTTATCCCGGTGGGCGAGGATAACGACTCGGGCCACCCCAGCTTGAGGGTTATAAGAAAATTGCAAAGGGAGGGGGCTCGGATATTGAGAACAGATGAACACGGAACCATTACCATTACAAAAGAGGAAGGCGAATGGAGAGTGGTCCGGGAAAATTAGGGTTGAATAAGTTCAACCACATTGGGGATATTAGCTCCCGATACCCAAAAAAATATATAAAGTATATCGAGTAGATAAAGCACCAAATTCCAAGCACCAATGATCAAATAAACTCCAATGACCAAAATTACAATGATCAAACCCGTTTGTGATTTCGGATATTGTAATTTGTAATTTATTTGCTTTAGTTCTCCGGAGCAAAGCGGAGGAGAAATTATCGTAATTTGGAATTTGGTGCTTACTCAATTGGTGCTTTGTCTATTGAATGATAAAGAAGAATGGTTTTCGTAATTTTGATTTTATTAGCTGAGCTAATACAAGGTCTTGCATAAAAATCCTTCTTGCTTTAAAATTTTATAGTAATAACAAATTAAGACAATAATCCATTTGATTGGATTGTTTTATTTTAGAAGTGCTATCCGATCAAATTTTAGAATTTATGACTAGACCCAGAGAAGAAAAAACCCTGATCATTATAAAACCGGACGCCCTGAACCGCAGTTTGGTGGGCGAGATAATCAACCGTTTTGAAAAAAAGGGCTTGAAGATATCCGGTATGAAGATGATGCGGTTGACCGATGAGCTCCTGGACGAGCATTACCATCATTTGGCGGATAAGCCCTTCTTCCCCAGGATCAAGGAATTCATGAAGCAGTGCCCGGTTATAGTCATGGTGCTCGAGGGCCTGGAAGCGGTGGAAAGCGTAAGGCTTATCAGCGGAGAAACTTTAGGTCGGAAGGCTGATGCCGGAACTATTAGAGGAGATTTTTCCATGAGTGTCCAGGCCAACATAGTTCATGCTTCTGATAGCGTAGAGAATGCCCAAAAAGAGGTTAAAAGATTTTTTAAGGATGAAGAACTTTTTGAGTGGGAGAGAAAGGACTTGGAGGTCATCTATGCCGAAGACGAGAGGGAATAAAGCGCAATTGCTCAATTATTTGAATTTTAGTTGTGGAAAAGTTGGGGTAAATTCTGTAACTTTATAAAAAATTTATTTAATTTTAGCTAATTTTTAAGGGTATTGACATATAGGTTATTATTGCTATTCTAATATTAGAATAAATCCTACATCAAACAGTCAAATGCACCTTAAATAGATCAACAGAATTCCAAACTAAGATAAAATTTTTGCTCCGCGCCCTATTTTTTATATTCTGTAGGAGCCCACAGCCAACCCGAGTTCGCAAAAATTTTATCTTAGT
>CAZPEL010000065.1:0-3329 GCA_964585585.1 uncultured Gammaproteobacteria bacterium | reverse complement strand
CCTTTTGGCTTTATTGAGGATGTATTCGTGGAAGAAGAGTATCGAGGACAAGGCGTGGGTTCGCGGTTGGTGGAGAATATGATGGAGGAGGCCGGAAAAAGAAATTGTTATAAGATAATAATGACCAGTCGTTACTCCAAGCCCCGGGTTCATGCTTTGTATGAGAAATTGGGTTTTAAGGATCACGGCAAGGAATTTCGGTTAGATCTGGAGGTAAAGGAAGTAAAATAAGTAGAGAGAATATTAAAATATTCGGCACTTATTTTACTTTTTATATTTAATTTACTTATTTAATATATGCAAGCAGTTATTTTGGCCGCCGGTCAAGGCACTCGCCTAAAACCTTTGACCGATAATATCCCCAAGCCCTTGGTCCAAGTACATGGCAAGAGTTTGATCCAACATAAGCTGGATGCCCTTCCCCGAGAAGTTGAGGAGGTTATTTTGGTAGTGGGTTATTTGGGTCACAAAATAAAGGAGGTTTTTGGGGATGATTATCAAGGCAGAAGGATCAAATATGTGAAACAGAAGAGTTTGGCCGGTACCGGCCAGGCGGTTCACGAGTGCCGGGATTTGATATCGGGGAAATTTTTGGTTATGATGGGTGATGATATTTATTTTCGCCGGGATATAAACAAATGTTTGAAGTATGATTGGGTAATGCTGACCCACAGGACGGATTCGCCCTTTATTGGCGGCAGGATAGTTTTTGATAACCAAGGGAATCTCCAAGAGATCCGAGAAGGCGAGCATGAACAAGGAGGTTTGTTGAATACTGGCATGTTCGTTCTGGGCCGTGAGTTCTTTGATTACGACCTGGTTCCCTTAACCGGCAAGGAGGAGTACGGCCTGCCCCAAACTTTGGTCCGGGTGGCCCGGGATAAGGAGGTTAAAATAGAGGAGGCCGAGCATTGGTTAAAGATCAATGACCATAAGGATCTAAAAAGAGCGGAAGATTATTTAGCAAATTAAAAAATATGCGCCAAATATTGGATTTACACATCCATTCCAAATATTCCCGGGCCTGCTCCCGGCATTTAACCTTGCCCCATATTGACGAGGCCTGCCGTAAAAAAGGCGTGGATATAGTTGCCTCCAGTGATTTTACTTTTCCGCAATGGTTCGATCATATCAAGGCCACCCTGGAAGAGGTGGGCGATTCCGGTTTGTATCGGGTCAAAGGCGGTTCGGACCAAGCTACTAAATTTTTATTATCTACGGAGCTGGCCCTTATTTATAAGGACGGCGACCAGGTCAGAAGGATCCATATAATGGTCCACGCTCCGAATCTGGAAGCCGTAGAGGAATTAAACAATTATTTGGACAAACATTATAACATACGTTCCGACGGCCGGCCCATTTTGGGCATGAGCGCCCCGGACTTGGTTAAATTATGTTTAAAGATCCATCCCGAGTTTCTGATCTATCCGGCCCATATCTGGACTCCCTGGTTTGCGGTGTTCGGCTCCAAATCCGGTTTTAATAGCATGGAAGAATGCTTTCATGACCAGACCGAACATATCTATGCCTATGAGACCGGTCTGTCCAGTGATCCGCCCATGAATTGGCGCATATCCGCCCTGGATGATCTAACCACCCTTTCTAATTCCGATGCCCATAGCTTGCCCAATATCGGTCGGGAGGCCAATGTTATGGACCTTCAAGAGCCCGGTTATAAAGAGATCCGTGAAGTGATCAAGAACAAGGACCTAACTAAATTCTTAGAGACCATTGAATTCTACCCGGAAGAGGGGATGTATCACTATGACGGACACCGTAATTGCGGAGTAAGCTATAAACCGCAAGAGACCCATAAACATAAAAATATTTGTCCGGTATGCAAAAAACCCCTGACCGTAGGGGTTATGAATCGAGTGGAGGAATTGGCGGACCGGGAAGAGGGCTTTGTTCCGGAGGAGCATACACCTTTTAGAAAATTGGTGGAATTGGACAAGATAATAGCGGAATCACTGGGCATCAAGTCTCGGAACTCCCGGAAAGTCCAGGGGGTTTATGAAGAATTGATAGACCAAGCCGGCAGTGAACTTCATATTTTAATGGAGGCGGACCTGGATCGATTAAAAGAATATGCCGATCCGGTCATAGTAGAGGGTGTCAGTCGGGTAAGAAAGGGAGATCTAATGGTCCGGCCCGGCTTTGACGGTCAATATGGAGAAGTAAGCATATTTAAACCGGAAGAGAAAAAAGACAAGCAGCCCTCTTTATTTTAAGAACGGACTCGGGTATGATTTTTTTCACTCAATTTTGTTAAAGTCAGGGCGTAGAGGTAGGTTAATATCATGGCAATGGCTGCGGCCCCAAGTAGAGCTTTTACGGCGGGAATGGGATCGTTTTTTGCGGATAGAAGAGGTATTTTATTCTTGTCGGAGTTTGTTGGTCCCGAGATCATCTCGGGATTTTTTTCGTCCTTTTGTTCTGTTTGTATTGAAGAATTTGTGTCGGCCGGAAGGGAGGTTTCTTGAGAGGTGGCGGTTTTTAAAGGTGTACCAAAAATTTGCACAACCAAAGTGGAATCATGCCCCTGATATCGACCTTGAAGAACCGCCACTCCTATTTCCTTGTATTTCGGATAAAGAAGATTCTTTTTATGGTTGGCGGAATTCATCCAAGCCCGGATTATATCTTTGCTTTCGGTAAAGTCTATGGCTAGGTTTTCCCCGACATAGGAATATTGGTAAGGGGTTTCTTTGACCCAGTCCGAGAATCTTTTTTTAGCAGTATTATGATCAAAGAGTTGATTCTGTAATAAAAATTCCGCTTTTTGGTAAGCGGCTTGGGCTAAATATTGGTTGGCCGTTAATCGGCTCAAGTCTTTTTGTTCCCTTTTTTGGTTGGTGAGTTGAATTATTTTTTCCGGAGTGATATCCGAAGCCCGGGTGGGGGTAGGGCACAAAAAAATCCCTACCAGTAGTAGAGATGTTATAAATCCATAACAAAAATTGCTTTTGGTTGTTGATTTTTTGATTGTCATTTTTGTTTTTGTTTTGCTTTATCCCGCACCTTTTTAAACTTTAGGTTTTATTCTTGTTATTGGCCCATATAAATTATGGCAAGATAAACTTTGATTCACATGAGGCGTAAAAAGGTGCGGGATTGATATTGATATTTTTATTATAGCATATATCTTGATTTATTGCAACCCCTTTAGTTTGGTTCGTTTGGGGCAAAATATTATTCAAAACCGAATTTACCGAACTTGCGGGATTATTTTTTATTATTCAATAAAAAAAAGAAAAGCACCAAATTTCAAATCACAATAATTTCTCCTCCGCTTCGCTCCGGAGAACTAAAACAGATAGTCAACAGTA
>CAZPEL010000064.1:0-3387 GCA_964585585.1 uncultured Gammaproteobacteria bacterium | reverse complement strand
AAAGCCGCAGTTCACTCGGTGAGACTGCGACGGGACCAAAAAAAAGAGACAGCACATTTATGATATAAAGGCTTTGTCGCCCCCCCTCTCTCTTCTCTCTTTGGGGACAAGCAACAGTTTCTTCGAACGAGCTGTTGCTTTTTTTATAAGACATTAATTCAGTATATTACATTAAAAATGTCTGGTTTTTTAAAGGGAGGGATCGATATTGTTAGTTTTCTTTTTTGAGGAAAGATTTCTTAATATAAAATCTGCAAATGTTTTTCTGGCAAAAAAAGCCATAACAAATGCCCAAAAAGCGATATGGAAGATATCAGCTCCAATTGCCTGAGTGGTGTTTGTTATATGTATCGGGGCTATTGTGTCCATTTTTGTTAACGGTATGATGTCGTTGACAATATCAAAAAGGTTTTTGATCATAAAACCCACCGGGCCAATTATCATAAATTTGGGGTTAAAGGGTTTCATTTTCCAGGCAAAAACGGTGCCTATAAAAACAGGGATGCTCGATATCATAGCTATAAGACCAGCAAAAAGATCAAAAATTGTTTTATCTGTTTGTACATCAAAGGACTTGCTGAGCAGATAGTTTATCCATTCGTATCCCCAAATAGTAAAATAGCCAATAGAGATCACAAAAAGGATAAAACAAAGTACAGTTGTAAATTCAGGCCTATGTTGTTGTTCCATATTTTTAAGTTAAGCTTTATAGATCCTGGTATTATTTTAGCACAGAAAAAACCTCGAAACAATTCTGCAATCAAAAAAATAAACATGCCCATAAAAAAGTGACGGCCCTATTTTGAGAGACTGCCACTGGGCCAACCCCTTACTAAAAAGATGCCATCGGCCCAAGATCTTGAGTTATCCACAACCCATTACCTTGCAATGCAAAGTATATTGTGTTACCTTGTTAATATAATTTTTAAATTCAACATTATGGCCCCAAAACAGAGCAAAGAAACCGAGAATACCAAGGCCCAAATGCGGAAAGGAATTCTGGAATTCTGCATCCTTTTGGTAATCTCGCAGAGAAAGGTCTATGCTTCGGATATTCTGAAAAAATTAAAACAAGCGGACCTGATAGTTATGGAGGGCACCCTCTACCCTATCTTAAGCAGATTAAAGAATTTGGGGCTTCTGCAATATCATTGGGAGGAATCCAAAAGCGGACCTCCTAGAAAATATTATTACTTGACCGACAAGGGCGAAGAATCACTCCGGGGATTGGAGGAATCGTGGAAAAGGATCAATAAATCCATCTCCTCTCTTCTAAAAAATAATTAAATAATCTTAAAAGTATGAACAAAACCATTTCTATCACTCTAAACGGAATGATATTCCATATCGAGGAGGACGGATATGAAGAATTAAAGAATTATCTCGATTCTATTAAACAATACTTTGCTCAAACCGAGGGCAAAGAAGAGATCATCACCGACATAGAATCCAATGTGGCGGAAAAATTTTCCTCTAAAATATCCGGCAAGAAAAAAGTTATAATCAAAAAGGATGTGGAAGAAATAATCGGAATTATGGGTTCAGTCCAGGATATCGCCCAAGAGGCGGATGAATCCCCCGACGGAGAGGAGGATAAAAAAGAGAATGTGAAAAGATTGTACCGCGATCCGGATGACGCGGTGATAGCCGGAGTCTGCTCCGGCCTGGGGGCTTATTTCAATATTGACCCGGTTATTTTTCGGGTGCTTTTTGTGGTTTCCTTCCTATTTTACGGGACCAGTGCCGTGCTTTATATTGTCCTGTGGATAGCCATGCCCAAAGCCGAGACCAATGCCCAAAAATTGGAAATGAGGGGCGACTCGGTAACCCTGAAAACCATAGAAGAGAATATAAAAAGCAAAGTTGCCGACCCCAAAACCAGAAAAAAATTAAAATCGGCTCCGCTTAATATTTTGAATGCCGTATTCGAGGCGGCGGGAAACTTGATCAAAAAATTATGGCCGATAGTCATCAGTTTGGCCGGAATAGTTATCGTGGCCATAAATCTGATGGTCGCCGCCACCGCCACTTTTATGGCCGCGGTCTTTCTTTTGGATATAGATTCTGCCTACATTAATTCGGAGATACCCCTGGGAGAGATCCTATCCACCGGCCAATATTACACCGGCCTGATCTCTTCTTATCTGATCATAATAGTGCCTACTGTGTTCTTTATTCTCATCGGCGTCGCCCTAGCCAAAAGAAAGAACACCCTGACCACGCTATCCATAAGCGTTATGGTGGGAATATGGATGATATCGCTCTTGGTTTTCGGCTTGGTGGCCGTGGAAGCAGCTCCGGAAATAGGACGAAGGGTGGACCAATCCATGAACGAAAGATCCATAACCATAAACAAGGAAATAAAAGATTTCAACAAAATATTAATATCGGATAATAATAAAGTTAATTTGGTCCAAGGGGAAGATTTTCAAATAAATATGTCCGGCCGGGAAAAAGACCTGAATGATATCCGGCTGAATGTGACGGACGGACAATTACTAATAAAAGAAGAACCCGAGAACGGGATCTGTTTGTTCTGCTACGACCGAAAAGCAGAGATAAATATTACTATGCCCGCCTTGGAATACATAAGAGTCGAGGATTCGGCTGATGCTGATATTCAAGGTTTTGATAACGACCGGATCAAAGTAGAAGCTCGAGGCGCCTCTGATATAAAAGCCGACCTATTTAATCCTACACAAGATATTGAAATAACCGGCAGTGCCGACATGGAATTGTCCGGCTCCTCAAGCGCTTTAACCGTATCCATGGATGGTTTTAGCGACCTGAATGGCACCACTCTCAACTCCCGGGATATCAAAATCGATCTGGATGATCATTCCGAAGCTCACTTAGAGGGAAGTGCCGACAAATTAACTGCCAACTTGGAAAGAAGCTCCGACCTATTCGCCTTTGACCTAAAAACCGAGAATGCTGTAATAAATGTTTTGGGCAGAGGAACCGCTCAAGTTAACGCCAACACTACTCTGGAATCAGTTATAGAGGACGGGGAGATATATTACAAAGGTAACCCGGAAATAATCACTCCGAATGAAGTGCCGAACTCACTGGATATTGACGAAGATGACTCCAAAAAACCGATCGAGTATTAAAAACTTTTGAGATTCAAAAAACAAAAAGGGTGGCATTAAAGCCACTCTTTTTGTTTTGGTCTCGTTGCAATCTTATATAAAAATATATATTTCTTTAGCTCTCTGGTTTTAGGCGGGAAGGGGCCTTCCATTACCAAGCTCTTAGATCGTTTTTGACCCTGTTGCAGTCTCGCGTAAGCGGACTGCAATATAAAACAATGCTCGGGGACGTGGATTCGAACCACGATCGCCAGGACCAGAACCTGGTGTCCTACCATTAGACGATCCCCGAATT
>CAZPEL010000063.1:0-3470 GCA_964585585.1 uncultured Gammaproteobacteria bacterium | reverse complement strand
GCATTTGGTGTTCTTGCCGATATTAACGGATTTAACCCCTACACCGGCAATTCCGTCTGCCTCTCCCGGCCTCTAGTTTATCCATCTCTCCTGCGGCCTCTTAGTTAAGCTAAGAGATTTAACAGGAGATGCGACAAACCGCCTACGGACCCTTTACGCCCAGTAAATCCGGATAACGCTTGGGGCTCTCGTATTACCGCTGCTGCTGGCACGAGATTGGCAGCCCCTTATTCAACCGGTAATATCATGGATTTTTCCCGGTTAAAAGCACTTTACACTCCGAAAAGCTTCTTCATGCACGCGGCGTCGCTCCCTCAGCCTTTCGGCCATTGGGGAAGATTCCTGACTGCAGCCTCCCGTAGGAGTCTGGGCAGTGTCTCAGTCCCAGTGAGGCGGGTAATGCTCTCGCACCCGCTACCCGTCGCTGCCTTGGTGAGCAGTTACCTCACCAACAAGCTGATAGGCCATAGGCTCCTCCCGAAGCTCCCTCACCAATTTCCATGAACAATCTTTGAATATTTTATCACGATCAAATTATAACCAACTAAATTTAAAATTGTATTATTCACAGAAATTGGTGAGGGATTTAAGTGGGAATGTCATATGACCCCCCACTTTTATCGAGGATTGTCCCCACTTTCGCGGGGTTATACTCGACTTCGGGGTAGATTACCAATGTGTTACTCTCCCGTTTGCCACGCGTTACCCGAAGGTAACACGTACGACTTGCATGCCTTAGGCACGCCGCCAGCGTTCATCCTGAGCCAGGATCAAACTCTCATATAAAATATGAGAGATTATGATCTCTAGCTATAAATAAACTAATAAATAGCAATTATCCGAATTGGCGCCTGTTAGCGCCAAAAATATTTTGTTGCATTGTTGTGCTTGAATTGTCAAAGTCCGAAAAACAAAAAACTAAGAAAAAAACAGAGATATAACTCTTATATCGCTGTTCCGATTCTAAGATCTTTTTTGTTTTAATTTCTAAATCAATCTTAAATCTTTTTGAAAACCTTGTCAAGAGGTGGTATTAGATATTTGATATTGGAAATTTGATATTGAAAAATTAATTACAGTATGTAATACAAAAGCTTTCCAATAATATAGAATCAATGATTGGTTGTTGCATTTTTACCTAAAATCCTTTAAGGTGTAACAAGATATAAAAATAAATCGACTTATATGGCCAAACAAAACAAGGAACAAAAAAAAGGAGAGGCTAATGAAAAAATGGAGGCGGCCAATGCCGCCGTGGAGCAGATAAAAAGCAGGTTCGGAGAAGGTTCGATAATGAAATTCGGGGAATCTAAAAAAGCTGATGTCAGCTCCGTAACCACCGGCTGCTTATCCCTGGACCTATCCTTGGGTGTAGGCGGAGTCCCCAGGGGGAGAATAATCGAGATCTTTGGTCCGGAAACTTCCGGTAAAACCACTTTGGCCCAACACATTGTGGCGGAAGTACAAAAACAAGGCGGAGTGGCCTCTTTTGTGGACGCGGAACACGCCCTGGATCCGGATTACGCCAAAAAGATCGGTATTAATGTATCCGACTTGCTTATTTCCCAGCCCGACACCGGAGAGCAAGCCCTGGAAATCCTGGAAACATTGGTCAGGTCCAATGCCGTGGATGTAGTGGTGGTGGACAGTGTGGCCGCCTTGGTCCCCCAAAAAGAAATCGAAGGCGATATGGGAGACCAACAAATGGGATTGCAGGCCAGATTGATGAGTCAAGCCCTAAGAAAGCTCACCGGTATAGTCTCCAAAAGCAATACTATTGTTATCTTTATCAACCAGATCCGGCAAAAGATCGGCGTCTTTTTCGGAAATCCGGAAACCACTACCGGAGGTACCGCCTTAAAATTCTATTCCTCGGTTAGAATCGAGGTTAGAAGAGCCGCCCAGATCAAGCAGGCGGAAAGGATCATCGGAAACCGGGTCAAATGCAAAGTGGTCAAGAACAAGGTGGCCGCTCCGTTCCGAACTTGTGAATTCGATATTATGTATAACGAGGGCATCTCTGTAGCCGGCGACTTGCTGGACCTGGGAGTTAATTATGATGTGGTCAAAAAATCCGGGAATACTTATAATTTTGAGGACAACAAACTGGGCGTGGGCCGAGAAAACGCCAGAAAGTTTCTAAGGCAAAACCCCAAAATGATGAAACAGATCCGGGAAAAGATACAAGAAGCGGCCAAAGCCAAAGAGGAAGCCGAAACCTAAAACCAAAATTTATATATCCAAAAACCGGCCTTACGGCCGGTTTTTTGTTGGTATGATCACTGAATTTATTTTACTCTTTCCACATATTCTCCGGTCTCGGTATTAACCCGGACAACATCGCCTTTTTCTACGAACATGGGAGCGCTTATAGTAAGGCCGGTCTCCAACTCTACCTGTTTGGTGGTGTTGCTGGCGGAATTACCCTTGACCCCCGGAGGGGCTTGAGTAACTTCGAACTCCATTTTTATGGGCAGTTCCACGGCCACCGGGTCGCCTTCAAAATATAAAATGGTCACATCAATGCCTTCCTTTAAAAAATTCTTCTTCTCGCCCAGGGAGTCTAAGCTCAAGGAAAACTGCTCATAGGTTTCATTATCCATAAAATGGGCGTTATCCTCGTCATTATACAAATAATTGGCCTTCTTTTTCTCGGTGTGGGCCTCTTCCGCTTTTTCGTTGCCCTGAAAGGTCTTGTCCAGGATATTACCGTTGACCAAGTTCCTCAATTTGGTCTTGAGTACGGCCCCGCCCCGGGCCATCTTGTGGTGGTCGGACTTGATCACCAAATAAGGATCATTATCCAATTGAATAATGGTTCCTTGTTTTATCTTACTGATATCTAACATATTCGCAACTTTTAGCTTCAAGCTTTTAAGTTTTTAATTACAGGCTGTTTAGTGCCTGGTAAAAGGCATCAAGGCCATGATCCGAGCCCTCTTGATGGCTTGGGTCAATTTTCTTTGATGCCAAGCACAAGTACCGGTCCGTTTGGCCGGCAAGATCTTATTGTGAAAGTTAACAAATCCTCGAAGTGTATTCACATCCTTGTAATCCACTTCTTCAATATTGTTAACACAAAAATAACAATGTTTCTTGTTGCTGACTTTGTTATCCATACTGTTTGATTTTACTTATTAAAACGGTATATTTTCTACTTTTATATCCTCTTCCTCATTGGGTCCGGCTTGACCCGACTGTTGGCCGCCGGCATTGGTCTGTTGCTCCGAATTGACAGCCGGCTCCTCATAAGAAGGTTGCTCCTGCGACTGGTTAGCTGAAGGAGTGTTAAAATTTCCGCCTCCTCCGGCATTACCGCCGCCTCGGTCCAACATGATCATATTCTCAGCTACTATCTCGGTCTTGTATCTCTTTACATTATCGTTTCCGGTCCATTCATTGGTCTGTAATCTTCCTTCGATATAGACCTTGGAACCTTTCTTTAAATATTGTCCGCAGATCTCTCCCAA
>CAZPEL010000062.1:0-3511 GCA_964585585.1 uncultured Gammaproteobacteria bacterium | reverse complement strand
CAATGCCGTAGATAAACTCGGTATCAATCTTGGTCCCCAACCTGGGTGGTTGCTCAATTTTTTCCGCATCTAACTCCAAAACTTCCTCCACCCCATCAACAAGCGCACCTATAGTTGTCTTTTCTTTTTCAATCTCGACTTCAACAATAATTATGCAAGTATCTACTGTTTGCTCGCCAATATTTAGATCGAACTTAAGACGTAAATCTACAACCGGTACGGCATGGCCGCGCACATTGATGACCCCAAGCATAAAATCCTGAGTGCCCGGGACTTTGGTTATGGGCATATACTCCAACACTTCCTGTACATGAGCAATGCTTAAGGCGTACAGCTCTTGATCCAGAACAAAGGTCAGATATTGATTGGTTACATTGTCTAATTCCTTATTCATAATAGCTCCTTGCTATCTTATTGAAAAAGCGAAGATTTAACGCTTTCACAATCAAATCGCCAAACCTTAAAATGTTATACCATGAAAAGTTTTTCATTCTTCCTTAACACTTAAAACTTTTTCAAGTTAATATCTCTCAAAGTCCTCATCCTGCTCATCACCGTGTCCACCCATATTCAGGGCCATCTTCCTTTGCTCGCCCTGGCCGACCTGCTTGTTTGATCCTTGTGTCTCAGAACTATCCTGTCCCTTGTTCAGCTTCGTCAGCTTGCCTCTGTGACTGAACTTGGTCTTGGCCTGGTCCTGGCTTTGCCCTGCCGATGCCCCTGCCCCGTCAACCCTGAAAAAGGACATGGTTTCCTGTAATTGCTGAGCCTGACTGGAAAGTTCCTCTGCTGTAGAGGACATCTCTTCAGAGGCAGAGGCATTTTGCTGAATGACCTGGTCCAGTTGCTGCACCGCCTTGTTCACCTGCTCTGCTCCAGAGTTCTGCTCCCGGCTGGCTGCGGCGATCTCCTGGACCAGCTCGGCATTTTTCTGAATATCCGGGACCATCTTTTGCAGCATCTCCCCAGCCTTCTCAGCTACATCCACACTGCTTGAGGAGAGCTCACTGATCTCGTTGGCTGCATTGCCACTTCTCTCAGCTAGTTTGCGCACTTCGGCCGCAACCACTGCAAATCCCTTGCCTGCTTCGCCGGCCCTGGCCGCCTCAATGGCAGCATTTAAGGCCAGCAGATTGGTCTGCCTGGCGATCTCTTCTATTATGGAGATCTTATCAGCTATATCCTTCATGGCCTTGACTGTATCATTTACTGCCTTGCCTCCGTCTTCTGCATCTTTTGCTGCCTGCTGGGCGATCTTTTCGGTCTGCTGGGCATTTTCCGTGTTCTGCTGGATATTGGAAGCCATCTGCTCCATGCTGGAAGACACTTCTTCTATATTTGATGCCTGTTCAGTTGCTCCCTGGGAAAGCTCTTCTGAAGATGAGCTCATTTCTTCGCTTCCAGAGGCTACATTGTCTGAGGCAGACTGGACCTCAGCCACAACATCCCTTAGCTTGCGGACCATTGTATTCATAGCCTCGGCCAGGATCCCGATCTCATCCTTTTGCTTGATATCTATCTCTTTTGTAAAGTCCCCTTCAGCCATGCCCTTGGCAAAATCAACCCCTTGGTTGACCGGCTTGACGATAGCCCTGGTAATGACCCAGGCCACTAAAGCACCTATGATAAGGGCCAGAATCAGGCCGCCTATCATGACATTGCTGGACATATTCAAAAGGTCCACAGCCATATTGGCAATGCCGTGGGTCTCTTTTAGGCCGGCCATGGCAGTCTTTTCTGTAGATTCAAGCAAGGCCTGTCCGGCATCATCTCGTTGCTTGCCGGTTTCTGTGTTTGCATTCCAGGCTGTGATAAAATTTTCCATAGCCTGGTCATAGTTTTCTCCTTCTTCAACTATACCGTCAATTCGTTTGAGGTCAGCTTTATCTCGGGTAATTGGACGAAGTTTCTCAATATTACTGCTCAGGGCCAGATCAAAGGTCTTTTGCGCCTCTTCCAGCTCATGGATATTCCTATCTGCTTGGGCTTTGAAATTGGCCACCCGCAAGGCATTGCCTGCATCTATTATATTGTTGACCAGCTCAACTTTTTTGAACCTCTCAGTCATATCAGTGCTTAGCTTTTCCTGCTGCACTTGCAAAAACTCCTCGCTGTTTTTGACATACATGGCTGCATTGTTGTCCATCTTTCCCCTCAATCGGTCCAATTCTGCCTCGTTTGCCAATGCCCCGCTTTTATATTCACTCAAAAACTCAGACATGGCTTGGCGGTATCCATTTGCAGCCTGGACAATGGCTTCAATCTTTTTAATATCCTCTTGGTCTCTGGTTATTTTTTTAAGTCTTGATATCAGAGGGTCTATGCTGCTGATGGCCTGGATCGCCTTGTCCATAAGTCCTGGTCTGTCCAGGGCCTGAGACTTGAAGTTCAGGACTCTGGCCTCTGTGCCTTTGTTGGTAATCTGATTAACCAGGGCTATTTTTTCCTGCCTTTCTTTTAGGTCAGTGCCAAACTTTCTTTTCTGCCCGTTTAAAAAATTTTTACAGATTTTAACATATGAAGCAGCATGGTTGTCCATCTTGCCCTTGGCTTGATCCATTTTTTCTATCTTTTTATCTGTCTGCAGGACCAAATTTTCATAGGCAGTTACTTTCTTTTCAATATCATCAATTTCACCTTTTAGTTTGACCAGGTGAGGGGAATTTTCAGCCAAATTTTGGGCCTCTTGGATATGCTGCTTGACTTGACCCAACCTGGTATCTGCCGCCGAGCGAAAGCGGTCCTCTCCTGAGAGCCCATATCCGCGCATGGCATACATGGTTAAAAGGGAGCTTTCTTCCATACCATTGGCTACCTCGACTTCAGGAACATATTCTTTGGCCAGCTGATTAGAGTTTTCTTTTATGTGGCCCATATTGTAGATGGCCAAACCACCTAGAATACAGGAGATCAAGATTAAGATACCGAACCCGCCTCCAATCTTTGTTCCTAACTTTAGATTCTTAAACATGCCTTTCTCCATTAGCTTGTTAATGTTCAGAAAAAAAATGATTTACTTCCAAAAGATTTGTTGAACTTCAATTAAGTACTATTTTGTCTATTATAAAGTAGCCAGAATTTCTGGGTCAATATATTTTTTTTGAGTTTTAACAAAAGTGAAAAACATTGATTATTCACGAACCGAATACTTTGCTGCCTTCTTGTTCTGTACCTGCAGGCAAGGATACACATTATGCTTGGATAATTGTAAGACGATTATTGTTCTTTTTATGCCTTGAGAGCCTGCTAGCTAGATTCTTGGCAGGATAAACAGTTAGATAGTCTTTGTCCGGAAACTGCTGTTTTTCCGTTTGACTGCGTCAATCTTCAAAATTCTTTGTCAACGTATTAAGATACGCATCCTCATAATTTCTTGATCTCCTTGTCAAACGAAAAAAATTCTAGTTTCCGAATTAAAACTTATTATTTCCATATCCGGAAATTAGAAATTTCCGGATGGGAACTAGATAACCATTTCTTGATACTGCAACGAGATTTTATAACTATCTAA
>CAZPEL010000061.1:0-3518 GCA_964585585.1 uncultured Gammaproteobacteria bacterium | reverse complement strand
GGTTTTGGCCAATTTTCGGTATTATCCGGATATAAGACCCCATAGGCCCGTTTTCCGGGAGTGGCATTAAGAAGTGTGGTCAGGGCGTCTTCTTTGCACCAGGGATTGATACTCAGGATGAAAAGCCCATTTTGTTTCGGGTCAATGATTTTGTCTTGAATGTATTTGGTAATAAGCACTCCGGAGATAATACCCGGACAATAGTGATCATGCCTGGTTATGGCTTGCAAGGCATAATCCGGACAGTCCCTAGCCGCAGCATTTGATACCGTGATTACCCGAAACTGGTTTGCCCCAAACAGCCCTTTTTTTGACTCAGCAATAAATTCTTTTGGATGAGCAAAGAGATATTCCGAGTTTATTGTGGCTAGTTGATGGAGCTCAAAATCTGGTTTTTTCCCGTTCTTTAAAGCCATCGCAGCCTCTTTTTCCTCTATTTGCAAGTAAGCACATTGCCCACTTTGTTTGGCATAAAACGAAAACCATAAAGGTCTATCACTTTGTGATTGCAAGCAAAGTAATGTCGAACTCCCAATACTTGCCGTACTTTCCTGGGCTATTCCGTCCAGACAACCGCGGGAGGATACACCTTTCGGTTCGGCATATCCGGAATTGGTCAAGGTAATGATCTTCTTTTGAGAAAGATCTATCTTCAACATTCTCTCGGCTTCTTTGACTACAATTTTGCCCAGTTTTACAGCCTGATCATAATTTGGGGCCTTGGCCATGACTGGAATTTGGCTTAATAAGAAAAAGCAAAAACAAAAGGTAAGAAATACACTTTTTCGCATAATATCCCCTTTTTAATTGACTTGCATTGTGTAAGCCTTTGAGCTTGTTGATCCTCGATGGCAACGTCTTCTGCTACAAATTACAATTCCCATTCTAATCCAGCAAAGTACATTCTGCCGGGCATAGGGAATCCGTTCGTTTCTTCATAATTTTCATTCAGAAGATTCTCGATTCCTCCATAAACCCGCCAGTGTTTTCCCAGGGGATACTTGATCATGGCATTGACAAGCCAATATTCGTCCAGTTCAACAACATCCATGTCCCTCGGGCTGGCTTTCCCAAAAACCAGGGGACCCTGGGCTTCATCCCGGTCATCGACATACTTGATATCCAGTTTGGCCAGAAAGTTTTCCATTGGCTCGTATCTGAGTCCAAAGTTGACCTTGTGTTTGGGAAAACCCAAATCGGATAGTGATTTATCAGCCAAGATGGCTCCGTCAGTATCAGTCTCCTGCCAGGTCCAGTTGGCATATCCATAAACATCAGCCAACAATCTTCCCTGGAGACTGAGCTCTGTCCCGGAGATTGTCACTTCGTCCATGTTATAGACGACTCTGCTGCGGGGATAGCCAAATATCCAGCGAAGATAATTTTCATCCTTATAGTAGTAATAACTCAAAGAGATCTTAGAATCTCTGATTCCGGTATATTCTATGCCTGCCTCGTACTGATCAACTTCTTCATATTTCAAAGACGATCGCTCAAAATCATATCCAGCCATACCCGGTTGAAGGCCATTATAATACCAGTAATACTTGGGGATAATGGGAAACTTGGCTGTCCTGGCAAATGTTACATAGGTTAAGATATCTGAGGTTGGCTCAAAGTATAGGCCTATGCTGGGAGACCATCTGTCAAAGTCGTCTTCCGGGACATTTTCTCCGGGGTTGTTATCCTGACTTGCTTCATATTGATCATATCTTAGTCCCAAATAGATTTCTAGATTGTCTAAAAGGGTATATCTATCGGATATGAAAAAGGATTCTATTTCTATCAGGTCATCTTGATCTTTGCTTTCGCCAAAATTTTGAAATAGATAATTGTTGTCGAAATAGTTGATATCTATGCCATCATAACCGATACTTCTTGATTCTCCGCCAACTTTGAGATTGTGATTTTGAATTTGTTTAGTTGCCTTTAGTTTCAGACCCCAAGAATTATCTGCTGGGCATTTTTTGTCTAAAATAAGATCTCCTTTTTGAGTAGTGCCTACATCAGCTCTGGCATAGTATTTGTCTGTCCTGTCTTCATAGTTCTGGTAGTATCTAGCCTCCCAGTCGATATCCAACAATTCTTTTCTTATAAGGATATCCCATTCATACCTTTCTTTCTCATAATAACTATCGTCCCCATAAATGACCCCTGACATACCTATATCGTCAAAGGTCGTTGTAGTTAGACTGCTTGCTTTTATGCCCGGCCCGACCAAAGCACTGCCTTGAGAGTGAGGATAATCGTGATTATAGTCCGGATTACCTCCGATATTGGTAATTGGGGTTTCAAACTCTCCGTCGCTATAACGAAGTCCAAGGCGGATGAAACCTTGATCAGGGAAATAGAAGTGCAAAGATGGAGAAAAATCCTTTCGTTCAGACTCGGTATTTCTCAGATAGCCGTTAGTGTCCATATAACTGGCTCCCAGGGTCAAGCCCAAAGGTTTGTATTTAGTTTCCGAACTGAAAGGGTTGAATTTTCCAGACATAAAACTGTCTATTTGTCTGGTGTCATAGCTCTTGTATCCTGTCCCAAAGAGCAACTGAAATTCCTCCTGAGGTTCTTTGGGGACAAGATTGATAACACCACCTATAGTGTTTCCATACTCGGCAGGCAGAGCCCCTCTCTGAATCTCGATTTTGTCCACATCTACCAAGGGCATCTGGGTCCAATCGATCTGATAACCACCAAAGACACCGGCTCCGTTTAAAGGCCGGCCATCATAAGTAACTAGGGTCTTTTCAGTATCAAAGCCTCGTAATTTGATCATCTTACTGTTGGGAACCATTAATCCCTTTCTTTGAATATCCAAACCGACTTCATGTTGCATAACGTCAACAGGAGTGCCGCTGACTTTAACTGTGGAGTCTTCAATGTCTACATCTGATTGATTAGGTAAAATGAATTTTTCCCCTTTGACCACAACCTCTTCCAGGGTGGCGTTGTATTTCGACTCTTGCCCCTTTGCCTGGACAGGCAGTACATTAAGAAAAGGCAAAAGCAAAACAAGTATAAGGGCAAATAATCTTGGCATAAAAACCTCCAGCGATTAAAAAATGACATAAAAAGACTGTTATCTCTAAAATTTGACTACTTTGGGCATCACCAAGTTTGCCGCGCTTGAAAAAAACGAGGCCCTAAAAATTTGGCAGGAGTAAGGTTTTATCCTTGTCACCTTTTTAAAAAAGCCTGAATAAAACTATATATACATAATTTATGCACAAAAACATATTAACTGCGCTTCAAAGCGACAATTATACTATCATTGTTAAAAAGTAAAGCATTTTTTGTATATTTTATACTAAAATGTGTTACTTATATTTGATAAAAAGAATTTATACAAAACAGATTAAACAAGGGTAACACTTTCTTCGTCCAAAACAAAGGAGAAAGTGTTATGTCCAGCAGTCAATATGATCAACAACAAAAGCTGACGATCCTTAAAAAAGCTTAAGTAAGGATGTATACTTCAAGGCCGAAAAGATATTGGCCAATGAGGGAGGCAAGATAAT
>CAZPEL010000060.1:0-3999 GCA_964585585.1 uncultured Gammaproteobacteria bacterium | reverse complement strand
TTTTGCATTTCTAAATTATGTGCGGAATAGTCGGCTATACCGGCCAAAAACAATCTTTTCCTCTTCTTTTGGACGGTTTAAAGAGGTTGGAATATCGGGGTTATGACTCCGCCGGTTTGGCGGTGGTCAAAGAGAGTCAGGTGGAGTCTCATAAAGCCGTGGGCAAGATAGAGGAATTGCAAAAGGACATAGGTGGCAAGGATATCCCCGGAAGTTTGGGCATTGCTCATACCAGGTGGGCCACTCACGGGGTTCCGACCGAGGAGAATGCTCATCCTCATTGTGACTGCTCCGGCCGGATTTGGCTGGTTCATAACGGTATTATAGAAAATCATCAGGCGCTTAAGGATCAACTGGAAAAAGAGGGCCATGAGTTTCAATCGGAAACGGATTCAGAGGTAATGGTCCATTTGATAGAAAAATTTTATCAAGGCGATATTGCCGAAGCTCTTAGACAGGCCTTATATAAGATCGAGGGAGCTTACAGTTTTGTTGTTTTTCATAGCGAAGAACCGGGGAAATTGGTGGCGGCCAAAAAGGGTAGCCCCTTGGTCTTGGGTATAGACGATGATGGTGTGATAGTGGCCTCTGATGTGACCGCTATCATTAGGCAGACCAGGAATGTGATCTATCTGGAGGACAAGGAAATGGCGGTTGTTGAAGGAGGTGAGTTCCATATTCTGAATTGGAACAACCAAACCCGGAACAAAGAACCCCAAAAAGTTAGCTGGGACCTGGAAGAATTGGAAAAAAAGGGCTATGACCATTTTATGTTAAAAGAAATATTTGAGCAGCCGGACTCTATTACTGATAGCTTAAGAGGAAGGGTTATTCAAGAAGAGGGCAAGGTTAAACTGGGTGGCCTGGACACTGTAGCTGATCGATTGAGTCAAGTGGAGAATTTGGATTTGGTGGCTTGCGGAACCGCTTATTACGCCGGTCTGGTCGGTGAATATATGTTAGAGGAATATGCCGATCTGCCGGCCCGGGCCCTGGTCGCTTCCGAGTTCAGATATAGAAAACAGCTTTTGGACAAGGGCCATTGCCTCTTGGCTTTGAGCCAGTCCGGGGAAACCGCTGATACTTTGGCTGCCATAAAAGAGGCCCAGGAAAGGAATGTTCTTAGTTTAGGGGTGGTCAATGTGGTCGGCTCCAGCATTGCCCGCACCACCGAGGCCGGAGTTTACAATCATATCGGACCGGAAATAGCAGTGGCATCGACCAAGGCCTTTACTTCCCAGCTTGTTATTTTGGCCTTGTTAACCGTTTATTGGGGTCGAATGAGGAATATGGCCCTGGCCATGGGCCAAAGAATAACCCAGGAGCTGGAAGAGCTGCCTCAAAAGGCCCAAGAAACTTTAAAAACGGATAAAAGGATCCGGGAGATCGCCCAAAAGTATTATCAGGTAAGCAATTTTGCCTTTTTAGGGCGGAAATATAATTACGCCGTGGCCCTGGAAGGAGCTTTGAAGTTGAAGGAGATATCCTATATTCATGCCGAGGGATTTGCCGGCGGAGAGATCAAACACGGGCCGCTTGCCCTGGTCGATAAGGATTTCCCCTCCTTTTTTATAGTTCCCCAGGACAGTGTCTATGAAAAGAACCTGAGCAATATGCAGGAGATCAAGGCCCGGGGCGGTCCGGTAATAGCTTTGGCCACTCAAGGAGATGAGAGAGTGGCCCAAATAGCCGATGAAGTGGTTTATATCCCCAAGACTTTGGAGATGCTAACTCCGATCCTGGCAGTTATTCCCTTGCAACTCTTTGCTTACTATATGGCCACTTTTAATAGCACCGATGTAGATAAGCCCAGAAATTTGGCCAAGTCGGTGACTGTGGAATAAATTTGATACTTGATATTAGATATTTGATATTGGTCATAGTGATATAAACTTTACTTTTTATTATTCCAGTATCTAATATCCAATATCCAATATCTATGATCAATATAATGACAATCGGCGGCGGCAGCGGCCAGTATGTCCTTCTGTCCGGCCTCCGGGATATTCCCGACTTCAATGTGACCGCAGTGGTGTCCATGGTGGACAGCGGCGGCAGCACCGGCCGCCTTCGGGATGAACTCGGAGTTTTGCCGCCCGGGGATATTTTAAAATGCGCTTTGGCCTTATCCCCCTTTCGAGAGTCGGCTCGAAGTCTTTTGCAGAAAAGATTTCAGAACAATGATAAATTGGCCGAACACAGCGTGGGTAATATGCTTTTGACCATGCTATCCCAGTATTGCAACGATTTCGCTGAAGGAGTAAGGGCTCTGGGAGAGGTCCTTGAAACCAAGGGTAGAGTGTTGCCGGTTACCACTGATAAGGCCACTTTAGTGGCGGAGTTGACCGACGGCTCCTGGCTGTTCGGGGAATCGGCCATTGATGTTCCCCGGGGAGATCAGAGAGAAAAGATAAAAAGAACCTTTTTGGTCCCTCATCACAGCGATTCTATAAAAGTTTACCCTGAAGTGTTGCAGGCCATTAAACAGGCCGATCACATTATTTTGGGGCCCGGTGATCTCTATACCAGCATTATTCCCAATTTGTTAGTGGAAGGAATAAAGGAGGAATTGGCTCAAGCCAAAGCAGAATTGATCTATGTCGGTAATATTATGACCAAGTTCGGCGAGACCGAGGATTTTACCGCCCGGGATTTTGTGGACAAGGTGGAGGAGTTCTTACCCCGGAAGCTGGACAAGGTTATTTTTAACAGCACTGAACCGAAACAAGACATATTGGCAAGATATGAAGAACAGAAGGCCCGGTTTGTGGATCCGCCGGCCGAAAATATTCCGGGCAGGCGGGTTATAAGCGGTGATCTTTTGAGTGTGGCCGGAGGCGTGGTCAGGCACGATCCGGAGAAGTTGGCTAAAGTAATAAAGAAAAATTTGTAGAGAGATTTAAAACAGTCAATAGTAAACAGTAAGGCGAAGGACGCGATTTTACATCTTGGTAACAATTTATTACTATTTACCCACATTAAATAGTTAAATTCACCATCGGTTAAATCAACAGAATTCCAAACTAAGATGAAATTTTTGCGAACTCGCCTGCCTGCCGGTAGGCAGGGGTTGGCTGTGGGATCCTACAGAATATGAAAAATAGGGGCGCGGAGCAAAAATTTTATTTTAGTTTGGAAAGGTTGTCCGGCATTTCAAAATTAAAATACCATTTACTGCTTTAAAGATATAGAGAAAATTTCAATTAGTAGAATTATCGGACCCTGTTATTAAATCTAAAACCATGATCATATTTTTTGATTTTGATGACACCTTGTTTGACAGGGAGAAGTTCATCTCCGCCCTGACAAAAGAGCTGGGAATAAGCCAAGAGGAGTTTTTAAAGGATTATAACCGGCATTTTAAAGATAGGGGCCGACCCTATTCCTTAAAAAAGCACCTGGAATTTTTGGGAGGAAGTCGCCGAGAGAGGGGGCTGGATCATTTTTTCCGGGATTTGTCCGCCTTTGTTTATCCGGAAAGCTATCAATTACTCCAAGAGTCCCGCCGGCAAGCGGATAAATTGATCTTACTTTCCTACGGGGATGAAGAGATGCAGAGCAAAAAGATCCGGGGCTCCGGCTTGACTGAATATTTTGATAAAATAATAGTGACCTCGGACAAGGCGGAGAGTTTGAAGGAATGGTATTCCGAGAAGGAAAGGATCATTTTTATTAATGATAAATCAGAAGAAAACGAAAGAATAAAAAATCTCTTTCCCGGTTTGGAAATAATAAAAATTTAAATTTTAAATATCAAATAAATTTTGTTCATTTGGCCTTCCTGCCTGCCGGCACAGGTTTTATTTGGTATTTTTTATATTATGCCCCTTAATTTTTCTTCTCAAGAGATTGTAAGTAGGAGCAAAAAGTTTACGGTCCATGACAACAACAAAGAAGTGGGCCGAGCTTATTTGTATATTCTGCACAATGATCTTCATCAGCGTCCTTTTGGCTTTATTGAGGATGTATTCGTGGAAGAAGAGTATCGAGGACAAGGCG
>CAZPEL010000059.1:0-4125 GCA_964585585.1 uncultured Gammaproteobacteria bacterium | reverse complement strand
CAAAAAGGTGCGGGACTCCGACTCATTGTAGGTATATGGTTTCAGGTACTATTTCACCTCCCTTCCGGGATGCTTTTCACCTTTCCCTCACGGTACTGGTTCACTATCGATCATAAGAAGTATTTAGCCTTGGATCATAGTCGACCCAGCTTCCCACGGAGTTTCACGAGCTCCGCAGTACTTAAGGATTATTGCTACGAACAAATATTTCTTTTCGCTTACGGGACTATCACCCTCTATGGTTAAGCTTTCCAGCTTATTTAGCTAAAAAATATTTCTTCGCCCTACCCTATCCAGATGGTAAGAAGCAATAACCTTGCAACCCTCTAAGAACATATGGCTCTGGCGCCTTCAGTCCCTCACCTTTTTTTACTAACCACATTTACTTTATTTTTAATATTCAACAAAAGAATAAAAATTAAAAACTTTTTACGTGATAAGTAAAAAAAGGTGAGGGACGCAGTTCTTAAAGTTTAGGCTGTTCCCCTTTCGCTCGCCACTACTCAGGGAATCTCTATTGATTTCTCTTCCTCCGGTTACTAAGATGTTTCAATTCACCGGGTTATCCCCCTGCACCAAAAAGTGCAGGGCGCCCCGTCTTCAACAGGGCGGGTTTCCCCATTCGGAGATCCTCGGGTCAAAGGTTGCTTGCCACCTCACCGAGGCTTATCGCAGGCTGCGACGTCCTTCATCGACTTCTTATGTCAAGGCATCCACCGTATACCCTTGACGTGATTTTCTCACACTCACAATTCTAAAAATGGAGTGTGAAATAATCTCGGCGTTTTTCAGACTTTAAGACTTTATATTATTAAATTGTCAAAGATCTTTTACCAAATATTAACCCCTCACTATTTCAACTCTCTCACAAGCCGTTAAAAACTAAAAAAAATAACAACCGATTAAGGTAAGTTAGTGTGGGACTAATACTTGACAAAAGAAAACGGAAACAAAAAAATAAATCTTTGATTTATTCCGTTAACTCAAATAAATTGTTTAACCTTGTTTACTTTGTATACTATACACTATTTTATAGCAATGTCAAGGGGTAAAAATAACCAAAAAATTACTTCAAGGAATCAGGGTTATGCATATTACTTTTGGCCTCATCTTTATCCACTATTTTTTCTTTGTAAAGATTCTTGATATCGCTGTCCATAGTGATCATCCCCTTCTCTTTACTGGTTTCAATGGTATTCTTGATCTGGGCTATCTTGTTCTCCCGGATCAGGTTGGCTATGGCCGGATTGTTTATCATTATTTCCCTGGCCGCGATCCTGCCCTGATCATCGCTCCTGGTCAACAATCTCTGAGAAAAAACGGCTTTTAAAGTATTGGATATTTGGGACCTGATCTGGCTCTGCTGGTGTGGCGGGAAGATATCTATCATCCTGTCCACGGTCTGAGCAGCGCTATAGGTATGCAGAGTGGCCAAAACCAGATGTCCGGTCTCGGCCAGGGTTATGGTAGCGGCTATTGTCTCCAAGTCCCTCATTTCCCCGACCATGACCACATCCGGATCCTGTCTTAAAACATGCTTCAAACCGCTGGCAAAACTGGTCATATCGCTCCCTAATTGTCTTTGAATTATTATACTTTTTTCCGGATGGAATAAAAATTCGATCGGATCCTCCAAGGTTATTATATTACACCTTCGATTATTGTTTATGTACTGTATCATGGAAGATAAAGTAGTGGACTTACCGCAACCAGTGGGTCCGGTAACCAATATCAGTCCTTGCCTGCTCTGCAAAAGATCCTGAGTGATCTCGGGCATTCCAATATCTTCCAAAGCTGGTTTTTCCTCTTGAATTATCCTGGCGACCAAACCGATGTTGTTCTTTTCATAATGCAAATTAACCCGAAATCTCTCCCCGCTTTTTAAAGCATAGCTAAAATCAAAATCATATTCGGAAAGAAATCTTTTCTTTTGTTGTTCATTCAAAATAGAAAAAGCTTCTTCCTGCAGGTCTTTGTTGGTAACTTTGTCCTCTTTGTCCAAAACTTTCAGCTGGCCATCGATCCTTATAACGGGCTTGAGACCAACTACCAAATGAATGTCCGAGGCCTTATTGTCCACCGCTTGTTTGAAAAGATCTTGAATTTTCATAATAAAAAATATTTTAAAAAATAATTACCACCCTTCTTTTCTTATCCCTTCTTCAGCGGCTTTGACCTGGGCTTCCTGTTTGGAGGATCCTCTTCCCTTGGCCACTACTTTGTCCTCCAGATAAAGACCTACTTCAAAGATCTTGGCATGATCCGGCCCCTCTTCTTTCAAAACTTTGTAATGAGGGGTTATTCCGTATTTTTCTTGAGCTTCTTCCTGAAACTTGGACTTGGGATCCAAATAAAGACGATTTGCCAAAATATTATCCAATTTGGGGATTATTTTATTTTTAATGAATTTCTCGGCCGCTTTTTTTCCTTGGTCCAGATAAATGGCTCCCACTACGGCCTCAACAGTATCGGCCAAAATACTTCTTCTGGCCTTCTCGTTCCTGTCCTTGGATTCACCCCTGGAAAGATACAAGAAGCTCTCCAGTTCAACCTCTTGGGCCACTACGGCCAACAAATATGTATTGACCAGACTGGCCCGATAATTGGTCAGCTTTCCCTCTTCTTCTTCCGGAAAGTTATAATAAAGATATTCGGTCACTATTATCTCCAGGACCGCATCCCCTAAAAATTCCAATCTTTCATTATTGTTCAATCTAAACCCCGGGTTTTCGTTCAGGTATGATCGGTGGACCACCGCCTGTCTTAAAAGGTCCTGGTTTTGGAACTTGATCCCTATTTTTTCCTCCAATTGAGAAAGGTCTTTTTCCTGGCTCATTTGTCCATATATATCATTGCCTCATTAAACTCCCAGGTTGATCCGGACAATCTAATGATGCAGCAATATATGTTTTAAGTATTTTAAGATTATTTCTTGGCCGAAGCATCCTCAACAGACTTGTCATCAGGTTTTTCTTTTTTTTTATCCTCTCCGAACATTTCCCTGTAAATAGCTCCCAAAACCCCATTAACAAATTTTCCGGAGGATTCTCCTCCGAAAGTTTTGGCTATCTCTATGGCCTCATCTATGGCCACCTTGGACGGAACCTGGTCATCCAAGACCAATTCATAAACTCCTATCCTTAAAATATTCCTGTCCACCGTGGTTATCTGGTCCAAGGGCCATTCAGTAGCGTACTTGATAATATATTTATCGATCTCTTCCAAATTCTCTATCACCCCCTTGATCAAGGAGGAGACAAAACCGTCATCATTGAAACGGGGAGCGAAATTGGAAAAGTTATTCTCGATTATCTCTTCAAAATTCTTCTCTTTCTTACCATTAAAATCCCAACAAAATAGGGATTGCATTGCTATGGTTCTAGCTAAATGGCGATTGGACATGTTTTTTCCTTATTTTTAAAGAAAGATTTATTTTGAGGATTTTTTGGAAGGACTGCTTGTTTCCAAGACCTCTCTTTTCTTGTAGGTCCCGCAATTGGGGCAAGCTGCATGCGGCTTAACCGGAGTGTTACACTTAGGGCATTTGGAGAGTTGTACTTCAGACAAGCCGTGGTGAGACCTCCTTTTTCCGGCGGAACCTTTGGTTCTCTTCTTTTTGGGTACTGCCATATTTTCTTGATATTATTATTTTAATGTTTAAGTAAATTTTAAGCTATAGTTATACTTTAGTCAATGTGACTGTTAGCTTTTAGGTATTAGCTTCCTGACTGCCGGCAGGCAGGTGAACTTTTATTATTCAACCTTGTTAAGTGTATCTGTTTTGTATACTTAGTGCGCTGTGCAGGATTCGCCCGGCATTCGCCGGGCGCCCCGCGTATGCGGGGCGAACCTCCTCTGGAGACAACTCTTAGGACATTATCATTCTTTTGAAGCTACGTGCACCGTGGAGGATTCGAACCTCCGACCGTCTGCTTAAGAGGCAGCTGCTCTACCAGCTGAGCTAACGGTGCCCTCCGAAATTCGTAATTCGAAATTCGAAATTTTCTATGTGGCTGGGGCGATCCTCATTTTATGATTTATGATTTTGTGATTTATGATTTATTTCAAGCTCCCCAATCCTAAAATCTTAAATCTTGAAATCCTAAAATGAGAATGTGGCTGGGG
>CAZPEL010000058.1:0-4265 GCA_964585585.1 uncultured Gammaproteobacteria bacterium | reverse complement strand
GATCTATGTTTGCAGTAATTGCGGCGCCCAATCCCTGAAGTGGAGTGGGCGTTGTTTGGAATGCGGAAAATGGGGTAGCTTGCAGTTGCAGGACGCGGCAGGCGGAGAAGGCGGTTCCGGGGCCAAAGTTCCGGCCGAGGCCATGGAGTTAGCGGACATTAAAAATACCCCTGATGACCGGATCCAGACCGATATGTCGGAAGTGGACCGAGTTTTGGGCGGAGGATTGGTTCCCGGATCCCTGGTTCTTTTGAGTGGAGAGCCGGGTTGCGGTAAATCCACTTTAGTGGCCCAAGTGGCTGACAAGATAGCCGATACCTCTTCCGGTCGGGAAGTGGTGTATGTCAGTGGCGAGGAGTCGGCTGTTCAGGTTAAAGGACGCTTGGAAAGATTGCAATGTGATCCGGCCCATATAAAATTCATGGGAGAGACCAATGTGGAAAAGATATTGGCCGGGATTAAAAAATTCCGGCCCGGTTTGGTGGTCATAGATTCCATTCAAACCGTATACACTTCGGAAGTGGCCTCCGAGGCCGGAGGAGTGAACCAGATCCGGGCCAGTACGGCCAAATTTTTGGAAGCGGCCAAACAAGAAGGAATAGCTATTGTTTTAATAGGGCATATAACCAAGGACGGGCAAGTGGCGGGGCCTAAATCCTTGGAGCATATAGTGGACACAGTGCTTTATTTAGAAGGGAGTTCTTCCGGTAGTTATTCGGTTCTCAGGGCGGCCAAGAACAGGTTCGGTTCTCTGAATGAAGTGGGCATTTTTGAGATGACCGGATTCGGCTTTAAGGAAATAATCAACCCTTCCGCCGTGTTTCTGGAACAAAACGAGCAGCAGATATCCGGGTCGGTGATCAGTTGTGTTATGGAAGGAACCAGGCCTTTTTTGGTGGACATTCAGGCCTTGGTGACCAAGACTGTATTCGGATATCCGCAGAGAAAGGCCTCTGGAGTGGATGTGAACCGGTTGCAGATATTAGCGGCCGTATTGACCAAAAGGACCAAGGTCAATCTTACTAATCAGGATGTGGTGGTCAATGTGGTGGGCGGATTAAAAATAAACGACCCCTCCCTGGATTTGGCTCTGTGTACGGCCATAGCCACTTCTCTTTTAAACCAGGTTATTTCCCGGGATACCATTATTTTAGGGGAAGTGGGCCTGGGAGGCGAGATAAGAAATATCCCCAAATTGGAAGCCAGGCTGCAAGAAGCGGAAAAATTGGGATTTAAAAAAGCTATAATACCAAAAGTGGAAGTAAAGAACAATAAATTGGATCTGCAAAAGATATCCCAAGTAGGTGAGATCCTACAACTATTCTAAATGGATCTTATCTATATCCTTTTGGGTTTTTCTTTTCAGCCAGGGGTGGTTTTCCAGTTCCGGATCGGTTTGTATTAATTTCATAGCTTCTTTTTGGGCTTGTTTCATTAGTTGATAGTCCCAAAGAGTGGCTATTTTTAATTCCGGAAAACCTTTTTGCACGGTTCCGTATATTTCTCCGGAACCTCGGAATTCCAGATCTATTTTAGCCAAAGCAAAACCGTCGGTATTTTTTTCCAGGGCCTGTAGTCTTTCTTGCGTAGTGGCGCTATCACTATCAGTAAAAAGAAAACAGTAGGATTGATGAGCACCTCTCCCCACTCTGCCCCGGAATTGGTGCAATTGGGCCAAGCCGAAGCGGTCGGCGCCTTCGATTATCATAATACTGGCATTGGGTACATCTACCCCCACTTCCACCACTGAAGTGGCGACCAGGATATCATAGTTTTTATTAAGAAAATTTTTCATTATTTCTTCTTTTTCTCGGGCCTTCATTTTGCCGTGCAGGATACCTATTTTTTTATCCGGAAAAATAGTTTGTTGTAATTTTTCATATTCTTCCTTACTGGATTTAACCCCCAGGTTGTCGGAAGGATCTATCAAGGGGCAGATAACAAATACTTGGCGCCCTTCCGCTATCTGTTTTTTGACAAAATCATAAGCATCTTTCCTTTTCTCTTCCGGCACTACTTTAGTGATAACGGGTTTTCTCTGTGAGGGCAGTTGGTCGATAATGGAGATATCCAGATCCCCGAACAAGCCCAGGGCCAAGGTTCTCGGTATCGGAGTGGCGGTCATGGACAGGAGATGGGGTGAGGTTTTTTTGTCCCCCGACTTCCGGGCCAAAGCTTTTCTTTGCTCCACCCCGAAGCGGTGTTGCTCATCTATAATGGCCAAGACCAAGTTGGAAAAAGAGATATTTTCCTGGATCAAGGAGTGAGTTCCGATTATTATTTGGCACTCTGAGGTGATAAAATTTATCTTGTCCTTTTTTGTCTTTTTTTCGTCCCAGTCAGACCGCGAAAAGTTGATCCTTTTTTTGTCCTTGGTCAAAAGACCTATTTTTAGGGGCCAATTTTGAAATAACTCGGACAAGGAATTAAAGTGTTGTTCAGCCAGGATCTCGGTAGGGACCATCAGGACGCTTTGTTTAAAATTTTTGTTCATGGCCGTGTTGAGCATGGCAATGGCCGCTACTAAGGTTTTGCCACTTCCCACATCTCCTTCCAGAAGCCGAGCCATGGGAGTTTTCCTCCCCAGGTCCTTTATTATCTCCCAGGCCGATCTTTTTTGGGCATAGGTGGGAGAAAAGGGTAGATCGGATATAAATTTTTGAGTTTCTTGCTGTAAAAAATCCACCGGCACAGCCCCGGCTTTCTTGGTTTCTTTTCTTATTAATTGTGCCTTTAGTTGTAAAAGAAAGAGTTCATTAAAGGCCAAGCGTCTTCGAGCTTCGCGTAAATTTTCCGGGGAAGAGGGGAAATGAAGTTCTTGCAGGGCCGGGGAGAAGTCCATTAATTCCAATTTTTTCTTTATATCCGGGGGGAGCCAATCCGGCATCCCTTGAGCCAGGGGTAGGATTTTTTTGACAAGAAATCGTATCTGTTTTTGAGTGAGTTTCTCCGTGGAATGGTAATGGGGTATTATGCCCTGGGTGTGGATCAGTTTTTGGCCCGGTGAGTTTATCTTTTCATAAGTAGGGGAGCTTAGTATCAATTCGCCCAGGTTGTGTTTGGTCTTTCCGGACAGAGAGATCTTGTCCCCGGTTTTTAGGTTTTTGGTAATAAAGGGCTGGTTGAACCAGATAATCTTGATCTCGCCGGTGTCGTCGCTTATCAGGGCCTCGGTTATATTGATCCTTTTGGCCCGGCTTTTTTTGTTCTGGATCAGTTCTATATGACCTATAATATTGACTTCCGAGTTCGGCTGCAATTGTTTTATAGAAGTGGTCTCGGAAAGATCGTCATAGCGAAAAGGGAAGTAAAACAAGGCGTCTTGAGCTTTTTTTATTCCCAATTTTTTAAAACGGTCGGCAGTTGTTTTGCCGACCCCTTTGATCTCGGTTATGGGAGTGTCCAGATCCATATCTTTAAGATTTTTAGTTTTTACAGGAAAGATAGAGCAGTAAAAAGGTTTTTCTGTGGCGCCCTCAAGAGGACTTGAACCTCTGACCTTCGGCTCCGCAAGCCGACGTTCTATCCGACTGAACTATGAGGGCTTTTGGTTTTTTCAATATAAAAACAAACCCCGTAACAGTCAAGCCCGACCAGGATTGTTTTTAGTTTTATAGTTTTAATAATTGGGAGATCTGCTCTGATAAAGGAGGGTCGGTCCTATCAGTATCCTCCTCCAGGTAATCGGAAAGAATTTCTTGTACCTTTAAGGGATTCATGTCCTCCAGGGGAATAGTGATGCGGTGTCGAAAAAAGTTTTGGAATTCAAAATAGAGGTTTTTTGTACCTTGTTTGGGCTTATAAACAATGGCGAAATTCTTGAATTCGTCATAATCGTAGAATTTTCTACCCAATATCAATCCTTCTTCAGTCAAACTGACAGTTACTTTTTGGGCTTTTTGACCTTCGCTTAGAACCAGAATAACTCCGGCTATTATTATTATCAAAGCAAACAGGAAGTTGGAAGTGTATATAGCGTATATCAAAACCAACAAGGCCAGAAATCCGGCCACAATATACCACTTTTTTGTTTTGGGAGGGGTGTCGAACTCCGGAACCACCCAGGTTAAAAGATCTTCCTCGGTGCCTTGTTCTTCTTCTTGGGGTTCGATCGCATTGTTTTTATTTTCTTCTTCCATGGTTTGACACTGTTATGTTTATCTTATATATTTTAATTATATCAAAAATTTTATTAATCTCCAACAACCACCAACCAATATCCAATAACCAGTATCAAAAATATTCATGGAGAGGTGCCCACCTAC
>CAZPEL010000057.1:0-4411 GCA_964585585.1 uncultured Gammaproteobacteria bacterium | reverse complement strand
TTCTATATTCTAACTTCTATATTCAAAATTCTAACTTCTAACTTCAAAATTCCTTTATCCTTCTTTTTATTCTGGCCAGATCTTTTTGGGCCGCTTTTTCTCCGGACTCTATGAATTTATTTATATTATAAAATTTAAAACTGTCAATAGTTCCCCGCAAATGGGGCTTGATTATAATAGCATTTTTATTGGTCTTTTCTACATCATTTTTAGCCCCGTGACTACGCATAACTTCATAGGATTGAACCAAAGTAGCGATCATACTGGGTTTTTTTAATTCCACTTTCCTTTTTATGATCAGGTCCACTCCTATTATAATATCCGCTCCCATTTTTTCAAGGACATTTACCGGAGTGCAGTTCAACACTCCCCCATCCACCAAATAACGGTTATTTATCTTAACCGGCGGAAATATGCCGGGCACACTGATACTGGCCCGAACAGCGTCGGCCAAATTCCCCCTTTTCAAAACCACCTCTTCCCCGCTGGCCAGGTCAGTGGCGATTATACGCAAGGGGATATGGGTATCGGCAAAAGTGGTTTCTCCGACCCATTTCTTGATGTATTTATAAACTTTATCTCCTTTTAAAATCGATTTCTTGGGGTTGTTAAGGTCTACTGTTCTCTTAATGGCCTTAGCCCTGTTAAAGCTGGTCGCCTCTTTTTCCATTTTTTCCAGGTCTGCGCCCAAGCTATAACAAGCTCCGACAAAAGCGCCCATACTAACACCTGCTATATAATCCGGTTTAATGCCGTTTTTTTCCAAAACTTTCAAAACCCCGATATGAGCCAGCCCCCTGGCTCCTCCGCCGCCCAAGGCCACGCCGATGGTCGGCTTTTTTTGGGAAGGATATTTTTTAGACCCCATATTACTTGATAACCTTACCACCAAAGGTTTTAAGAATATTATCTATAAAATTTTCATCTTCGCCGCCATTGTTATTACCGCTTTTTTGTTCCCGGTTTTGCCCTTCCTCTGTTTGCTCCGATGCGTTCTCCGGAGTCGAAGTTTTATTTATCTCGGCGTTCTCGTCCACTATTGACTCCACGGCCAATTTTTTGCCAAACACCTCGCCCAAGGCCTGCTCCACCAGATCCCGGATCCTTTGTTCACTCAATCTGTCCTTATGGAACTTATGCTTAAAAGCCAAACTAATAGTGTTTCCGTCCACTTCCCTGACCTGGCAAACTTTAAGGATAAAGGAAAGAGAGTGGTTGTATTTTTTTACCCTGGCTAAAACTTCATGCCAGCGAGAACATACTTCCTGTTTGTCCACTGCCTGAGCCGAAGAAGCGGCCGGAGAAGCACCTTGTTCCGGCTGCTCTTTTGGGGCTGGAGATTCCTGCCGGACTTGAGCTTGGGGAGCAACGGAAGAATCCGGCCGGGCCTGGGGATTCGGAGGGACGGAATTGCTCCCGCCTTTATTCTCCTGGGACAATTCCACCAAAGCCAACTCCACCGGTAATTGAATTATAAAACTGGTTTTTAAAGCATTTCTAACGGAAAGGAATTTTTCCAGCATTTGGGTTAGCCGGCTTAGATCCAACTGCTCGGATAACTGATTCAGTTTCATCTCCAAGTTCTCACCCAGTTCCAAACCGATCCGCTCCGACAGACCCGGGTTGACCTTGCTTATCATTATTTTTCTTAATATTTCTACAAGATCATTCACAAAGGCCTTGAGATCTATTCCGTTGTCCACCAGTTTGTTTACCAAAGCAATACCGGAAGAAGCATCCTTGTTGACCAAACATTCTATCAAGTTCAATATTTCCTGGATATCATTCCTGGGAATGACCAGATCCGCCTCTTTTTGGGTTATTTCCTGGCCGGATACGGCCACTATCTGGCCCAGTAAACTCTCGGCATCCCTCATATGGCCGTCGGCGTGCCTGGCCACCGCCTCCAGAACGGATTTGTCCACCTTTATACCCTCTTGATTCACTATATACTCCAGTTTTTCACTTATATCCTTAACACTGATGGGCCGGAAATCAAATCTTTGACACCGCGAAATTATAGTGGCCGGCATTTTGTGGACTTCTGTGGTACAAAGGATAAAGACCACATTGGTCGGGGGCTCCTCTAATACTTTTAACAAAGCGTTAAAGGCGGATATGGAAAGCATGTGCACCTCATCTATTATAAACACCTTATACTTGCGATTAGAGGGAGCTACCCTGGAAGTGGCGATAATATTCTCCCGGACATTGTCCACTCCGGTATGGCTGGCCGCGTCTATCTCCAGTATATCCAAACTCCGCCCTTGATTTATCTCTTGGCAGGATTCGCATTCATTACAGGGCTCGGATTCGCCCTCTTTCCGGTTCAAGCAATTTATGGCCTTTGCTAAAACCCGGGCCAAAGTGGTTTTGCCCACCGCCCGGGGTCCGCAGAACAAATAAGCATGGGCAAAATTATCGGTTTGCACCTGATTTTCCAAAGTTACCTTGATCGGATTCTGGCCGACCGTTTCCTGAAACTTTTGCGGACGATATTTTCTATACAATGTAGCCATAGATTTAAAACTTTTTTAAAAATCCTAAAATACCTCTCAACCAATTCCAAATTCCAACTTCTAAATTCCAACTTCTACTTTTTAATTATATTCTCAATCGCTCCCCACTTACTATCCCCTTCAGCCGGGATCAAGAGGGCTACCTCATCCCCGGGGTCGCCCTTGAAATAAGTAACACCGGCGGAGAGAACTCTCCATTTTTGGCCGTTCTTTACTACATAATAATTACCATCCGTACCTTTTTTTAATTCTCCCACTATCCGGGCTCTTTGAATGGGATGGATCTGTTTGTATTTAAAGTTGCCCTTTTCCGTTATGGTCAACTTTAGGATATCCCCTTCTACCAACTTGGACTTGGAAGCGTAATTTAAGGGAACGGAGTATTTTCTTCCGTCCGGACCGATCATATTCTCTCCGTCAAATACCCCCTCTATTATATTGTCGGCATTTTCTTCTTGTTCTTGGGTTGGTTCCTCGGAAAAAGATATCTTTTCTCCTTCTTCCTCTACATCAGCAAACATTTGAAGCAACTTCTCATTGTTTTCTTGGATATTTTTAAGCAATTTTTTGACCAAAGCGGCCTTGCTGGCCGACAGGGAAAACTCACCTTGCCCGGAAGAGGCATTCTCCTGTTCTGTGGATAATTCTTCTGCGATCTGAGAGATAGAATCCTCTGACAAAGAATCCTCTCCCCGCTCTAAAGAATTCTCTTCTTCCGAAGTGGAGGAATTTATTTCCTCCGGGGAATTGTCTTGATCTTTGTTAAATAAGTAATGCCCATCCTGGTCCCAATCCTTGATCTCGCCTTCCACAACCGCATCATCCTCATCCTCTTCGTCTTCGTCATAATGAAAGAAAAAATAATTCTCTTTTTCTTCCTCGGGGTCTTGGTCCCCATTTTGGTTTTGGTTTTTGTTTTCTGTGTCCATAAGTTTTGAAACAGCTTAAATTTTTAATCTTCAATAGTCCCACTATATAAAAAAAATAGGTTTTTAGCAAGCTGGGAAAATATGCTTCAAGATAGGTCCAAATAAAAAAGACCGCCTATAATAACGTCCTTATTATTTTAAACATTAAATTTTTATGTAACCCAATATCCGATATCCAATTTCAAATATCCAATATCCAGCCTACATCACATCCTTGATCCTTTGGCGTATTTCCGACTCTACTATATTTCTATCTCGACCGTATTTCAGGCGACTCAAGGACCTGATCTTTTCCTCCACTCCCGGACGGTTCGGGTCCTCTAAGGGTAAGGTGTGCATAGAAAAGGGGCGGGTGGCGGTATTATCGACCAACAACTTAACATAGGCGGTGTATTTTTCAATATTTATAAGGTCATATTGGCTGAATACCGGGGAAAATTCCTTTTCCATAACCTCGGCATCCTCCATACCTATTTTAAAGAGTATCCAAGTACCGGCATTACCGAAAACAGCATCCCGAATAGAAGTGTCATTGTTTTGGACCAACTGCCCCAAATATTGATGGGCCATGATCAAATTCAGGCCGTATTTCCTGGCCTCGGAAAGCACAGTATTGACCGAATCCGTAGTAAAATTCTGGAACTCGTCAATATAAAGGTAGAAGTCCTTTCTCTGCTCTGCCGGCATATCGGTCCGAGAAAGAGAGGACATCAATATTTTACCCACCAGTATAAGACCCAAAAGGAAGGCATTCATCTCTCCTACCTTGCCCTTGGAAAGGTCGATCAAAAGTATCTTTTGCTCATCCATTACATCCCGAACATTAAAAGAGCTCTCCTGCTGGCCTATAATCGGCCGCATTAAATCATTGGAAACAAATTGGGTTAATTTGGAAGTGATATAGGGCACAATATTGGCCAAGGCCGCTTCTCCGCCGGCCTTTTCCGCCTGTTTTCTCCAAAA
>CAZPEL010000056.1:0-4527 GCA_964585585.1 uncultured Gammaproteobacteria bacterium | reverse complement strand
GGCGGCTTCTTAATGTCCTCCATTTTTTTCTTACCTTTTTCCTCCGGAGAGGGGGTTCTTTTTATTTTGGTCTTTTTTTGCTTATCCTTTTTCAAAGAAGGGGCTTGATCGGCCGAAGAAACACTCTCACTCTCCTTTTCCTGTTTCTCTTCCTTTTCCTGTTTCTCGTTCTGTTCTTTTCTCTTTCGCCCGTCTTCACTTGAAGTCTTTTTGTCCGGAGTCTTATCTTTTGTTTTCGCCTCCCCACCCTTTTTCTCTTTTTTAGAGGTTTTAACAGAAACCTTTTTCTCTTCCTCTTTTCCCGGATCCTCCTTGTTGTCTTTCTTTTCTGTCCCCTGGGGAGCTTTATCAGATGCTTTAGCATCGGTCTTCTTGTCCTTATCCTTTTCCTCTTCTTTCTCTTTCTCTTTGAATTCTTTTTTATCTCCCTTTTTATCCTTTAATACAGAAGCCAGATCATAATCCACATCCCTTTGCGGTAAACTGCTCAGATCCAGGTCTTCTTTATCCTTGCCGGCGGCTTCATCCTTCTTGTCCTTATCCGGCGCGGTTTTATTGGAAGCTTCTTTAGATTCCTCTTCTTTCTTCTGTTCTTTTTGTTCTTTGGTTAAGATACTATCTAATTCCTCCTGGGCTGAATTCTTCTGTTTATCTTTGGGTTTAGTATCCGTCTTTGCGATCGGAGGAGTTTCGTTAGAATCCTGCCTATATTTTTTGGCCACATTTATTATTTTGTCGCAAGTATCATCCTCCAAACTCAAACCTCCCTTGTTATAATCTTTGGCCAAAGTCCGCCTGGTGTCCGCCTGTTTTCTTACCCCTTTTAAATAAGTGGATAAGATCTTTTTAAATCTTTCCCGAGTGGCTTCACTGCTAAACTTGATATCCACTTCTTTAATAACACTTTGAAGCCTGGTTTCTATATCCGAAGAATCTTGGTTAGATCCCTTGTGTTTCTGCACTTTCTCCGATATTTCCCGGATCTCTTTCTCATCTTCCGGGGAAAGGAAATAACCGCTTTTAGAACCGACCCGGGAACCGGAGTCGGAATCCTGGAGTTGATCCTGAGAGGAGTTATTCTTTTCTTTTTTTACCTGTTCCGGTCGGGGCGCGGATGCGGTGGTAATATCTTTTTTAGAGACCTCCTTTGGGGGTGATGCATTCTGATCGGACCTTTTGCCCATCTCCTTATCCTTGCTTTCGCTTACTTCTTTCCTGGGGTCTGTATTTTTTGATGCCGAGGAATTTTCTTTCGATTCCTTGGAAACATTAGAAGCAACTTCCTTTTTACCTTCCTGCTCTTCTTCCTCTTTGTCTCCTTCCATCAACTTTTTAGTCCTCTTTCTTTTAGGTAAAAAACCCAAGGGCTTCTTAAAAGGAGACTTGCCTTTCTTTCCCTGGGGCTTTTTCGACCCCTTACTCTTTTCCTCCGAATCCAAGGCCTTAGTGGCCTGTTTTTGTTGGACCGAGCCCCCTTCTTTTAAATGATCTTTTATTTGGGAGAAAATCTTTTGGTTCAACTCTTCTTCCAATACCCTGGCTCTTTCCCTGGATATATCCAACTCGTTGATCAAATGACTTTCCAACTCCGGCAAAGGAATATCCCGGGTCGCCACCTTCATTACAGTGGACACCAGGTCTTTATCATATTTTTTTTCCAGTTCAGAGATAAGCTTGCTGGTCTCCTTGTTGGAAACCTTATCTTTTACTTCCGGTGGTAGTTGTTTGAATTTTTGTAAATAATCCAACATAAAAAGTGAACTGGATCTAATCCTTATTTAAATCTATATTTAAGAATTCTTGATTTTTTTTATCTCTTCCTCCACAGCCCTTCTTTCCAAGCTATCTTCCGGATATTGTTCTTTTTGTTTCTTTAATTCTTCTAACTGCTTGTTAAAAGAACTTTGAACCGGGGAAGAATTATCCTCCTCCCTGTTGTCCCTGTCTTTCTCTTCCGGCGCCCCCTGGCCCGCTTCTTCTTTCCCTTCAGGGGATACCGGAAAGACAAACCAGTCCTCTACATCCTTATTTTGAAAAATCTGAAAAAAGAATTTAACATTCTTATAAAGAATTAAAAGTTTGCGGACACTTTCTTTTTCCTCAGTATCTAAAATTTTAGCATTGTCAGAATTGGCCAAAAATTCGGATAAAACCATATTGTCAAACACATCGGTTCCGTTCTGTTTTATAAAATATCGAAGCCAGTTGCTTATGGTCGGTTCTTTTTCTTCTCCTTCTAAAACAAACTTTTTATTTGTTATCTTTTCTTGGTTTTTGAGCAGACTCTTCTCCAGGTCTTTTCTAAAACTGCCTTCCAGATCATCCGAAAATAATCTTATAAGTAATAAATTATAATCTTCCAGAATTTCTGTGTTTTGTGATTGTAATAAATGCTTCAAAGAATTCTCAAATATATCCAAGCTCTCCTTTTTTTCTTTCTCCAGGTCCAGTTGTCTTTGGGGAAAATTGGTGTGTTTATCAGATCTGGTTGAAGACCTTTCCTCTTCCTCTTTTTTCTCTTCTCCCTTTTCTTCTTCTTTCTTCTCTTGAGATCTCAAATCTTTCTGGACCTTTTCTTTGGCCTGCTCCTTCTTTACCTCTTCTTTAAATTCCTTTATAAACTGTTTGTATTCTTCCGGGTCTCCATCCAGGCCCCGCAAAAATTCCTCCGCATCCTCTTCCAGCCAATCATCGATCATCAAAAATCTAAATCCGACAATATCCCTTAGCAGGGGCTCGATCTTGTCTTGCGGCACCCCCACTTCCTGCTTGATCTTTGACTGCAACTCCGACAACTTTATCTCTTTAAAGAAAACTTGGCCGATCAGCTTGGTCAATATTGAAGCTTTGTCCGGCTCCAAATCGTATTTGTCGTAAATATAAACATTGGTCTCGGTGGCTCGGGTGGAAACCAAATAAGCTTTAACCTGATCCGGTAATTGTTGTAATTTATCTTGAAAATCGCTCATATTAAGCTGAATTTAATTCATGATCGCTGACAATGTATTTTTGATCCTGTTTTTTGCCCAATTTCATGGTCATATCCCGGAGGGTTCTGACCAATTCCGGATTATCGCCTTGTTTATGCATTGATTTAACCTTGCCGTAGCCAAAACTCTGAGTAATTGTTTTTTCAAGCTTCTCCGCATCTGATTCGCCCTTGGTCTCGGCTGTTTTCTTGATCAAGTTCTGTAAATTGTCTGACTTGATCTTGTTCAAATTGGCCGCTTTGTTGGTTTGGACATAATCTTGGAAAGATTGAGTATGGAAATCTCCTTTTTTGTCAGTAAAGGATTCGTCCACTTTTCCGGTCAATTTGGCATGCAATTTGGCCATCTTACTCCAATCCTCGGTCTTTTCTCCGGTTTCCTTGTCATAATGATCCTCTCGGGATTCTTTGATACCTTCGGCAAAATTGTCTTGCGTCTTTTTATCCCCTCTTTTGTAGATGGATTCGGCTACACGACCCCATTCGTCGCCATGATAATCCTTAAGAGTGGAAACAAGATCTTTATTGCCATAAGCTTCGCCTTTAAGTTTAGTGGAGTCAATATCCCCGTCCTCAAGCTTTTTCTTGAATTTATCCCGGTCTCCTTTATCACTGAAATCATAAGCCAAATGAGCCTGGTTTTTGTCCACTTCCTTCTCTAATTTATCACTCACCATATCATTGGAACCAACAAGCTTTTTGGCCTGATCGATCTGGTTTTTGTCCTTAAATCCTTTCTTAATGGCGGTTTGAATAGCGGCGGCCATTCTTTTGTCCCGGGAGGCCGAGACATCATTCATAGTATTTATTAATTCGTCCTCGGATGTGTTAGCATCTTCCAATTTCTTTCTCTCGGTTTCCACTCTTTCGTCCTGGGCTTTATTAGAGGCGGCCCTGGATCCGCTTTGGACATCGGTCCAAGAATCATAAAAGGCGGCCAGAGCTTTGTTCATTCTCTTCACCGAATTGCCCTCATCATCCTTTAAGTATTGCGCATTGCCTTGTTCGTCCTTTTTTAAATTGCCATGCTCATCCACTTGCTTATAATAGCCATTATGGGATTTATATCTGTTGCCTTGATCATCGGCATAAAAACCATTTTTATCCTCATTGGCCAAAACATTCCTTTGGGTTCTTCGATAAGCTTCTTGGCTCCTGAATTTACTTTGTATATTACCAACAACATTCGAAGGCAGCCTCATACCACCTCCTACCGCAGTGCGGACCAGGCCTTGCTTGGACATTTCTTCCCCCTTGCCGAATAAGCTACCGCCCATTCGACCGGCTATTCTATCTACTCCACCGGCGGTCGCCAGGCCGATCCGGCCGGCTCCCTTGGCAGTGCCTTTAGCTGCTTGCTTTCCTTTTTCAGCACCCCAATCCACGGGTCTCCGGGCTTGCTTTCCAGTCCAGGCCTTGCCTTTGTTGATAGCGGCCAAGCCCTTACCGGCGGCCTTGCCGGAAACCTCGCCTATTTCCTGGGAAATTATTAGACCGCCCAACAAGAAAGCTATGGTTATTATATAGGTCTGAAAAGT
>CAZPEL010000055.1:0-4583 GCA_964585585.1 uncultured Gammaproteobacteria bacterium | reverse complement strand
AATATAAAATATTTACTTAACACATCGTCCCGACCGGTAGTGGGGCTTCCGCCCCTTCGATCCCCCTACGGGCTACCAAAAATATACTCATTTTTCTATTTACAAAATTTTGACCTCCTAAAATAAAAAGCCGTTGACACCTGCAACGGCTTTTAAAAATGGGGTTATATTATACAAACCCCAGTTTTTTCTTCAATCTCCTTTCTTGCTCTTGAAGAAGGAATAGAAGATTTTCATTGTGTGCCACTTCCTTTAATCTCTTTCTTTTCCTATTTTGTTCATGAAAAGATCCCAGATCTGCCGCATTCCGGTGGATCTTTTCCACCGTATATCTGTTATATATACCTAACTCTTTATTTACCTCGGCTATCTGGGACTGGACAGAGTCCAGTTTTTCTTTTCTTACTTCCTCTCGATACTTGGCACTGAATAAAAACCTCAAAAAACTCATCTTCTCCTCCTTTTGTTTTCACAAATTAAAAATAACAGCCTCCTTAAGTATGTTTTAGAATAACACAAAATATAAATTATGTCAAATACAAAAACCGCCTAAAAAACGGTTTTTGTAAAAATAAATAAGAATTTTAGGTTATCTGGCGGTCCAGCCACCGTCCACATGCAATACCTCTCCGGTCACATACTTGGCCTCATCCGAGGCCAAATACACGGCCGCTTTGGCAATATCCTCTGTCTCCCCCAAATGACCCAAGGGGGTATTGGTCTTGACCATTTTGTTAAAGGCCTTGTCCTTTAAGGCCTCGTCGGTCATACCGGTTCTTATAAAAGCCGGGGCAATGGCGTTGACCCTGATCTTGGAAGCGGCCAGGTCTAAAGCGCCGGCGTGAGTAAGCTGCTCCACTCCTCCTTTGGCCGCGCAATAAGCCACGGCACTGGGAAGGCCGACACTGCCCAAAATGGAGCTCATATTGATTATCGCTCCTTTGGTCTTTTTGTCCTTCATGACACGCGCGGCCTCGCGAGTTCCATAAAACACTCCGTTCAAATTTATACTTATAACCTTTTCCCAACCCTTATCGTCCTCATCAACCACTCCTTTTAAAGCCCCGACACCGGCATTATTAACCATAATATCCAATTTACCCCATTTCTGGATAGTTTTCTCGATCATTTTCTTTATCTGAGAAGACCGGGAAACATCGCATTTTATAAAATCACCTTGGTCCTTGTATTCATCAGGGACCAAGTCGCCCTTTTTGCCCTGAATGTCGGAAAAAATCACATAAGCTCCTTCTTGCAGGAATTGATGGGCTATCTCCCAACCGATACCGGATCCCGCTCCGGTAACAATAGCTATTTTGTTTTTTAATCTCATAAAAGAATAGATTAAATTTTATTTTTAAAAATTTGTTTCCTTTTGTCCGCATCCACCTTTCTATCCCAGACAAAGCCGACCAAAAAACCCAATAATCCCAATATAAAAGGCGATAAAATGAACAATTGATCATCTGATATCCAAAAACCTAAAATCCCGATAAGGCCGCCGCCTACCAAACCCCAAAAAGTTCCTTTTTCGGTTTTGATCTTTTCCGGTTGGGGGGTTTCATATTTTTGTTCCTTGTTGGCCATAGATCTTAATTAATTTTGAGTGGAGGCGGAAACGCAGCTCCCTTCTTGACATTGCCAAGGAGTGTAGCAATAAGGATAATACCCGGTCTTTTCACAGCAAGACCCTCCTTTATAACCGCAATTAGTCCTTCTGATAAAGGACTGGGTGGCGATAATATAGCCATTGATGTTAGCCACTCCTATTCCGGCCTCATTAAAATCGGTATAGAGAATATTCTTGCGGTGGGACGGGCTGTTCATCCAGCCGTCTACTATATCATGGACCAATTCGCTTTTTCTTTTCATGGTCTGCTCTTCAATATCCACTGTTTCCATACTATCAAAAATGTCCTGCCTTTCCTTTATTTCCTGATTAATGATATTTGTTTTATTCTTTTCAGACTCCGCTTCTTTTAAAGAGGTGCGGAATTCCGAATTCAGATCGCCTCTTATCTCCTTGCACTGACTAAAAGTATCTCCATTGGCCTCTTCTTGCTCGGTTATATAAAAGGTGGATATAACTGTGGATACCAGGGCTATATTCTCGCCGGATTGAGAAAAGTAATAAACACCTTGATCGTGCAATCTGTCTTCATTGTACAAGCCGAACTCCACCCCTTCGTGGTGAATCAGGGGGAGATCGCAGCTGTCTCCGCCACTGGTCAATTCCAGGTTTTCCTCCTTAAGATCCTGCGAATGCATTCGGGCCACCCGAGCCACCTCCGAATTCCAATCCAAGCCATTCAGGCCCCACTCCTTTCTTTTTTTGTTTATGGAATCATGGATACTTTTTTCCAATTCCCTAAGGTCATAATTGATCTCTTCATCCGATAAAACCTGAGAGGTGGAACTTAAGAATTCAATACCGTCCTCCTTGGGTATTTCCTGTAAACTCTCATTCTTTATTCCCAAGCCCAAATTCCGCATCAGGTTAAAAGCATCCCGGGGCCGGCCCAGGAAATATCTTTTCCCGTTAGCCGGGCTTACATACCAAGCTTCTCCATTGTTTTCCACTTGCAAAAAGATCCGGCCTTTATTTTTTTCGGCAAATCCCCGATCTATAGGGAGGTTATCTTCACTTAAAGGGTTATAATTATTTTGAAATTCCTCTTTATCGTTAAAGCCGTCAGAGTCGGAGTCCTTTCGGTCCGGGTCGGTATTCAAGGCCTCTTCCCAAGAATCGGGTAGGCCGTCATTGTCGCTGTCCAAGCCGGACAAAGAATTCAGGGCCACGGGGATCTTTTTCAAATTCCGGTTGGATATACCCTGCCCCAGCTGCCTCATTATACTAAAAGCATCCCGGGGCCGGCCCAGGAAATACCTTTTTTCATCCTCGGGATTAACATACCAAGCTTGGCCCTCTGCCTCTACCTGCAATAATATCTTTCCTTGTAATCGGGAATTCAAGACCTCCGCTTGAGGATAATGGAACGGGATCAAAAACAAAACCAAGATCAATGCCAAAATGATTCTTTTATTCATGGATTTGAACTTATTAAGGTCTTGAGTTTATTATAACATAAAAAAACAATTGGAAAAATCACAGCCGGAGTTCCAATATCTGTCCGATCCGGGCTTGCCCCCGGTCCCGGTCTCCCCAACTCCAGGAAACCTTAAAATAATATTCGGTTCTGCCCTTACCTTTATCGGAGTCGGTATGTTCCACTACCGGATGAACCTTTTGCCCCTGGAATTTATTCTGAAAATTCTTTTCCAGATCCGAACTTAAATTCCTTAAAAAGGAAGTTCTTTCCTGAATCTTGGCCGTGGCCACTCTGCCTTTTAATTCCGCGGCGGGTGTGCCTTCGTGGGCAAAAAAGGGAAAAACATGAAGGCGGGAAAAATTTATCCTTTTGACAAAATCAACTATTTCTCCGAATTCCCTTTCTCCTTCCCCGGGAAAGCCGACCATAATATCGGTGGTCAAAGCTATATCCGGAATCCGGGACCTTATAGCTCTGATCTTGTCCTTAAAAAAGGAAGTGGTATAAGGCCGGTTCATCGATTTTAAGATCTTGTCGGAGCCGGATTGTAAAGGGATATGCAGATGAGGGCAGATCTTGTCGCTACTTTGGATCAATTCGATCAAATCTTCGCTTACTTCAGTAACCTCAATAGAGCTTAACCTGATCCTTCCCAACCCCCTAATCGGTATCAATTCCTTTAAAAGGTCGACCAGTCTCCGGCCACCCCTCTTATCCACTCCGTAAAGACCCAAGTGGATACCTGTTAAAATTATTTCTTTAAACCCCTGGTCCACAGCTTGCTTGATCTCTGTTTTGATCTCGGGGATGGACCGGCTCCGCAGCTTACCCCGGGTATAGGGAATTATGCAATAAGAACAAAATTGCTCGCATCCGTCCTGAATTTTAATAAAATATCGGGATCTGTCCTCGGAGATCAAGGGTTTTTCCGGTTGGTGCGGGTTTTTCTTTATTTCCAAAAGATCAAGTATTTTTTCGCTCAATTCCCGGATATGGCCGGTGCCCCAAATAAGATCCGGCTCCAGTTTTTCCACTTCTTGCTTATACACCCGGGGCCAACAACCCAGAATAACCAACTTGGCTCCGGGATTGTCCCGAGTTAATTTATTTATAGCCCTTTTATCCTTTCGAATGGCGTTTCCGGTCACGGCGCAAGTATTCACGATCACCAGATCATTGTTTTTATCCCGGCCGGCCAAGCCATGAGAAAGCAGCCGCCCCTTTAGGTCCCGGGAATCATATTGATTGACTTTGCAGCCGAGGGTGTAAATTTTGAATGTTTTAGAGTCGCTCATATATAAAAAGAGGTCCTAAAGACCCCGTTTAAATCATAAACCTAAAATCATAAATCATCAAAATAATTGATTTGTTTTTGTTCTGGCTGTAGAGCTTTCGCTCGCTAGAACAAAAACAAATCAATACCTTACTTTTGGAAAGACTTGAAAACCTTTTAACGAAAAGGTTTTCAAATTTTGAGCCACCCGTGGGATTCGAACCCACGACCTACTGTTTACAAGACAGTCGCTCTGACCA
>CAZPEL010000054.1:3618-4684 GCA_964585585.1 uncultured Gammaproteobacteria bacterium | reverse complement strand
TCCGGAAATATCACCGCGATGTTTCCGGATTTTATTTGGGACGCGATCTGTTGGGCGGCGTACATGGCCGCGCCGCTGCTCATGCCCACAAATATCCCTTCGTTTTTTACGATCTCTCTGGTGGTGGCAAAGGCCTGTTCCGATTCCACCATTACGGTCTCGTCTATTTGTTCCGGGTCGTAGATGGCCGGGACCACCGCTTCTTCCATATTCTTTAGCCCTTGGATGTAGTGGCCCTTGGTCGGGTGGGCGCTGACTATTTTAATATTCGAATTTTTCTCTTTTAAGCATTTGCCCACGCCCATTATAGTACCCGAAGTTCCCAGGGCGGAGACAAAATAATCTATCCGCCCCTCGGTCTGTTGCCAGATCTCTTCGGCCGTGGTTTGGTAATGGGCCATTTTATTGAATTCATTGGAGAATTGGTCCGGCATAAAATATTTATCCGGATTCGCCTTGACCAATTCCCTGGCTTTTTTAATGGCTCCGTCCGTTCCCATATTCTTGTCGGTCAGGATGATCTCGGCCCCGAAGGCGCGGATCATCTTTCTTCTCTCGGCGGAGACCGCTTCGCTCATAACTATCTCCACCCGGTAGCCCTTGATGGCGCCGATCATGGCCAGTCCGATACCGGTGTTTCCGGAAGTGGCTTCGATTATGGTCTTGCCGCTGAGTTTACCCTCCTTTTCCGCTTGGTCCAGAATGTTCAAAGCGATCCTGTCCTTGATGCTCCCGCCCGGATTTCGGCCTTCCAGCTTGGCCAGGATGCTTGTTTCGGGGTTGGGATTTATTTTGTTTATCCGAACCATCGGCGTATTCCCGATAGTTCCCAACACATCTTCGTAAACCATATTTTTGGATTATTAATTAGATCTTAAACATTAATGCGGACATTTTTATATACTCCTCCCCTTATTAAGGGGAGGTCGGGAGGGGTTTTGCTTAAGATTTTAACCCCTCTTAATCTCCCTGCCTACCGACAGGCAGGCCCTTATCAAGGGGAGAGATGAGAGTAACATCAAATTCGCATTATTTACAATTAGCGGTATTCGCATTCCCAATTCGC
>CAZPEL010000054.1:0-3518 GCA_964585585.1 uncultured Gammaproteobacteria bacterium | reverse complement strand
TTATGACGGAATCCAAAAAATTTCAACGGACCCGCGAGGATTTTGTCTGCGAGAATTGCGGGGGCTCGGTAGAGGGTAGCGGTTATACTAATCATTGCCCTTATTGCCTTTATAGCAAGCATGTGGACATCAATCCCGGAGACCGGCAAGAAACCTGCGGCGGCCTAATGGAGCCGGTCGGGGTTAAGGTTAAGGGGGGCGAGTATATCATCGTTCACCGTTGTATTCGTTGCGGTTTTAAGAAACGGAATAAAGTTTGCCCTCAAGATAATATGAACCTTGTTATCAAACTGTCCGGCCGACCCGTTGATATTTGAAAATTTTTCCAAAATGGGATAAACTTGAAATATCAGTTAAAATTTTTTAAAAACGGAATGGAAAAACTTTTACTTGTCAATCAGGAGGACAAAGTGATCGGAACCAGGTCCAAACAAGAATGCCACCAAGGAGGAGGCCTAATGCATAGAGCTTTCTCTGTTTATATTTTTAATAGCAAGGGTGAGCTCTTGATCCAACAACGGAGTAAGGACAAGCCCCTTTGGCCTTGGTATTGGTCTAATTCCTGCTGTAGCCATCCCGTTTCCGGAGAATCTTATATCGAGGCCGGAGAAGAAAGATTAAAGGAAGAATTGGGCTTTACTTGCCCTTTGCGGTCCGTGGATCAATTCCATTATCGGGCCAAATATAAAGATGTCGGCTCGGAGAATGAATTGGTAACTTTATTGATCGGTGTTTACGACGGAGAGGTTGAGCCCAATCCGGAGGAAGTAAAAGAGTATAAGTGGATGGGCCTGGAAGAATTGGAAAAGGATATTCGAGAAAACCCCGGGCAATACTCCCCCTGGTTTCGGAAGGGTTTGAAGAGATATTTACGGATCAAGAAGAAAAAGGACCAGAAGAAAAAGGAACTGATGAAACTTTTACAGACCATAGCTGCTAAGGCCGACCCCTTGATGGAGAACCTGCTGGAGACCCATATCGAGAAAAAATTCTATGACTTGGTCACCCACCAGGTGGCCACCGGAGGCAAGAGGTTGCGTCCGGCCCTGACCATGATCGCCGGCAAGATGATGGGAGGCCGAGAGAAGGATCTGCTCCATCCGGCGGTTGGCACCGAAATATTGCACAACAGCACTTTAATAACCGATGATATTATAGACCATAGCGAGGTTCGGCGGGGCAAGCCCACGGTTTGGAAGCAATTCGGCCGGTCGGTGGCCGAATGCGCCGGAGTTCACTATACAGCTACGGTTTATTTAACAGCCAGCAATTCTCCGGACCCCAAAAGGGTAACCGACATTTTTACCAAAGCTTTAAAAACGGTAGTGGACGGAGAGATCTATGATATCCTATTTGAGCAAAAAGGCAGAGAGGACGAACCCTATATTTACAAAAATCGTTATCGGAATGTTTCCTTACAATCTTATTACAAAATGGTGGGCAAAAAAACGGCCAGTCTACTGGAGAGTTGTTGCGAGCTTGGCGGTGTTTGCGCCGGGGCTCCGGAGAAGGATTTGAAAAATTTAAAAAAATACGGCTATAACTTGGGTATAGCTTTCCAGATTCAAGATGATATTCTGGACATATTCGGGGACCAAAAGGAGTTTGGCAAAAAAATAGGCAAGGACATAGAGGAGAGGAAGTTGGGCAATGTGGTAATTTTCTATGCCATCCAAAGTTTGTCCAAAACCAAGAAAGATAAAATTTTAAAAATTTTACGAAAAAAGGATATTTCGGACCGGGACATCCAAGAGGCCATAGAACTTATCAAACAAACCAGCGCCAGGAGAAAGGCCTTCCATTTGGGAGAGAAGTACGCCCAAAAGGCCAAAGAGAGCTTGGAGAAACTGCCCCAAAATAAATGGAATCAATATTTGCATACCTTAGCTGATTTTACAATTGAGAGAAAAAAATAACATTTAATTTATAAGATATAATTTATTTTTAATTTTTGCCCTTTTTCAGGGTTACAGCTCATATGAACACTGCGAACAAAATTCTGGAATACCAGATGAAAGAAAAATTCCACTTCGAGGATATTACCGACGAAGTGAAAAAGATCGTGGCCGACTCCGAGATCAAGAACGGCCTGGTTAACATCCAAAGCCTGCATACCACTACCGCTTTGATCTTGAACGAGAACGAGCCGCTTTTGATAGAGGATATCAAACAAAATTTGGAAAACATTGCTCCCGAATCCATTTATTACAATCATGACAACTTCGAAATAAGGACAGTGAATATGTGTGATGACGAATGCGCCAACGGCCATTCCCATTGCAAGTCCATCCGTCTGCCCTCCAACCTCACTTTGAATTTAGTGGAAGGCAAGATCCAGTTCGGAACCTGGCAAAGAGTTCTATTCTTTGAGCTGGATCGGGCCAGGAATAGGAAGGTCCAGATACAGATCTTAGGGGAATAACCTCTAATTTTCCCCGTATTTACAAGATTTCATTCATTATTACTATTGACAAAAAAGTCAATATAATTTATAATTAAAAGTTAATTAAAGAAGAAGTTAATTTAACACAAACCCCAAAAAGGAGGTGCTATTTGATGGTTCCCAGCTTAGGTTTTGATTGGCAATTGGTTAAGGCGACCTTTAGCCGGGGAAGAATATTCTCCGGGTCTTTTATCGCCCTACTGGTAGCCGTAGCCCAGATCTGGACGATCATTGATCGTTCTTATCAGGAGGCCCGGCGCCTCCGCAAGCTCTTTTAGAATTTAGGAACATAAGAGGAGGTATTATGATGACAGGAAATTTCGGTATTTTTGAAGGAAATTTTGTTAAGAGATTTTATCGATCTGCCGGTTTTTTCGGTGCAATTTTTATTATTTTTGCTTGGTTTACCGGTCATATCTTGGTCGCTGTCGAGACGGTGGTTGACAAATGCCGCCGCTAATTTCTTTTCAGGGAGGATGAGTGATCATACCTCCCTTTTTTAAAGCTCTTTAATACAATTTAGGACAAAAATAGAGGAGAAGTTGATGAAAATTTTTAGCTATGAACACACCATCACTCTAGAAGATACGAGTGCGGAATCCGATGTATATTGGAACAACTTTGGAAGTTTATTCGGACGAGCTCGAGAACATTTTTTAAAATCTTTTCTCCCGGAGATCCCCAAAATATTCCAATTTCTTAAGGAAGAAAGGGGCATTACCATTGCCACTCAAGATTTTTACAGTAAATTCTGTAAACCGATTTATCATGAAGATATAGTTTTGGTGAATATTTATATATGTGAATTAAACCCGGCTTCGGCTGTAATGGCCTTTAGTATCACCAATAAGATAACCGGTGAACTTCATGGGGAGGGCAAACAAAAAGTGGTGTTCATAAATTTGGAAAAAGGCAAACCCACCAGGTTACCTCTGGAAATCAAGGAGGTGGCCAAACAATATATGCCTCAATAGGCCTGTATAACCCCGCTGTAATTAACATTTTTTTAGCGGGGTTTTTAAATTAGATTTGACTTTTTTTAAAAAATATGTTATATAAAAAAGCAATTGTTCTT
>CAZPEL010000053.1:0-4699 GCA_964585585.1 uncultured Gammaproteobacteria bacterium | reverse complement strand
GGACACCCCGGAGCCCCAAAACAGTTCCTCTTCGCCGGAGAAATGGGAGTTTTGACCCAAAAATCAGTTAAAAATAACCCAAAATTGAAATAATGTTGCTTTTTTGTTGTAAAAATGATATAATTCATTTCAGAAAATTATTAAAAATAATAAAAAAATGAAATATTTGGAAGTATTAGAAAAATTGAATTCTCCTGTCTTTAGTTTGCAGGACCTGGAGTTAAAGGGAATACAAGTTTATCCTTATCAACTTTCGGAGTGGTCCTCTAAGGGTTATATATCCAAATTAAAGAACGGGATCTATATTGTGAATAAAGAAAAAAATAATACCTCTCCGGCTCATATAGCTTTTAGGTTATATCAACCCAGCTATTTAAGCCTGGAAAGAGTGCTTTTTGATATCGGACTGATCCCGGAAGTGGTCAACAACTACACCTCGATAACCACTCGAGCCGGCAGAAGATACAGCAATGACATGGGGAATTTTGTTTATAGACATGTAAAAAAGGACCTGTTCTTCGGTTATTATAAAGCATTTGAAGGAGGTCTTCCTTATTTGGTGGCTTACCCGGAAAAGGCCTTGGTGGATTTCTTGTATTTAAATTCCCATAACTTGGATTCCCGAGATGACATAGAAGAGTTGCGTTTCAATGAAGAAGAATTAAAAGAATTAGACCAAGAGAGGGTGTATGAATTCGCCCGGGCGACCGGCTTAAAGAAAATGGACCACATCTTAAAATTAATATTCAGCTAAAATGTTATTATTGGAACAAATAAAAGAATACTACGAGGAAAACATTTTTCGCAATAATAAAAAGTTTGTTTTGTTGGAATATATCCAATATGAATTGTTGGACTCTCTTTTTAAATTCAAAGGAAGCGAGAAACTGAGTTTTATGGGGGGCACCGCCATTAGAATAGTTTATCAAAGTTCCAGGTTTTCCGAAGATCTGGATTTTGATAATTTCGGATTGTCCTTTGAAGATTTTGAGGGTCTTTTGGATAAAACTATTTCCGATATGAAAAACAAAGGTTTTGAAGTGGAATTCAGGATGGTAGAAAAAGGAGCTTATCATTGCTATATCAAATTCCCCAATATTTTGCAGCAAAATAATTTAACCGATAAAGACAATGAAAAGATATTGGTTCGGATTGATACCGTTGCCAAAGAAAAAAGATTTTCTCCGCGGGTGGTGAAGTTGAACAAGTTCGATGTCTATCGTGATATTTTGGTTGATCCGGCGGATATAATACTTTCCCAGAAGATCCTAACCGCTTTGGGAAGAAAGAGAGCCAAGGGCAGGGATTTTTATGATATATCCTATCTGTTGGGAATAACCTCTCCGAATTTCGATTTTTTGAAAGATGCCGCCGATATTCAAGATCGGGAACAGCTAAAAGAGAAGTTGAGAGTGAAGTGCCGAGAATTGAATTTCCGGGAACTGACCAATTCCACCCAGGCCTTCCTGCTTTATCCGGACAAGGATAGAGAACGCATTTTAAGTTTTCCGAAGTATATAGAACAAAAACTTTAATTAATGATTTTTTATTATGAAGAATCAAAAAAAGGGTAAAAAAATAGTTATGAAAATATCGCAAATTATTACTATATCCAAAACGATATAGAATACAGCATAGGTTTTATTAAAAAACAAAACGGTTATTGGAAAATAGAGTCGATCTAATTCACAATTCCTCTGAAAGATAAAAAATTATTATTTTACCCCTCTTGGATTTCTTTTACCTTTTTGATTAGGAAATTTTTTACTTCCTCAAAATCGATTTCTTTGTTGTGCTTGAAATTTATTGTCTCCACTTCCACATCTTCGAAATAAACCAAACTCTTTAAAATAAGGTTAGTTTCTATTTCCGGGAATTTTTGCTCAGCCCATTTTAATAATTCCGGCAATTCGATCCTTTGAAGAATATAATAAAGATCAATGTAATCTTTGTTTGTAGCCCTACTTATTATGGCCGACAATTTCATACAGCCGATATCTTCAACAGAGGCCAAATTTAAGTATTTCTCTTCTTTTAGATCTTTTATCAAAGGGTATTTGTAGGTAAAAAAACTTAATTTGATATCTTTATCCACCAGAACAGTCAAGGTATTTTTTTCTTCTTGGATCTTTTTTAATTCCTTTCCTGAGAAAGTTTCTCTTATATTATCAAAAAGTTTTTTTGTATCCAGGTCCTTTTGGTTGAAGAAATCAAAATCAACACTGTCCCTATGACCCAGTTGTAAAGCCAGGGCGGTTCCGCCTCCCAGATAAAAACCTTTCTTAAAGTCCGCTAACAGAGGTAGAACATCCTTCCTTTTTTTATCCAATATGTCGTAGAACATCTTTTGTTTTTTTAGGTTTAATTCCCAGGATAATACACCAGTAATTCAAGGATTTATCGCTCCATTCGCCGGGCAAGGGATCGCGCACCGCCTCTTTTATGTCTTTTTTGTTGTAGACCTTAAAAAGTAGGTCGGTCGCCTCCTTGGTCCCCCAATTCAGAACATTGGTTATTATCCTTTTTTTATTATTTTCCAAATCCATTTTTGAGGTATCGTAAGACCACAAAAATGGCTTGAATTCTTGGGGTATTTGTTTGTTTTCTCTCTCCATATTAAATAAATTATATCATAAAAAACAGCTTAAATCAACTATTTTTAACTCCAAAAATCTTTGCTAAAATAAACCCAAGACCTTACAAATAACAGTTGCCCAACAAGCAGCTTTTTTACTATGAAAAGAAAAATTATTAAAATTCTAGGGATCATACTGATAATTGTGGTAGTCCTGGGCATTGCCCTGGTAGCTTATACTTATTACAAAATAGAAACCGGCCAATTGGTCCAATGGGAAGGAAAATGGTACACCCCGGAAGAACTTAAAGAGAAATACCCACCTCAACATTATGAAGTGGAAGCTAAGAATACACCGGAAGAAGTATATAAAAAATTCAGAGAAGCTGTAATAAATAACAACAAAGAGAAAGCTTTGCAGTATATTGCAGAAGATCAAAGAGAAGAATATAGAAAAAAATTTGATAAAAAAAGTTTTTTTAAAAAATTCAAAGAAATACCAAAAGATTCGAAAATTAAAAAAAGCGAAAAAGAGTCTTTTGGTGGCATGTCTTATTATTATTATTATTTAGAAGGTGAAGATAAAGAAAATGATATTCCACACTCAATAATTTTTATAAAAACTAAAGACGGTTATTGGAAAATAGAATCAATTTAACTTATGACTGTTAAACGGACAACAAAAGCTATTGTTTTTTTTGTTTGTGTTTTATTTCTTTCCTTGGCCGGTTGGAGCCGGGGGTATGACAATTTAATAGTTCACCCTAAATTGACTCAAGAAGCGATTGATCTGTATAATCAGGAATTTCCGAAACAAAAATTAACTTCAAAACAAAAGGATTGGATAGTTCAAGGATCTATCGCCGAAGATACAGATCCTAGATACCTCAATCATTTTTATAATCCGAAAACAGGTAGGGGTTTAAACGATGGCTCTTATTATGGAATATCAGCTAAAAAGTGGGCTTATAATCAAAACAGTGTTTCCGGGGATTATTCCGTACCCCAAATTTGGGAGAATTATCGGGACGGAAACAAAAAACGCGCTTACCAGGGAGTGGGTCATATTCTCCACCTGATTCAGGATATGTCTGTTCCGGCTCATGTCCGTAATGATGCTCATCCTCCGCCTAAGGGAGACCCTTATGAAAATTGGACAAAAAAACATAATCCCATATTAAAAGACAAGTTAGATTTTATAGAAATCAAGAATATTAAACGTGTATTTGAAAGATTATCTAAATATACTCATAACAATTTTTATAGTAAAAAGGATGTTAATAAAGAAAGGATTAATATAAATAGTTATAGAATAAAAAAAGAAAGAGATATCAATGGAAGACTAGCTAAATATGCTTATTATAATAAATATAAATTAATTAAAATTGTTGATAAAGTTGGAGAAGATGAGTACTTGTTAAGTTTTAAGGTTAACCATGACTACTGGAACCAACTCCACCCCAAGGCCATAAGCTATAGTGCCGGAACAATAAATTATTTCCAAGAAGAATTTCAGAAAATTGATAAAAATAAAAAAGAAAAGGACATTTTAACACAATTTCTTGAATATCCCGGTAATGTTATAGATCAAAAAATTTATGCCCAGGGCGATTTTTTGTTAGCAGCTGGAAATGCAACAGGTGCAGCTTGGGAAACTACAAAAGAGTCGGTAAAAACAGGAGCTTATTGGACGAAATTATATGCGATATCATTTAAAGAAGTTATTGTTGATTCCGCTAAATATGCAGCCGGGAAAGTCAAGGACGCCTGGGGTTGGACTACAAATGTAGCGGCAGGCGGATATAACCAAGTAGTTTTTTGGCAAGAAGATGAAGATCAACCCCCAGGATTTTCTTCCGGCGGTCAAGAATCCCAAGAAGCATCGGAGATAGAAGACTCCGAACCAAGAGAGGAAAAAATATCGGATGAAAAGAAAAAACAAAAAGTTTTAGCCGAAAAACAAGAAGACCGACCACAGGACCGGACTAAAACTTTAAAAGACCCTCAAGAAAAGAAAGAACCCCAACTCCAAGAGTCTGATTCCAAGTTCGGCCAAACTGTCGGCGTCAAATTCGTCTACGACGGCGACTCCATTCTCCTGGAAAACGGCCAAGAGGTCCGCTA
>CAZPEL010000052.1:0-4806 GCA_964585585.1 uncultured Gammaproteobacteria bacterium | reverse complement strand
AAAATTTGACTCAAAAAGAAACAATTGATAAAATAAATATAATATGGAAAAAACCAAAATAAAATTGTGGAAAAATTTAAGGTGGGAGCCACCTTATTATTTTGGTTAATTGGTCAGTACCGCCTCCAGGGGCGGTATTTTTTTGCGCAAAAAAAGAAAAAGGAGGGACTCATGAAAAGAGACATTAAAGGGGGAAAAATCAAGTGTAAACTGGACGTTCAGGGGGTATGCCCGCACTGTTTTAAACTGCTCGGCGATGTCTATAAGGTCAAGGAAAACGGGCAAGAAGTCCTTATGGACAGTTGGACTAAATATCAATGCGGATGCGTGGATATAACACTATCGGAGATCGAAGATCTGACCAAGATCGTTTGTAAACAATGTGCCCGGGAAAAAATCCAAGCAGCTTGCGCTTGATTTAAAACACTCAAAAGGGGTCGAAATACCGACCCCTTTATTCTTTTAGAAATCTTTTTACCCTCTTTCCGGCTTCTTGGTTATTTTTAACCCAATTTATTTGCCTGCCTTGTTTTTGCCACCGGCGAAGCCAGGTTAACTGCTTTTTAGAGAATTTTTTAATATCCCGGAACAAACCCTGAAACATCTCCTCGTAATCCAGCTTCTCTTGGAGGTAGCGGGCTACCCATTTATACTCCAGGCCGAAACTTTCCAGCCGGGACCAGGACAATCCCCTGTCTTGATGTAAACTTTTGACCTCCTCGATCATACCCTCTTGCTCCAATCTCTGTTTTAATCTTAAGCGGATCCTTTCCTGTAACTGCCGAGGCGGATAGGTCAAACCCAAAACCAAAGCTTGATAACGGGGAGAAAAAGACGAGCCGGAGCGAGCTGTTTCTTGATTCAATCTTTCCCAATACCTTGTCAAACGCAATTTATTACCCCGATCACTTTGATTGATCCGGGAAGCAAAATCCGGATCCTTGTGTTCAATTTTTTTGAACAGTTCTTCCGGGGTCAACTCCTCTACTTCCCGGCGTAGCTCTTCACTCCTTCCGGCCGAAGACAATTCATAACCCTCCACTAAAGCTTGGGCATAAAGACCGCTTCCACCCACTATTATAGGTAATTTACCCCGGGATAATATATCATCAATAACCTTGTAGGATTCTTTTTGAAATTCAGCTAAGTCAAAATCCTGGTCCGGCTCCGCTATATCCAATAAATGATAAGCTATATTCACCCTTTTTCCCAGCCAACTTTTAAAGGAATAATCGGACAGGTCCTTGCCGGTTCCGATATCCATTCCTTTATACACTTGCCGGCTATCAGCACTGACTACCTCCCCGTTGAATTTACGGGCCAGATCCACCCCCAATTTGGTTTTGCCGCTGGCCGTGGTTCCGACCACGGCTATTATTTTATTTGATCTATCCTTGTTCATAACAATAATTGATATAATGAACAAATTTTTTGTTCACTCTTTTTTTATTTCTCCGCTTAAACCGAAATCCTCGGCTCCGGTGATAACCACTTGGCAAAAAGAGCCGGTAAGATCCTCTGTTTTCTGATCGGACCCGATTCTAACATTCTTGTTGGTGTCGGTATAGCCAAACCAAAAACCTTTTTTGTCCCGGCCGGACACCAACACTTTCACCCCCTCCCCTATATAGTTTTGGTTATTTTTCAAAGCGGTCCTTCTCAGGACCTTCATCAACTCCTCTTCTCTTCTTTTTTTCTCTTCCGAAGACACATCATCCTCTAAATTAAAAGCGGCGGTGCCGGGTCGGGGGCTAAATCGAGCTATATAGGCCATATCAAACTCCACTTCCCGAAATAAATCCACGGTGTTTTGGAATTGTTCTCTGGTCTCTCCGGGAAAACCCACTATAATATCAGTAGTCAAGGAAGCTCCGGGAATATTATTTCTAATGCTTTCGATCAAGCCCTTGTAATGTTTAATAGTGTATTGGCGGTTCATTTTCTCCAGGATCCGATCATCCCCGGCCTGGGCCGGCAAATGAATATGTCGGCAGATCTTACGGCTGTTAGCTATGGTCTTTATTAATTTTTCCTTCATATCTTTAGGGTGACTGGTGGCAAACCGGATCCAAAAATACCCCGGGATCTCGTCCACTCTTTTTAATAATTCGGAAAAATCCATAGCTTGGGAATCCGGCGAAATATAGCTATTAACATTCTGAGCTATAAGGACCACTTCTTTCATGCCTTGATCCGCCCACTTTTTAACTTCCTCTACTATTTCCGAAGCCGGCCGATAAACTTCCCGACCCCGGGCGTAAGGGACCACACAATAGGAACAAAAATTATTACAACCGTTGCCTATGGGCACAAAAGCGCTAAAATCGGAATTGATCTTGGGTGTTATTTTTAAATAATCCCGGTCCCGGTCAATCCGATCCGACTCCTTGATCTTTATATCCGGAAACATACCGCCCAGATACCGGTCCAGCCGCGGCAGGTCCACTATAGGAAGCCACAGGTCCACCCTATCCCCGATCTTTTCCCGGACGTCTTTTCGTTGGCTTAAACAACCGGTCAAAATTATTTTTACAGCCGGATTCTCTCGCCTGATCCGGGGAATAAGTCCATAGATCCTATCCTCGGCTGTCTGGCGTACTCCACAGGTATTAAGCACCACCAGATCGGCTTGTGGACGGGTGGAAGCCCCCCGGAAACCCAAACTCTCCAGATAAGAAGCAAATCTTTCACTGTCCGATTTATTCATCTGACAGCCGATAGTGATGATATGATAAGTTTTTTTGGTTTTTGAAGTCATAAAAAAAGAGAATATTATTCTCTTATGTTAAATTATAAAAAAAGAATTTTCAAGCATTAAGAAAAACTATTTTCTTTTTATTTTTTTGATCAAATTATCCAATTCCTCGTCACTGTAAAAATCAATGATCAACCTACCCCCTTTGGTAGTCCTCTTTATTTCCACTTTGTTTCCCAAAAAGCCACGCAGGTCATTTTCTCTTTCCTTGTCCTTATGGTCAGGCACTATTTTGGCGCTCTTGGTGCCCCCTATATCTTGAACCTCTTTTTTGGCTCCCCGAACAGAAAGATTGCCATTCACTATTTTGCGGAAAACATTAAGCTGTTTAACTTCGGTATCCAGGCCGGTCAATAGATTGGCATGGCCTTCATTGATAGTTCCCTTCATTAGGGCCTCTTGTATCTCTTCCGGCAGGCCCAACATCCTTAAATTATTGGAAATAACCGGACGGGACTTACCCACTCTCTTGGCCATCTCATTAACAGTCAAATTAAATTCATCTATTAATTTTCTATAAGCCAAAGCTTTTTCCACCGGATTTAGGTCCTCTCTTTGCAGATTCTCCACCAAAGATACCTCCAGTTTCTTCTGTTGGTCAAAATCCCGGACAATAACCGGCACTTCCCGGAGGCCCAATCTTTGGGAGGAACGCAATCTTCTTTCCCCGGCGATCAATTCATATTTGTCCTTATCCTTTTTTATCACTACCAGAGGTTGGATTATGCCGTAAGTCCTAATAGAATCCATTAACTCATTTAGGGCGGAATCGGAAAAATACTTTCGGGGTTGCATTTCATTGGCCTCTATTTTTTCCGGATCAATATAAAAAACCTTGTTCTTGTCTTCCTCGGACAGAACATCCACCACCATTTCCTCTTCCGAGCTCTGTTTAGCTGAGGAATATTTAGCTTTTTTGGGTTTTTGCGGGATCAAGGAATCCAGTCCCCTGCCCAGTCCTTTATTGGCCATATATTTTATTTAATATCTAATTTCAAGATCTCCTTGGCCAGCTTCTCATAGGCCCTGCCGCCCCGGGAGCGCTTGTCGTATTTAAGAATGGATTTGCCGAAACTGGGGGCCTCGGCCAAACGGACATTCCGCGGAACCACGGTCTCAAAGACCCGATTGGGAAAATATTGGTGCAGTTCATCCTTGACCAAACCGGACAATCTATTTCTCCGGTCGAACATGGTTATAACCGCTCCCATTATTTTTAACTCCGGCTTTAAGTTGTTTTGGACCAATTCAATGGTCTCTAAAAGCTGACCCAGACCTTCCAGGGCATAATATTCGCTTTGTATGGGTATCAGAACCTCATCCGCGGCCACTAAGCTGTTAACGGTCAAAAGACCCAAGGAAGGAGGACCGTCCACTATAATGTAATCATAATCATCCTTGACACTCTCCAAAATACGGAACAACCGCCATTCTCTTTCTTCCATTTGCACCAATTCCACTCCGGCTCCGGCCAAAGCGGGATTGGAGGGAGCTAAATAGTAATTCCGGTGCTCGGTTTTTTGTAATATATCCCGGAGGTCTTGTTTGTTTATAAGGGCTTCATAAATTCCTTGTTTCAAACTCTGCACATCAAAACCCACCCCGGAACTGGCGTTGGCCTGAGGGTCTATATCCACTAATAAAACCTTCTTACCGGATCGGGCCAAATAAGCACCTAAATTAATGGCGGTAGTGGTCTTTCCTACCCCGCCTTTTTGATTTACTATGGAGATTATTTTTCCCATAAATATTATTATAAACCATTTTTTACCTTTTGACAATTTTAAAAAAAGTGTATAAAATGGTATTAGAAATTTAAATTAAGGGGTTTTGGCCTCTTGTTTTGTTTCCTTGATGATCAATATTATCATCGACATTATTTGAAGATATTGGATATTGGAAATATAATTTCATTTTACAAAATACCAATATCTATAAGATACCTTGATTTTTTTGCCCCGCCGTTCACGAACGGCGGGGTCTCAAAAAAGTTTTAAACTATATTCTCTCCATTGTTTCCTGAAAACTATGGCCGTAGGGCTTTGCCCGCT
>CAZPEL010000051.1:0-4918 GCA_964585585.1 uncultured Gammaproteobacteria bacterium | reverse complement strand
CCTCGAGAGGGGCGGGGCTTACGGTCCACAACAAAAACAGCGCCAAAATATCATAAATTGGCGCTGTTTTTTGACTGGCTCGTTGGCTACTCTTTTTTGCTCAAGCTGGCCGAGATAACGGCCATGTAAATGGCCGCCAAACCCACCAGGATGTAAACGATCCTGGAGATCCAAGTCATGTCTCCAAAAATGGTGGCCACCAGATCGAAATCAAAAGCCCCCACCAATCCCCAGTTTAGCCCTCCTATGATCACCAGGAGCAGGGCTACCCAGTCTAAACCGGTTAATTTTTTCATAGCTTTGGATTAATTATTATAAATATTTTAAAATTTTTAAACCTTGGCCGAATTTGTATTTTTAGTATACCACTAATTTTAAAAAAAGCAAGGAGTTGTATTGGTCCAGCACATTTGGGATAAAATATTATTTAAAATTAAATGCGGAATTAATTCTTCTTTATTATTCAATAAAAAAAACACCAATCGGGCAAGCACCAAATCACAAATTACAATAATTTCTCCTCCGCTTCGCTCCGGAGAACTAAAGCAAATAAATTACAAATTACAATGTCCGAAATCACAAACAAGTTTGATTATTGTGATTTTGGTCATTGGAATTTATTTGATCATTGGTGCTTGGAATTTGGTGCTTACTCAATTCGTGCTTTATATGATTTTTATTTTTGGATTCGGAATTGATGTCCCAAATGTGGGTGACTTATTCAGGTTGTGAATTTTTTAGAACCAAGCTAAACTGTGTTATAATTGAAAAAACATAAAACAAAACTATGAGCCAGAACAAGAAAAAAATGATCATAATCGATGGTAATGCTTTGATCCACAGAAGCTTTCATGCTTTGCCGCCCACCATGACCACCAAGGACGGAGAAATGGTCAATGCCGTTTATGGTTTTGCTTCGGTTCTGATCAAGGCCCTGCGGGAGTTCCAGCCGGATTACGCCATTCTCACTTTGGACAAGGAGGGGCCCACTTTTCGGCACGAAAAATACGATAATTACAAAGCCCAAAGGGAAAGAGCTCCGGACGACCTATATCAGCAAATACCTCGGATCAAGGAATTGGCCCGGGCTTTTGGCTTGCCCATTTATGAAAAACAGGGATATGAAGCCGATGACCTGATAGGAACCATTATCGAGAAAGCGGATCAGGATCTGGAAAAGATCATAGTGACCGGAGACCTGGATTCTTTGCAGCTTATAGATGAAAAAACCAAGGTGTATACTATGAGCCGCGGCTTGTCGGAAAGCGTTACTTATGACCGCGAGCAAGTGGAAAATAAATTCCAGTTAAAGCCGGAGAATATGATCGATTATAAGGCCTTGCGGGGAGATCCCAGCGATAACATTCCCGGAGTTAAGGGGGTCGGAGAAAAGACTGCCACGGAATTAATAAAAGAGTTCGGAGGTCTGGACGAGGTCTATCAGGAATTGGAAGACAACCCGGAGACGGAAAGGATCAAACCCAAGACCAAGGAGTTGCTCCGGGAGTATAAGGAAGAGGCCTATCTTTCGCGGGACCTGGCCACTATCAGGCGGGATGTGGATATTGACCTGGATCTGAGCGAATCCGGTTTTAAGAATTTCAAGCAGAACAAAATAGTGGAGCTTTTCAGCGAGTTGGAATTCAAGTCCTTGCTACCCCGGATCAATGAGTTAGAGCTGAGGGGTCGAGATGATAAACAGGATAAATTCACCCGCAACAAGAACGATTTTGATTATATTTTGGTGGATACCGAGGAAAAGTTCCGGGATTTTTTAAAAAAAATAAAGAAACAAAAAAGTTTCTGTTTTGATGTAGAAACCACCATGGCTCCACCTCTGCTGTCCGACCTTTTGGGTATTAGTTTTTCCTGGCGAGAGGGGGAGGCCTATTATGTGTATCTCCAGGGCAAAAACACCTCCCTCGATTCGGGCCGAGCCGCCGGTCAGTCCGACCTTTTTAATTATGATCAAAAGCAAGAAAGCGGACCTCGGGATATCGATCCCTGGTTGTTGGAGTTGAGTTCTGTTTTTGAGGATGAGGATATCAAAAAAATAGGACATAATATTAAATTTGACATCCAAGTGGTGGAAAGAGCCGGATTTGAGGTCAAGGGAGTTTATTTTGATACTATGATCGCTTCTTATCTTTTGAATCCCAGTTCCAGGCAACATAATCTGGACAATTTGGTTTTTACCGAGTTGGGCTTTGAAAAGATCAGTAAGGAGGATCTTTTGGGCAAAGGCAAGGACAAGCTCGGGTTTGAGGATCTGGACAGGAATAAGTTGTGTTATTATTCTTGCGAGGACGCCGATTTTACTTATAGATTGGTTTCGGTCCTGGAGGAACAGCTCCGAGAAAACAGTCTGTACGATCTTTTTCAAACTTTGGAGATGCCCTTGGTCAAGGTACTGGCTCAAATGGAGAACAACGGAGTTAAGTTGGATCCGCGGGTATTGGAGAAGTTGTCCCAAAGGGTTAATAAAAAGATAAGGGATTTGGAAAAAAAGATCTGGAATTTGTCCGGTACTCAATTCAATATCAATTCTCCCCAGCAATTAAAGGACATTCTTTTTGATAAACTTCACATATCCACTGACCATATCTCCAAGACCAAGACCGGTTATTCCACGGCCGCGGCCGAACTGGAGAAGTTGCGGGACCGGCATGAGATCATTCCCTTGATCCAAGAACACCGGGAATATTCCAAGTTGCTGAATACCTATATAGAGACCTTGCCCCAATTGATCAATCCCCGAACCGGCCGTGTCCACACCAGTTTCAATCAGACCGTTACCGCTACCGGGAGATTGAGTTCCACCGACCCCAATCTGCAGAATATGCCGGTCCGGACCGAGTTGGGCCGGGGTATCAGGAAGGCCTTTGTAGCGGAACGGGGGTGCAAATTTTTAAGCTTGGATTATTCCCAGATCGAGCTTCGTTTGGCCGCGCACTTGTCCGGGGATAAAAAAATGATCCAGGCCTTCAAAGACGACCAGGACATTCATTCCGCTACCGCCGCCGAGATCCACGGGGTTGCTCTGGAGAAAGTGAGTAAGGACATGAGGCGAGAGGCCAAGGCCATTAATTTCGGCATTCTTTACGGACAGGGTCCTTATGGTTTGGCTCAAACAGCCGATATTCCTTATAATCAGGCCAAGGATTTCATTGATACTTATTTCCGGGTTTATAAAAAGATCCGGGAATTCATAGACGGCCAAATAGACAAGGCCAGAAAGGAAGGGTATGTCGAGACCATGTGGGGCCGCCGTCGTTATATTCCGGAAATAAATTCTCAAGTTCCCACGGTTAGAAGCGGGGCGGAAAGAATAGCCATTAACACCCCCTTGCAGGGAAGTAGCGCCGATATGATCAAACAAGCTATGATCGAGGTCCATAAATTATTACAGGACAAATATCCGGACCGGGTTAAAATGTTGATCCAGGTTCACGACGAGCTTTTGTTCGAGGTTCCGGAGGAATTGGTTTCCGAGGTGGAACAAAAGGTTAAAAAGATAATGAAAGAAGTGGTCAAGCTCCGGGTTCCCGTAATAGTGGACGCCGAGGCCGGATATAATTGGAGTGAAATGGAAAAAATATAAAATTTTTATGAAAAAAATAAATACCAGATTTCAAAATAAAAAAGTGATCTTTCTGGGCCTGGGTCTGGAGAATTTTTCTTTGTTAAAGTTCTTGTTGGTCCGGCAAGTACGGGCGGCGGAAATAGTGGTGGCCGACTCCTCGGCCTATGAAAATTTGACGGCTAGATGGCAGGAGTTAAAAGAATTGGCTCAAAAGAAAGGGTTTTCAAATTTGCGACTCAGGAATGAGGAGGATTATGACCGGGACCTGGAGGATTTTGACTTGGTATTGCGTTCTCCGGGTTATCCTTTGTTCTCCCCGGCTATAAAAAAGGCCCAAAGAAAACAAGTGGATATTTCCAGTCCCATGAAATTATTTTTTGAATTTTGCCCTACTCGAAATATTATCGGGGTGACCGGAACCAAGGGCAAGGGGACCACTTCATCTTTGATCTATCATATTCTGGAACAGGCCGGAAAAAGGGTGTTTTTGGGGGGCAACATCGGAGTGGCTCCTTTTGGTTTTTTTTCAGAGTTGACCCGGAATTCCTGGGTGGTATTGGAACTCTCCAGCTTTCAACTGGAGGATATGCAAGTTAGTCCCAAGATCGGGGTTATCACCAATCTTTACAAGGAGCACTTAAGAGCGGTGGACCCCAAGAACCCCAATTATCATAAAAAACTCAAGGATTACTGGGAGGCCAAATTGAATATTATTAGACACCAGAAACCGGGCGACAAGGCGGTGGTCAACGAAAGATTCCGATTGTTTGTTATCAGTTATAAGACCGTCTCTCGACTGATCTTTTTTTCTCCCTCCGGACTGGAGACCAAGTTGTTTGGAGAACATAACCGGGAAAACATCGGAGCGGCGGAAGAAGTGGCCCGGGCCGTAAATATAAAAAAAGATATCGTAGAAAAAGCGGTAAAGAGTTTCAAGGGTCTGGAGCATAGATTGGAATTTGTCAAAGAGGATAAAAACAGGGTTAAATATTTCAATGACAGTTTTGCCACCACTCCGGACGCCACTATGACCGCCCTGGATTCCTTTGAGGGACCGGTTGTTCTCTTGGCCGGAGGCGCGGACAAGGGGTCCGACTTCAAGAAATTAGCCCAAAAGATCAAGAAAAAATGCCGAGCGGTCATCCTTTTTTCCGGAGAGGCCACCCCCAGGTTAAAGCAAGAGCTGCTTAATTGTAAATTCCCTTCCTCCGCTATTAAGCAAGTAAGCGGCATGAAACAGGCGGTGCAAGCGGCCGGGCAAAAGAGTGAGTTCGGAGATATAGTCCTCCTGTCCACCGCCTGCGCCAGCTTCGGCCTGTTTGATAATTACAAACA
>CAZPEL010000050.1:0-5186 GCA_964585585.1 uncultured Gammaproteobacteria bacterium | reverse complement strand
AGAAAAGAATCATCTTCTACTAACAAAATTTTTATTTGTTTATCCGCCATACAATTAAATATTTAATTTTATAATAATCCCCATATTAATATCTTAACTTTATTGGGATATTTATGCAAATAAAACTTAGCTCTCCACCACCCGAATGACCTCCTCTATAGTGGTAGCTCCCTGAAGGGCTTTTATAAACCCATCTTGTTTCATATTGATAAAATCTTGATCCTTTTTTACATCCTCCAAGGTCAAATTCTTATCTTTTTTCATTATTATTTTTTGTAAAGGTTTAGTTATGTCTATGGTCTCAATAATGGCCACTCGGCCCTTGTAGCCGCTGCCTCCGCAGTGCGCGCACCCCTCGCCCTTGTAAAAAGGTAGATCTGCTAAGCTCTTCCCTTCTTCATATCCCTTCACTTTCTCTTTAAGCACCTTGGCCGACACCCCTTGGATCTCTTGGTTTATTTTTTCCCGGAACTCCTCGGGCAGATTCACTTTAGTCTTGCACTTGGGGCAAATACGCCTGACCAACCTCTGGGCGATAACAGTATTCAAAGTTGATCCCAACAAATAAGATTCCACTTTCATATCCAGTAATCGGGGAATAACATCTATGGCGCTATTGGTGTGTAGGGTGGATAGAACAAAATGGCCGGTCAGACCGGCGTGAATGCACAACTCCGCGGTTTCCGTATCCCGGATCTCACCCACCATTAATATATCCGGATCCTGCCGCAGGAGCGAACGCAAGCCGGAGGCAAAGGTATAGTCGATCGAAGGTTTGACCTGGGATTGGTTGACTCCTTTAATATAATATTCGATCGGATCCTCCAAGGTGGAAATATTGACATTCTCTTTGTTTAAGATACTTAACACCGAAGCCAGGGTGGTGGATTTACCCGATCCGGTAGGACCGGTTATCAGGAACAGGCCGTAAGTCTTTTTGATATTTTCTTTTAAAATCTTTAAAGAACGGCCGTCATAGCCCAATTCTTCCAATTCCGGCACTCCCTTACCCAGGTCCAGGATCCTCATTACTATTTTTTCCGCGCCGCTCATAGGCATTATGGAAATACGGAAATCGATCCTTTTTTTATCTACCACCAATCTGATCCTTCCATCCTGGGGGACTCGGGTCTCGTCTATTTTTAATTTGGCCATCACCTTGACCCTACCCACAATGGAATTATGAACTTTTTGGGGTAGGGTTAAAGAGGTCTGCAGCACCCCGTCTATTCTGTATCTGACCCGCGTTTCCTTTTCCATGGGTTCGATATGGATATCACTGGCTCCGCCCTCCACTGCGTGCTTGATTATAACCGAAACTATCTTAGCCACCGGGGCGCTTTCCAATTCTCCTTCCGGGGCCGATTCTATTTCTTGGGTCTCATCTCCGGCCAAAGACATCCCTCCTTCTTCGCCTTCTTCTTCCTCTTCCACTTCATACTTTTCCTCCAAGGCCGAAGACACTTCTTCTTTTAAATTCTGATATTGTTTATAAAAATTATTGAAACTCTCCTGGGATATCAAATAAAATTCCGGCTTCAAACCGTCCCTTTGAGCCAAAAAATTAATGGCCTCTATGGCCTTACTATTGTAAGGATCAACTATACCCACATGTATTTCTTTGTCCTTTTTCTCAAAACAAACCACCTGATAATTCTCGGAAACTTGGGCGGGAATAACCTTTAGAGACTCAAGATCCGCCTTTTGGTCTATAAGACTCTTATAGGGCATATCCACCACCTGGGCCTTCTGTTCTATTAACTTCTCCGGATCCAATAATTCTTTCCGCCTTAATATACTTTCCAGGTCGGAATTTTGATCCTTTATTTCCTGGGATATCTCCTCTACCTGGTCCGAATCCAATAATTGTTTATCCTGTAATAATTTTAATAATTTTTCCTCAATGTTGGTCATAAAATTCCGAATTTAAACTCATTCCTCAGAAGAACGAAAAGGGTTGCTACTACCGGCGTCAAACTGTCGATCCGGGACCGAGTCCTTTTTAAGTTTCTGGAACTTCTTCCTTTCCAAAAGTTCTTTGTCTATACTTCTCTTAGCTCCTTCTTGTTTATCCACATTGCTTTTAATAGAGGATAAGAAATTTATCATTTTAACACTCCCCTTTTCCGTCCTGACCATATAAACAAAAACACCGATCACGCCGATCATCAGAAAGATCGTAAGAACAATAAAGGCCAATTCTTTCAAGCTATCTATTTTTAACATATAAAAATTATTTTAATTGATAAGCATCCACTATCATATTGGTGGTCTTACCTTCGGGGTTAAAGTTTATATTGATTATGTCCATTAAACTCAAATTGTTTTCCAGGGTGATCAATAAAGAACGGAGGGAGTTATAATTGGTTCCCACCACAAACAAATTGAATCTTATTCTTTCTATATCCGCGGGTAATTCTCTTTTTTCGTAATCCTCCTCTTCTTCTTCCTCTTTTTGTTCTTGGCTCCGCTGTCTTCTCACGATCATTCTTTCCTCCTCTCTTTCTTTTTCTTCCTTTTCTTTATCTCCTTCCAAGGTGATGCTTTTCAAAGAAAGACCATTCCGAGCCACTAAATTCTTTACTTCGGTAAAGATCTCTTCTTTATTTCTCCGCTCCGGGATAACTTCGTCCACTTTGTTTTTTTGGGACTCGGAAATACTTTCATAAGAATCAATAATGGATCGCAGGTCATCCAATCTCTCGTGTTTCTGGAGAAAAACCTCTTGTTGTTGCTGCTTGGAGGACTTGACCAAACTCTTTACTTCCTTGTATTTGGGCCACAAAAGAACCAAGAATCCTATTATCAACATAAAAACAACCACTCCGAGGACGAACAACTTGAAATACCTGATCAAAAAAGTATTGGCCGCCTTAAACCACTTCTTCTTGTCCTCATAAAATTCTATTGCTTGATTCTTGTATTTTTCAAAATCAAAATCAAAATTATCAAACATATTTTACTGCTTCTTATAGTTAATAAAAATCCCCGGATCCACGGATAGCTCCAAAGTGAATTTTATATTCCCTCCGTTTTCTCCGGGGTTGGAAGAAGCGCTCAAAACACTGGCGCTGGTAACATACTTGTTATCAAGCAACTGCTTTACCTGAGCGTCAATAGCGGCATAATCCTTGGCATTGGCGGAAAAGGTATAACTACCGTTGGTGCTGCCGCCAAAATTATTAAAATAGATCTGGGACAAAGTGTTTCTCTGCAAAAAATCAAAAAAATTAGTCCAATAAATATGGGAAGAGATCATGGAATCAACCTTTTTCATTTTGTTCTCAAATTTTTTTATCTTTTCCACCTCCTTTTGGGCTGAAGCTATTTTTTGGTTCAATTCTATGATCTTTTTGGTATCTACCACTTCTTGAACCTGCTTCCTTTGTTCCCGAGCTCCCCACCAAGATATCCCCCAATAGAGAGCGCTGATAGCGGCGGTAGTAAAACAAATGGCCAGAAGCAATACGATGATATTTTTTTTCCAATCAAAATAATTGACTATCTCGTCCTTGATCAGGTTCAACTTAACATCACCGTTTCCGGAATTTTTTTCTCCTCCTTTTTTTTGCTTCTTTTTTTCGTTTTTCAAAAAGGATTCCTTTTTGTCAAATGATTTAAACATAAACGATTATTATTCGATCTCTCTCATAGCCGCGCCAATGGCCACGGCCAACTTGGGACCTACTTCGGATAAAACTTGTTTCATATCCTGAGAATAAGAAATATTATACCAAGGATCTCCCACTACCACATTTCTGTCCAAGGTCTGGGACAGATACTGGGTCAAGTTGGGCAAAAAGGCGGACCCACCGGTAAGAACGATCGTTTCCACCTTGTCCACATTCTTGTTTTCAAAAAGGTTAAGCATATACTTGACCTCATCCACTATCGGATTGACGGTTCGCATTATGGTCTTGGGTATAACCTCTTCGCTGTTGGATTGCACCGAGGTAACTCCCAGATCCCGCTTGAATTGCTCCGCCCTCTTTAAACTAACATTCAAACTATTGGCAATGGTTTTGGTAATGGAGTAGCCGCCGGTGTCTATACTCCGATTCAAGACCGGTATCTTACCTTTTACAATGGAAATATCGGTGTTAATGGTTCCTATCTCCACTATCATGGTATTGGAATCCTCCCTGATGGCCAAAGATCTGATCAAGGAAAAAACTTCGGTCTCCAAACTGGATAAATTGAGCTTGGATTGTTTAAATATGTCTATATATTTTTTTATCAATTTTTTGGGAGAAGCTGTTAAAAAAATTTTGATATTGTTCTTTTCCTTGTCCTCTTCAATGATCTTCCAATCCAGAACCATGTCCTCCAAGGAAGTGGGGATAACTTTTTTGGCCTCCCAATTAACGGCCGACTCCAATTCGTCCTTACTGACATCGGAAAGATTGATAACCGAAGAAAACACAGAGGAAGTGGGTAAAGTAGCCACCGCATTCTTGCCGTCAACCTCGCCCTCTTGACACATTTTGTCGATCAAGGTTACCAGATATTCCGCCTCCTTGTCATTAAGTTGTTGACTGACATCCACGCCTTTTTTCTCGCTAAAAACATAATTGACCAACTGCATCTCCTTGCTCTTTTTGCCCAACTCCACCAACTTGACCGAAGAAGAGCCCAGGTCTATGCCCAAATAATTATTGCTGCTGGAAGAAAATAAACCCATAAAATTATCTGATTATTAATTGCCAATTTTCTAAATTTATAATAAAATTTAAATAAAGATTTTTGTACTATTTTAAATTATACTATATTTTTATTTCATCCACAATTATAACATATTTTTTTATTACCTCCAATTATTATTAAAACTTTTCCATTATGAATATTCTCTTCAAATATAAAAAGATCTTTTTGGCACTGGCCCTGCTCCTGGCCGCGGCTATTTTCGGATATTTGATCTATTTTCTATTCTTCTATCAAGAGCCCCGGCCCACTTCTCCGTCAGAGACGGCCACCTCCGGACCGGAAGCTCCGGGTGGTTTGCCCGAGGCCGGAGAGGGTGAGGGTCAAGAGGGCGTGTCCCCGGGAGAAGGCGGCCTTCCATCCAGTGGTGAAGTGGGAGAAGGTGAAGAAGGAAGAGAAGAAGGAGAAGAAGAAAAAGAAGAAGCAGATGAAACCGCCAGGGGAGGAGTAACTCGAACCACCACCTTGAATGACACTCCGGCCCT
>CAZPEL010000049.1:1256-5187 GCA_964585585.1 uncultured Gammaproteobacteria bacterium | reverse complement strand
AAAAAACTATTGACAAAATGCTTTTACATGTTATTCTATAAATAGAATCACGATAAAAAGCACCTCTTAAGGTTCCGTCCTTAAGCGGTGCTTTTTTTGTACTCCAACTTCCAGCCCAGCTCTTGAATGCCTAGATTTAGGTTTTGGCTGTCTATGAAAGCGAAATTGTTTTCTTTTTTTAATGCCATATTTTTGTTATTAATCCAATAAAACCCCTCTCGGTCTCCCCTTGTGAAGGGGAGAAATAAGCAATGAAACCCCTCTTCCGCCAGCTGGCGGATCTCCCTATTGCCGGCGGTCAGATCCACTTCTAGTGGTCTCTTTTTTAAGAGATTGCTTCCGATCGGAAATCTCTATAAAAAGCAATAAAAAAATTATTCTTACATATTAAAGAAAAACTCTTTGCATTTATCATAGGTTATTATTTCCAATTTTTTTTCCGGATAATTATCAGTGAACTTTTTGTATTTGTCCGGCTTGGATCTCTTGCTGTCGAATTTTATCTCGTAAGCGGCGTCCTCGGTGATAAAATCCACTTCTTTCTGATCTTGGGTCCGCCAAAAATTGATCCGGTCCGCGCTACCATCTTTTTCCAATAAATACAGAAAAAAAATATTTTCCAAATATTCGCCCTTGTCCTCTCTTTTCTCTATTTTGGTGAAATCATTCCGAAAAAAGTTCCTTAAACCGGGATCAAAAAAATACGCTTTAGGCATTTTGGTCAATTCCTTGCGCACATTCTTAAAGAAAGGCCTGATGAGAGCCACATGGTAAGATTTGGTCATGATATAAAAATATTCCTCCACTGTTTTGACTGCCAAATTCAAAGTATCGGCCAATTCGCTCATATTGACCAAAGTGCCGGTTTGGGAGGCCATAATCTTCATTAAACTAAAATATTTAGCCTCGTTACCAATACCGGCTTCTTTTATATCCTTTTTTATATAAGAAGACCCTATTTCTTCCAAATAGATCCTTTTCAGGTCCGCCTCCTCAGCCAAAGCCACTTTGGGGTATCCTCCGTAAACTATATATTCGGACCACAATTCTTCCAGCTTCCGGAGATCTTTGGTCTTTAATTTTCCTACGCCGAGATCGGAATATCCTTTAAAATCCAAGTATTCCCGAAAATTAAGCGGGAACACCTCGAACAGGAATTTTCTTCCCGCTAAACTATCCTTGAATTTTCTATCAATATAAAAACTGGAGGAACCGGTGGCGATGATCTTTATATCCTCTCTTTTTTCGTCATAAAGCAATTTTAAAAAATTGGCGGGATCGGACAAATACTGAATCTCGTCCAAAAAAACATATTGCTTGGATCTTTTTTCTTCCAGATATTCAAATAAATTAAATGGGTGTTGATCAAAGGACCCTAAATACTCCGGGTTTTCTAAATTAAAATAATGACAGTTATGTCCTTTTTCTTCTAAATATTCCTTTAACATGACCAAAATGGAGGTTTTGCCCGTTTGTCTGGCTCCGGTCAGAATAATAAATTCCTCTCCAACCTCCAAATATTTTTTTATGTCCTTGTTTATTTGTCGCGGATAAAGCATAAATAAATAATTTTATAATCCTCAATTATAATTTTATCCGATATTTTTATAATTGTCAAGTATAAAATTATCAAAATGGTTTATTATCTTTGCCGTCTCTCCTCTTATAGAGGGAAAAAATAACTGATAAACCCCTCCTGGCCTCCCCTTGCCTGCCCTGAGCAAGATCGAAGGGTAAAGGGGAGAAATGACTAATGAAACCCCTCTTAGTCTCCCCTTACGAAGGGGAGAAAAAACCAGAAGGGGAGAAATATTGATTTTTAATGTACAGAGATGTCTCTGTACATTACTAAGTTTATCATGATGATCTCTGTTTTTAAACGACAGAATGAAATATAATACAATTTCGAGTCCTGCGGTTCTCTTAGTGTATTTTAATTTTATCATTTATGCAATTATTTTCAATCGAAAAATTCGGTTAAATTCCCGGATTGGCGGGCCCGGGCTTTACAAAAACGGAAAAATGTGTAATGATTAAAGCTTAAAATAAATTAATAGAATTTTTTGCACTCTTTTGTAAGTGCCGTCATTGTTTGCGTCAGGATCTTTTAGGGCAAGGGTCTTTGGAGCCAACATTTAGAAAGGCACTCATTAAGCGGCAACCAAGGATCTAAATTATGACGACATTCAAACAACTGGGGTTGTCTCCTAAGCTGGTTCAAGCTTTGGACGGCCTGGGTTTTGTTCAACCCTCCCCTATTCAAGAAAAGGCCATCCCTTTTATTTTGGGATCTGAGAACGACTTAATAGCACTGGCCCAGACCGGAACCGGCAAGACCGCGGCTTTCGGTTTGCCTATTTTGGATAAAATACAGGCGGGCGGGAAAAAGCCGAGCGCTCTGATACTTTGCCCCACCAGAGAACTTTGCATCCAGATATCCAAGGATATACAGGATATGGCCGGGAATATAAAGGGGCTTTCGGTGGTGTCCGTCTATGGCGGGCAACCCATGAACATCCAAACAAACTCCCTAAAGCGGGGCGCCGATATCGTAGTGGGCACTCCGGGGCGGCTCCACGACCTGGTAAGGAGAAAGGCCCTGCATCTGGACTCTGTGGGGCAAGTGGTCCTGGACGAGGCCGATGAAATGCTGGATATGGGCTTTAAGGCGGACCTGGACGCTATCTTGGAGCAGACTCCGAAGCAGAAACAGGTGTCTCTTTTCTCCGCCACTATATCCAAAAGCATTTACTCCATTGCCAAAAATTATATGAACAAGCCGGAGGAGATAAGCGTGGGCAAGAAGAACGCCGGAGCGGATAAAGTGAGCCATGAATATTATATAGTCAACAGCCGGGATAGATTCGAGGCCTTGAAAAGGATCCTGGACTATCTGCCCGGAGTTTACGGCATTGTTTTCTGCCGAACCAAAAGGCAGACCCAGGAAGTGGCCGACCAGCTAAAAGCTTCCGGTTATGAGATAGAGTGCTTGCACGGCGATATCTCCCAGAACTCAAGGACCGAGATAATGGCCAGATTCAAAAGCAGGCAGACCAAGGTTTTGGTGGCCACCGATGTGGCGGCCCGGGGAATAGATGTTAATGATCTTACCCATATTATAAATTACAATCTTCCGGACCAGAACGAGGTTTACACCCACAGAAGCGGAAGAACGGGCCGAGCCCAGAAAAGCGGGATCTGTATATCCATCTTGGCTCCGAGCGAAAAGAGCAAGGTTAGACAGTTGGAAAAAATAGTGGGCAAAAATTTGGAGCACAAAAAAGTACCTAGCGGTGAAGAAATTGTGGCCAAGAGGATCGATTCTTTTCTGGAGGAAGTAAAAGAAACCGATACCGAAGAGATCTGTGGCGGAGAATATCTTGCCAAGGCGGTAGAAGAATTAAAGGATTTAAAGAAAGAGGATCTTATAAAGAAATTCACCACCTTAGGACTGGGCAAAGTCTTAAACGAACATAAAAATAGCCGAGATATAAACAACAATAGCAACGCCGGTAACTCCAGATCGAGATCAAAGGATCCCCGGAGAGATGACTCCGGCATGGTGGGGATGAAGATAAATATAGGCAAAAAGCATAATTTGGATATCAAGGAATTTTTTGCTTTGATCAATTCCGGTAACCACAAAGGAAAAGTGGATATCGGAAGAATAAAGATAATGCCGAGCTTTACTATCTTTTCCGTGGAACAAGAAAAAGCGGGCAGCGTTATCAACGACCTGGGAAACAAAAAATTCAAAGGGACCAGGATCGAGGCCAAAATTCAGTGAATTGCCACCCTACGGGTGATCGGCCGGAGGCCGGGTAAATTGGTAAAAAGAAGCAACAGTCCCCTGTCGGGAGACTGTTGCTTGGCCGATAACCCCTCCTAACCTCCCTGCCTACCGGCAGGCAGGCCCTTAATAAGGGGAGGG
>CAZPEL010000049.1:0-1156 GCA_964585585.1 uncultured Gammaproteobacteria bacterium | reverse complement strand
TAACCCCTCCTAACCTCCCTGCCTACCGGCAGGCAGGCCCTTAATAAGGGGAGGGGCCTGGTTTGACTTTATTTTTCTCCCCTTTCCCTGTCCTGAGCAAAGTCGAAGGAACAAGGGGAGATTAAGAGGGGTTCGGTTCGACTGTGTTTTTCTCCCCTTAGTGAAGGGGAGATTAAGAGGGGTTTTGCGATCTTGAAAGAAAAAACCGCTGTTTTGGAGAACAGCGGTTTTTTGATTCTTGAAGTTTGATCTTGGGAATGTTTTCGAGGTCTTAGTTCATGATTCCGGTCGGCAGTTCCATTACTTCCACTCCCGCGGGCAGCTCAAATTCGCTGTCCGGGATGTTGGTGAATTCTATGTTCTTGAGTTCCATTACGGATTCTCCTTGGCCGGTCTGGTGGACGGATCTGACCGGCAGGCCATGTTCTTTCCAGATCCAAGTCTTGCCGGTGTTGCCTTGGTCATCGGTGTATTCCACGACTACACAATCCTTGCCGTCCCAAACTTCATTGGTTGAGGTGATCTTGGGGGCTCCGGACTGTATCTCCGAGGTTTGTTCTTCCGGGGAAGTGCCGACCTGCTTTTTGACTCGGGAGTAATCCATTTTTATGGCCCGGCCCATGTCGGAGGAATAAGCAATGGCCTCATTCTTGGATTCATCCAGAAGATAAACTCCATCAACATCTCTTCCCTGCATACTCATAGTGGATTCGGCCTTCATTTGGTCCCCTTTCCACCATACCGTGGCGGTGTGTTCTTCTCCGTTGGCGGGGTTTACCACCACGTCATATTTGAGCGAACCCACATCGGAGAATCCGCTCAAAATGGAAGAGACCGTAGGAGTGGAGGGCTCCGCCTCTTGAGGGGCATCTCCTTCCTCGGACGCCGCGTCCGGGGAAGCTTGTTCTTGTTGGCCTTGTTGGTCTTGGTCCTCAGAGGCGGGTTCTTGTTCCGATTGGCCGCATCCGGCCAAGGCCACCACTGAAAGCGCGAGAACCAAGGACAAAGTAAGAATCCTGGTCATAAGTTTTGAAGTAAAGAGGTTCGGATAAAGAGCCCCTTTACTGTTAATTTTTAGACCTCCTCTCTTTCTATTTGTTTATTATATTGTAGCATTAAATGCGGTAACCTTACAATAAAACTAAACGGTTATTTT
>CAZPEL010000048.1:0-5290 GCA_964585585.1 uncultured Gammaproteobacteria bacterium | reverse complement strand
GCTCTATCCGGCTGAGCTACGGGTGCTTGATAATAAAATAGAATTGCCCTGAGGCAACCCTTTGCGTTTATAATGTATCATAAATCGGGCCAAAAGTCAATTTTCGCTCCTTTGCCTGACCGCTTCAAAAGTAAGTATAGCGGCGCTTACGGAAACATTTAGAGAGTTAACTTGTCCTTGCATGGGGATGACAACTTTTTGGTCAGCTTGTTCTTGCCAGGATCGGCTCAGCCCTTGGCTCTCTTCTCCCATAACCAGAGCGCTGCCCCTTTTTAAATTAACTTCAGTGTAGTTTTTCTCAGCGTCCACAACTGTGGCTATTGTTTGGATTTTATTGTCTTGTAACCAGGAGATAGTCTCTCCCCGGGAGGCCGTTACTATCTGCTTGGAAAAAACGCTTCCCCGGCTGGTCCGGATAACATTAGGGTTATAGATGTCGGTCTTTTCTTGGTTTATAATAACCGCATCCACTCCGGCGGCATCCGCTGTTCTCAGGATAGCTCCCAGATTTCCCGGTTTTTCCACCCCCTCCAGCACCAGTAACAGCGGTTTCGGCGACATTTTTATCTTTCTTAGTTTTTTATCGGCCGGCGGTACCGCCACCGCCAGAAAACCGTCCGGGTGCTCTCGATAGGAGGCCTTGGCAAAGACCTGTTTACTTACTTGAAATATCGGAAAATTAGCCCTTTTTATAGATGTTCCCTTGTTGTCCCATTCCGGGCACTGGAACAGTTCTTTTATTTTGATTCCGTTCTGCCAGGCCAATTCTATTTCTTGTTTTCCCTCGATCACTATTAAGCCCTTTTTATCTCTTTCTCTTTTTTTAGTTTGCAATTTGACCAGATCCTTGATCTTGGGATTGGAAAAACTGGTAATATCAACGGTCATGGGAGTGAAAATTATTTTTTATGAATTCTTTCATCTTTTGAAAGGCCTTGGCCCGATGACTCAGGTCGTTTTTTTTCTCTGGATTCATCTGGGCGAAAGTAGAGGTATGGCCGTCCGGAACAAAGATCAGATCATAAGGAAGATGGGTTCGTATTTCACCTTGGGGTTGTTGGGTTATATGGCCATAGATCCGGCCATCAAAGGACCAGTATCCTCCCTCCGGATCCATTAAAATCACCACGCTTTCAAACCAAGCCCTTCTTTGGTCTTTTGGCACCCGGTCCATTTTTTTTAAAGTGTGGTTTATCAAGTCCCGGTCGTTTTTATTTTCTCCGGCCCAGCGGGCGGAAAAGACACCGGGTGCTCCGTCCAGGGCCTCAATACACAGGCCGGTGTCATCAGCTACGGCCCATTCCCCGGTTTCCCGGGATATAAAGTCCGCTTTTTTCTTGGCGTTTTCCCAAAAAGTTTTGCCGTCTTCCTCGGCCTCTTCGGTCACTCCCGCCTCTGGGGCGCTTATTATGCTTATGCCGGAATCTTTAAGAATGGCCTTCATTTCTTTTATCTTGCCCTGATTGTTGCTGGCAAAGATAATTTTATTATTAAAGTCCATAATCAAATCTTTCTAAAATATAATACTCCGCCGGGGCATGTTCGTCGGTCATGATCGGCACGTCTTTTTCCACTCTTTTTTGCCATAAGTGGTCCAAATACTCTCGGAATTTGGGGTTTGAGGTGTCAAGATCGAGTTTTCTGTCCGATTTTATGGCCATTATAACTATGTTTTGAAAGATATCTCCGCGATTCTTGTTGTCCACTGGAAACAAATAAACTTGGGGAAACACGGATTTATAGGTCCAGTATTCCGCCCTTAGGAATTTACCCATTTTTCCGGAGATAGAGGAGATCACATTGGCCAAGACCACTCCGTTGTCATTCAAATGTTCATACATCTCAGCCACCGCCTCTTGAGTGGTAAGTTGATAAGGGGCGGAAAGTGAGGAGCTGTAGGCATCCACAAAGATAGCGTCGTATTTTTGATCGGTGTTGTTCAGAAAGACTCTGCCGTCCTGGTGATAGATATTCAATCGAGGGCTTTCCTGTAAATGAAAATATTTTTTAGCGATCCGGGTCATTTCCGGATCTATTTCTACCACATCTAATTTGGAGTCAGGGTAAGTTTTTAAATAGTGTTTGGGGTAGGAATAGGCGGCTCCTCCGAGGAGCAGGGAATGGTCCAGGTCTTTTCGGAAATAATCGGCTAAATCATAGAATTCGGAATATTTAAACACCAATTCTCCTCTTTTTTTTTCGTCCAAAAACATGGCTGATTGGTCTCCAAAAGGGTCAATGGAAAGTTTAAGTATGGGCTCTTGAGTTTTTCCATGTGTATCTTTTTTCAAAAGGATTCGGCTATATTTGGAGTCAATGTCCGCTATCACTTTATTGCCGAATTGGGAGTAAGGAAAAAAGGAAAAGATCAATATTGATACAATAGCCGCTATTTTGAATTTTAAAAGATGACCGGAATAGGCCAATAAGGAAGAGACCAGAAGACTGATACTTATGAAATAAAGTATTTTTACGGTTCCCATAAAAGGGATCAAAACAAAACCGGCGGCAAAGGTGCCGACAATACTTCCCAGAGTGGATAAGGCATATAAGCTGCCCACCGCCTCTCCGGACCTGTCCAGACTTTTTATTTTTAATCTGGCGGCATAAGGAGAAACTATTCCCAATAAAGTACTGGGGATGGCAAAAAGAAATAGGGCGGAAAAAACGGTTCCCAGATAAATATTGGAGAAAAGGGATTGAATAAGCTCCAAGATCGGCGCCTGAATAAATATCATCAAGAGGACAAACAAGGAGGACAAAAGAATAACCAGGGAAAAGATCCGGTAGCTGGGTTTGATATCGGCCAGTTTTCCTCCCAACCAATACCCCAAGCTCAAAAAACCCAGGATGATCCCGATCAAACTGGTCCAGACTATTATGGAAGTGCCTAAGTAGGGAGCCATCATTCTGGAACCGACCATTTCCAGTATCATGACCGCGGCTCCGCAAATAAAAACCACTAATTCCAAGGAATACTTGAACATAAATCGAAATTTTTAAGAATTATATCCAGCCGAACAGCATAACTACCCCCAGAAGAAGCATTATTAATCCCGCTGTTAAGTGTAATTTAGTGATGTGTTTCTCTTTCCAGGCCGAAACATCTTGAACATTCCTCAGGCCGGCATAAACTATCCCCACTATAACCAGCATAGGAAGGACAAAGATCAGGTTATAGACTATCAATTTGGGCAAGGCCTGGATGTAGCCGGCCCATGACAAGGCCCCGCAACAGATAACATAGGGTCCGATGGTGCAGGGTAGAAGAAACAAGGTGACAAAAATACCGATGCCAAAAGCGCCGGCCGGAGAGGTTATCCGGGACACCATCCTTTTTAACTTCGGCCTTAGGGACAGAGGCATTTCCGTGCCCGCCGAGCCCGGAGTATAGACAAAGAAATCCTTGATATTCAAGATTCCCAGGATAATGGCTATTACTCCCAATATTTTATACAGATACAATCGGACCACGGTCAGGGATTGGATCAATTGGAAGAATTTGATAATTATCAGTCCGTAAAACAGATACATGATAAACACCGAGCTTACAAAGGCCAAGCCGGCCCAGATGACATTTTTTTTGTTTTTGGGATTATAGGTCAATATAGCGGTCAGGATCAGGGCCAAGACGGCCAAAGCACAGGGATTGACCGCGTCCGCGGCCGCCAAGGCGAATATTTTACCCCAGCCGAAATTGGCGGCGGCCGGAGTGGATTTGAAGCTATTAGCGGAAGTATCGGCTCCGGAAGTGCCGTTTTGGTCGTCTCCGGAAGCGGCCTGTTCCAAACCGGGGCCGTTCCATTGCAGTATCCAGCCATTCAACTTTACTGCGTGCTCAAATTCTATGGACCCCCCGGACAAAGGAGAGGGCTTGGCGGTTATGGCTTGAAAATCGGTTTTTTTAACAATGGAAGGAATGTTCTCTGCAGAAACAGTCAACAATTTTTTTAATGTTTCATTATCTACTTTTTGTTGGGAAGGGGCGCAATCGCATTGGCTCAGGATTCGGTTAGAAGCCCATATTTTGGGAGTTTGGGGCAGGGAGTTCCAATCCAGGTCTTTAAAGGAGGTGGTTTTACCATTGGGTAAAGGGCAAGGATTGGAAGAGGCCTGCCGGATCTTGTTCTCCACTTGGTTTAAAATACTTCTGTCTCCGGTATAAATGGAATTACTATCAAAGATCATGCCGGGAATGCCGTAACTCATTCCATAATTAGAGTGGTATTGATTCAACAAGGCGCCGTTGTTTCGATTTTGATAGATCTCATATTCTATTAAAATGAGATCGGAATAGCGGTTAGGTAATTCCCCCAGGACCAACGGATCGGTCTGGGCGCAATGCGGGCAACCGATCCCGGTGAAATAAGTGGCACACACCTTAGGTCCGTTATCGCTGTTTTCTTGTTCCTGGGCTAATACCGGAAGTGCCGGAGAGAAAAACAAAAAAAGAATTAAGGCAAATTGAAAAACCCTCTTTGTGTGAAGCATATGTTTTAAATTAATATTTTATTTATCTTTCCTGATTATTTTTATGGCCTTTCCTTGGACCAAGGCCTCGCTGATCTTTTTATAAGCGGAGCTCAATATCCTTTGAAAAGTACTTTGTGAGACCTTCATAGCTTGGGCGCATTGAGTTTGATCCTTGTCTTCAATGTTTTTCAACCTTAAGGCCTCCACTTCTTCTTCGCTCAATCTGGCTATTTCCAGATGTCTCATAGGTATGCCCTGGGGCTTAAAGTAATCGGCTTTAATATCCAGATCGATCCTTCTGGGGAGTGGAGGTCTGCCATAACGTTGTCTTCGCCGGAATTCTTGGTTCATATTATTTCTATTATAATTATATATTATTAAAAAGTAAAACAAAAGCGGGTCCGAATTATTACGGATCCGCTTTTGGTTATTGTTTGGAGTCGGGATCATTCTTCAGGGCCTGTTTTTCCTTTTTTACTTGCTGTAATTCTTCTTGTAGGGCCTGTTCTTCCTCTTCCAGCATAGCTTTTTCATCTTCCGGAGTAGTCCTTCTTCCGAAAAAGGAAGGCCATCCGGCGGCTCTTCGGCCTACACCTCGGCCTCTGCCGCGAAAACCTCTGGCCGCTCCGCCACCGCAGGGCCCCAAACCTCTACCGGTGCCCGGGCCAAAACCCTGAGGTCCGGTTCCGTTAAATCCTGGCATAGTAGTCACCCCCTTTCTTGTTTATGATGATCTTCATATTTTTGGGTAATTATTCTTAATGTATTTATAAATATATACCCAAAAATGATTTTTGTCAACCCTTATTACAAATTC
>CAZPEL010000047.1:0-5301 GCA_964585585.1 uncultured Gammaproteobacteria bacterium | reverse complement strand
TGGAAGCTCCGGCTCCGGTCCGGGGCGACCAAAAAAGCGAAGCCCGATCCTTGGAAAAACAAACCCGATACTTAGAGGTTATACGGAAATATTATTCCCTATAAATTATGTATTAATAAAATATTATTATGGAGATCAAAGATCTATTAAAAAGATCCCGGGGTATTTGGGGCGAGCAAAGACTAAGCCTGTCCCAAATAATCGTACGGATGGGCAAAGTTTTTGGCGACATCTGCCGCTGGGAAAGAGGTGCCCCCAAAGACAAGGAAAAGTATACAGACGAAGAACTAAAAAAAGAGTTGGGTAATATGATATTCTCCACTATCCGTTGGTGTGACGACCTGGGCTATGACCCGGAAGAATGCGTAAACCTAGCTATCCGGGCTCAAGAAAATTTTCGGAAATAAAGCAAGAGGTAAAAATAAACAAAAAGCGGGCCATTTTAGTAGCCCGCTTTTTTGCTATAAAAAAGTCTTAATTAAGCTTTTTTAATGTTGACTGCGGCATTGCCTTTCGGAGTTTCCTCAACCTCGAAAGTAACCTCATCGCCTTCACTTAGTTGGTCGAAATCGACGCCTTCCAAGTTGTTGGCATGAAAGAACAGATCTTGGCCCCCATCTTGATGGGTAATGAAACCGAATCTCTTGTCAGTCAATTTTTTGATGGTTCCTTGCATGAAAATTTTAAACTAAAACTAATTAGTAAGTGTCAAATTTAGAAATTCGACTCTTTGTTTCTAAGCTTTTGACACTCGTCACTTCTTGTAAAAATCAAGAAGTGGATAGCGTTTGAACTAACAATTTAACAATAACACAAAAGAAATATATGTCAATAGTAAATGTAAAAAAACCCGCTCCCAATAAGGGGCGGGTTTTAAAGATCATTTAGCGCATCTCAGTTTGAGTCTATCTCTTTCCTGGCATTCAATGGCCTCGACCACATAAGGTATAATTTTGGGGTCGAACATTTTCCCGGATTGATTATGCAACTCCTGTATGGCTTCCTCGTGAGAGACGGCGTCCCGGTGGGGACGGACAGAAGTTACGGCTACATAAAAATCCATAGGAGATATGACCCGAACCAGCTCCGGAACCTGCTTCCCCTGGACGCGGAAAAAACCCTTGCCGTCGAATCTCTCATGATGATAAAGAATTTCTTGGAAAAGATCTTTTCCAATAACATTTTCAAAAACTTTAGCGTCCAAGACATGGGCCGACAGAATGGGGTGCCGGCGGATCATCTTTTTCTCTTCCCGATTCAGGCGGCGGGTCTGGGATATCAAATAAGAGATAAAAGCCTCTCCGATATTCTGATAATTGTTCAAAAGCATTAAGTCCGTACAAATATCGTTAAAGCCGTTAAGATTGGCAAAGGAACGAACAATATCGTTCACTCTGTCTCGGTGGCCCGGCTTTAGCCCTTCCAAGCGCCGGGAAAGCTCTTCTACTGAATATTTTTCCAGACTCCGAAAAAAATCACATGCGCTCATTACTCCCTCCTTTTTGGTTTGAAAAGTGCTTAAAAACGCTGCTTTTCTGCAGCAAAAACTTCCTCTAAGTGTAACATAATAAGCCCGAAAAATCAAGCCCATTCCTAGAAAAAAGCCGACCCCGGTGGAGTCGGCTCGCTTTACAATGTTCAAATTTTTTTTAATTTTTCCTTGGAAAAAACCAAGAAGCCGAATAAAAAACGATCCTCTCGGACCAATAAAACGGGCTCATCAACCCGAAACTCTTCTTCGGCGTCTTCCCCCATAAGCACAACTTTCCGGAAAACAAAATCCGATTCGTTTTCTATGGTCAAAATACTGACCTCCTTGGCGCTTCGGTCGGGTGTTAGCTTTATCCTTTTCTCGCCCATAACAAAACCTTCTACATCCTGGTTCTCTCTTTTCCCCCAAAAGACCATTGCTCCCTCCTTTTTCCTTATTTAAAAGTACTTGACCTTAAGAATTATTACACCAATATTACAATTTTTTGTTCTCGGTGTCAATTATTTATCAAGGATATCCAAGCCCAATTCTTGAACCAAAAAATCTTCCACTACTTGAAAGCCGTGATTTTTCTCTCCGATATCAAAGTTATCCGCCAAGACCTTGTCCAAATCCGGATCCAGGAGCCACTCTTTGGCTGTTTCGATCGCCCCTTTTAGATGCTCCGGGGGCAAACGGCGCAATCCTTCCTCCCGGTCAAACAACAATTTATCCCCTAGAGAGATGATCTGGTATCCTTCTTGTTTTATGTCCTCCTTGAAGACCGGATATTCCCAAACCACTACCGGCTTGCGGGCGAATACGGCCTCGATGAACTGATTACCCCAGCCCTCCCAAATACTGGGAAAGGTAACCAAATCGGAATAAACATAGATATCCCACAAAGAGAATTTGCGTTCCCCGTTGTTGTAGGAACGCCTGGCCTGGATATGGTGATTCACGAATTTAACCTCCACTCCGCTGTCTTGAGCCACCTCTTTGATCTTTAAATAATAATCCTTATCCGAATCCTCGTAATATCCGGCCAAGACCAGGACCAACCGGGAATCAGCGTCGATCTTTTTGCCGTTATACAGGGTCTTGCCTCTTAATCTTTCCATATCCTTATTAAAAGCGGAAGCAAAATCTATGGCCAACTCGATCCCCTTTCTCGGAACTATTCGAGTGGCCTGGAGAAACAACAGGTCGTTGTCCTTGACCCCTATTCTTCCCAATAAATCTTGATTGAACTTGTCTTCCCGCCAGGGATCTTGGGAAAAATCAAAAATGTCCGGAATGACCACGGAATCAATATCCCGACGTTTTTTTAACTCCCTCTGGGCGATAGAACTTAAAACCGTGTGCTTGATAAGATCGTTTCTCGGGGGCAGATAAGTGTTGACATATTCTTTTAAAAAGCCATTACAGGGAGTTTTGAATTCCTTTCTTTCCCAAAAAAAATCATGATGAGTGGCAATAGTGGGAATTTTGTATCTGGTTATAATATTGTTAAAAGCTCGAGCCGCGGCGATATGGCCGCCAAAACAAAAAATGTTATGAACCAAGAAATAATCAAAATTTTCCTTTTCCTGGATGGTCTCCAGCTTCCTTTCTATAATATCGGACACCTTGAGGATCTTGTTCTTTAATTCCCGGTCGTTAAAATCTTTCCGGCCGAAATCGGCAAAACCGTTCTCTTTGATGGTGGATATGGCTCCGTCCTCCCACTCCAACTCATTGATGACATGATCGGCAGATCTGGACCTGGATCCGGCTATCAATTGGACCTCGCAGCCATGGAATTCCAATATTTTCTTTCTCTTTTTTATTTCCAGGGAAACTCCGTCCGTTTTACCGACACGATAATGGCAAATAGCCACTTTTTTTCCATTGCTCATAAGGATTTAACTTAAAAATCAAATGCCTTCCGATTTGACTTGATTGCCGCTAATGATTGTTTATATTATAATGATAACAAATAATCAAGCATAGAGAAATCTTTAAACTTAAATAAAAATTATGGAAGAGCAAAGCATGAACTTACAAAAATTCGACCAGGCCGTATTAGAGGGCAAGGTCGCTTGGTGGCAAATGGAGTTACCCTCCGGGGATGTATTCTTTGGGCAGACCAAAACCGATATGCTGGGTTACTCCGAAGAGGATTTTAATCATTATCAGGATTTTACCGAACTGATCCATTCGGATGACCATAAGGACACTATGCAGGCCATGCGGGACCACTTGGAGGGCAAGAAAGACCTGTATGAAACCGTTTACCGAATAAAGGCCCAAAACGGAGAATATATAAAATTCTATGATCTGGGACAAATTCTCGAAAAAACCGAGGACAAGACCACTGTCATCGGTTTTGTCATGAAGGTAAAGGAAGAAGAGGATATTTTCCAACAAATGGAGGACTTTAAAAAATTGATACTGAAAGGCAAGCCCTCCATGATGGAATTGGTCAAGCAAATAAAGTAATTCAGATATGGAAAAATACGTTTTTAGAAAATACGACCCGAATTACAAAAAATTATTCGATCAAGAAAGGGAAAAACTCCTCTCTTTTTTAGATGAGGAGGTGAAGATCGAACATGTGGGCTCTACGGCCGTTCCCGGACTCGGAGGAAAGGGTATCCTGGACATCATAATAGGAGTTTCCGATATGGAATCGGTTAAAAAACAGCTGGAGCAAGCGGGTTACGAATTCCGAGAACGGGCCAGCTACCCGGAAAGATACTTTTTCAGAATAGATTACCCCTATAAGAACGGGCGAAGAAGGGTGCATATACATCTCACCCCGCTGCACAGCCAAGACTGGCGGGAAATAATTAATTTTCGCGACTACCTCTTGAGGCATCCGGAAAAAGTGGAGGAGTATGCCGAAATAAAGAAAAAGGCCGCCCAAAAGGCACAAGGTGAGCAAAAAAAATACAAAGAATACAAACAAGATTTTATCGACGATATCTTAAAACAACTAAACCTAAAAAAATAAAAAACCAAAATGGAAGTTAAAAACAAATTCAAAAAGCAGATAAAAATATTCTTGGGCTTTGCTATCTTCGGCGTGTTTTTGGGCTTGGTGGAAAATTTATTGGCCGTAAGCATTTCCACGGATCACCCCTTGAACACCCAGGCCGCCGTGATCTCCCTGTTGGTCGTGATCCCTTTTGCCGGAATCGGAGAGTTGGTGGTGGACAGGATCAATTTACTCCCCCAAAACAGGAACAAAACGATCCAACATTTGGAGACGATCCTGGAATTCATGGTCTTTGGTGTTTTTATGGGGGTGGTGGAAGATCTTATCATCATCAATTTTTTAACCGGGGAAACCATCACCCTGAAAACGGTCGGAATTGTTACCTTGGTCACCTTACCCTTTGCCATCCTGGGTGAATTCATAGTGGATAGGCATGACTGGTTCCCCGGCATCAAGACCAAGAGTGAAAAATCCCCTGAAACTATTGCCTGAAATAAAATATTACTGTTACAATAAAATTAAATTTAAACTTAAACACAAAATATGAAGGAATATGTATGGTTAACAATGGTGACCCTGGCCGAGGCCACCATTGGAGTTTTTGTGAAACTGGTCGGGGATAACGTCCCTGTTTTCACTTTAAATTTCTACCGGGTTTTGTTCGCTTTTATTTTTTTATTGGCCGTGGTTCCCTTTGTTAGTAGGGACTTTTGGAGAATTTCCAAAAAAAATGTCAAGGCGGTTCTGATCATAGGCTTTTTTATAGCCATGCAGATAAGTCTCTTCAATATAGCTATGACCATGGCCCCCATAGCTAATGTGGTTATTTTCTGGAGTATAGCTCCCTTTT
>CAZPEL010000046.1:2130-5678 GCA_964585585.1 uncultured Gammaproteobacteria bacterium | reverse complement strand
AGTTGGGCGGCAAAATCGGACAGGAGTTCTTCCTGCATCATCAGGGTGGTCTCGAAATCGCTCAAGCTCATATCGGTTTGGGTTCGCTGAATCAGTTGCATGGCCTTGCGAGTGGACTCCATGGCCATGTCGAAAAGTTCCTGGGCCGTCTTTTGCTGTTCTTCCTGGGTCATTTGCTCGATATCCTCGAAGGAAAAGTCCGATTCCCGGTCCGCGATCTCGTCCTTTAGCTCCTCGGTAGCTGTCTGGGTGGTCAGGGTATTATCTTCGGACATGCCGACATTACCCCAATCATCCTCGCTGACCGCCCGGTAATAATAGGTGGTGTTGGGCGAGAGATAATTCAGGGTCACGCTGTGTTCGGTGGTATTACTCTTGTCTCCCTGGGTCAGGCCGTAACTGTCCTCGGTGCCGTATTCCACGAAGCTGTCCGCCGGTTCGTCCGTCCGCCACTCCACTACGGCTGACTGCGCTCCTCGGTCGGTTACTTCCAGCTCGGAGACGACCGGAGAGGATTTATCCGATTTGTCTATGATCACGGTTCCGCCGCCACCGCTGCTGCCGCTACTGACGCACTTACTGCCGTTCCACTCCGTGCCCTCGCCGCAAAAACTGGAGCCGGAGTCCTGAATCTCTTGCTGAACCTCCGACTCTTCGGACAATTCCTCCAAGGTGGTAAAGCTGTATTCTCCGCTACTGGTGGCGTTGCCGCTCGGGTCCCCGCTTTCCACATAGAAGTAATAATCGGTCACCGGGGTAAGCTGATCTATGGTCATGCTATGAGTGGTGTCAAAGGTGTTGTTGGTCTCGGTGTTAGCATAGTCCCCGCTGGTGGTGCCCCAGTGGATCTGGGAATCCGAAGTTTCGCTGGTCTCCCACTTGATCACGGCAAAGGTATCCCCTATCAGGGAGGCCGAAGGGGCGGAAGTGATAGTGGGCGCGGTATGATCCGCGGTATCCCCGGTAATGAAACTATAAAGGGAGCCACCGTTGTCATCCGTGGTAGGAATACCGTTGGCATCGGTGCTTTTCAATTTTAAATAATAAGTAGTTGAGGACTGTAAATTTTCCAAATAATAAATATGGCCGGTATTGAAATTATCTATGCTCATAGAATTATTACAGGCGGTGGTGGTGCCATATTCCAGGGTGGAGGTGGCCGGCTCGTCCGTGGTCCAGGTCACCTTGGCCGAAGAGCCGGATATTTTAATATCGCTACTGGTGGAAAAGGTTATGACCGGACCTTGGGTATCCTCAGTGGTGGTAAAAGTATAATAATTCCCGCCGTTGTTGTCTGTGGCGGTATACCCGTTGGCATCAGTGGCCTCCACTTGGTAATAGTAGATGGTGCCCGGGCTTAAGCCGGTCAAGCTCAATTGATGGTCGGTAACACTCTCGTTTTCATGAGCGGATTTGGTAGAAGTGAAATTGGAATTTTCCGAATAAACTATCTGGGAATCAGCAGGGATGTCCGTGGTCCAATCTATGGTGGCGGAAGTGTTGGTTATAGAAGAAGTGGCCACATTGGAAATAATAGGTCCGGGGTCTGTGGTGAAAGTATAACCATCGCCTCCGTTGGTGCTGGTGGCTATATTGCCGGAATTATCAATGGATTCCACCATAAAGTAATAAGTGGTGCTGGGCTGCAAACTGGTCAAGACCACTTCGTGCCGGCCGATGTTCCCGGCATTGTCCAACATAGTTCCCACCCCGATCTCGTTGTCGAAATTGCCGGGACTGGTGGAATAGCCGACCGTGGAATCGGATAATTTGTCCGTATCCCATAAAACAGTGGCCTGGGTGGTCTGGATACTGGAAGTGGGCACTTCCACATTGGATATCTCCGGCGGAGTGCCCAAAGAACCGCCCCCGCCTTCGCCGGCGTCCTGGGTGCCGTTGGCTATGCCGTGGACATAATCGGAATAATAGGACTCATTGCCGTCGCTATCCTCGGAAGTTACCCGATAATAATAATCCGTGGTAGTGCTATTAATGGAATAGTCCACATAGTAATTAATATCCACGCTCGGCAGATGGCCGATATACTCAAAGGTGGCCGGGTCGGTGGAGGTGGAGCGGTAAACATTATAGTAACCAAAGCCGGGACCGGGTACGCCCGTTTTTTGCCAGGCCACCAGCAGCCCGATATCCGGCGGATCTATCTCCATATTAGTGGCATCCTGGATCATTACCTTGACCGGCTTCTGCGGGGTAACCGCACTCTGGATGGTGGTAGTGTTGCCGTATTGGTCCTTGAATTGGGCGTAAACCGTATCCGGCCGGGTGTCCAGGTCAATAGTAGAAGTGGCGGTGTAGTTCACCCAGCTGGCTCCCGAAAGGTCCGAATTCAAGCTCACCTTGGTAAACAGGTCGGAATCATCGGTGATATTAAAATCCAGAGTGGCATTGGTGGTGGTGGCCATTCTGGCCCCGACCGAGAAGGGCGGGTTGCCCAGGACCGGCTCGACGGTATCTAGAACGGTCTCGGCAGTAGTGGTGGAAGTGATATTGTTGGCCAATTCATTGTCATCCATGGTCACCCGGATCACGGTGGTGGTGGAATAGCGGTCGGTCAGGTTGGAGTCGCACTCCGCGTCCCAGGTGGCGGTGTAGCTGCTCCAAGTAACCTCCTCTACTGTTTTGTTGTCCCAGTCTCCGTCGGCGAAACAGCTCGAGGTCGGGGTGTACCAAGTGGAACCGCCGTCCAAAGAATATTCAAAAGCGGGGGTAACCTCGCCCGGAGTATATTTGGCCAAAGTGGTGTCCACATCCCGGACCTGGTAGCTTATCTCTATCTGGCCACTCGCGGTCTGGGTGGCGGTCACATTGTGCAGCTGCGGGGGTTCATTGACCACATAGTCGGTATTGATCTCCAAGAACCTGGGGCTGGTCGAGCCGGTGGAGATCTCTACTTTGTATTGGAACCACTGGTCGTCAAGCGAATCGCTCAGGGCGTCCGGGAAGACGGAATTGTCGCAATCCACGGTCGTGGTCCCGCTTCCGGACAGGGTGCAGCCGGAAGTAACCTGGCCAGCTGAGGTGGAAGAAGCTATCTCGTGCCAGGAGGCCCCGCTCAGCCCGTTGGAACTGGAAGCGGTCCGGTAATACAGGGTGATCCCTCCGGTCGGGACCTGCTGGGTCCATTCCACCCCGCCCATGATATTGTTGGAATCCGAACTATCGAATTGGGAAGAGGTTAAACTGCCGCTTGATTGTAAATTGATGGTCACATTGTTCAAAGTCGGAATCTCCTCGCTGCTGCTGCTCCGCAGGACGGCCCGGTATTGCAGATACCTGTCCCCGTCGTGGACGCAGTTACTGGCGAATATGTCCTGGTTGTGGCTGACCGGAGTGCAGGAGCTCCAGGCATCGGCCCCGCTCATATCGGAGCTGGAATCGCTCCTTAATTTCAAGCTGACCGAAGTGGTCGCGGAAGTGGTCGCGGTCCAATCAATAGTTCCGCTGACATAGGTTGGATTTAGGTCACTGCCCGGATCCCGGATCTGGGAAGTGAATCTGCCGACATTATCGATCTGATAGTCCTTGCT
>CAZPEL010000046.1:0-2030 GCA_964585585.1 uncultured Gammaproteobacteria bacterium | reverse complement strand
TGGTCGGTCTCTGAATTCACCGAAGAAAGAGAACAGCCGTCAGTCAAATATCCAAAATTAGTGGAGGAAGCTATCTCGTGCCAAGAAGCCCCGCTGAGTCCGGCGGAAGTGGTGGCGGTGCGCAGATACATTATAACCCCGGAGTTGCCTTCCAGCTGCTGCCGCCAACTTATATCTTGAAGAGTATTATTGGAAACAGTGGAGTTAAAATAACTGGATTCCAAAGTCCCATTGCCGTAATAACTGATATTTATATCCTTTATCTCCGGGATGTCATTGGCGGCGCTACTGGAAAGCACGGCCCGGTACTGGACATAGCGGTGGCCGTCGGTGACGCAGTTGTTGCCGGAGATATCATTGCCGCTGGTAACCGGGTCGCAGGTGGACCAATCCGGGGCGGTACTCATATCCGAAGTGGTGGCCGTCCGGACATACACCGTGACCGAGCTGTTGGCTCCGGTATCGGCGGTCCAGGAAATATTGGAAAAGTATTTATCCAGCCCGGCGTCGTGGATCTGGGAGGTTATCCGACCCACATAATTTATAGTAAGAGAATCGGCCAAGGTGGAGCTGGAGTTATCCCCATTGATCACTTTGACATCCCACACCCCGACATAACCGCTGACATCAAATTCGCAATTGATCTGGGTAGAGTCTACCACGGTGGTAGAAGCGGAGCTTATCTCCCTTCCGCTGTCATCCAAAATCTTGACGCTGCTGGTACTAAAACCCGACCCGGATACGGTCACATCCACCGGCGAGTCGATGCTGTCCACTTCGTTCGGAGTGATCGAGTCGATGCTGGGTGCGGCTTTGACTGAATCGGCGAAAATAAAAAGCAGACCAAACAGGGTGAATACCGTGAGTATGGCTGTGGATAGTTTTGCTGTTTTTTTGAATATAGTGGGCATGGGGGACAACAAAATCAAAATTCAAATCTCAAAATTCAAAATGACCCCGTAAAGCTCCGCCACGGGGCGGGCAGATTAAAACAAAAAATTATAAATTCTGTACTGAATTTTAAGTCTTTTATTCGGCATTTTGAGTTTTGCATTTTTAACTTTGAATTGTTTATATTGTACCACATTCTCAACCATTAACCAAACAAAAAACAGCCCGGCTGGGGCTGTGTAGTATCAAGGAAGAGTAAACAGTAAATAGTAAATAGCCTGCCTGCCGGTAGGTAGGTAAACAGCTCCACAGTGGCCTGATTTACGGCTTACGGTTTACCAATCTACTGATCTCTGTTTTAAAGTCGGGAATATCGTTTTTTATTGTTCTCCAGACCTCTTCCGCATCTATGCCGAAATATTTATGGATCAAAAAATTCCTCATATCAGCCACATCCTGCCAAGGAATATGATCATTTTTTTCTTTAAAATCATCGGGTATGGCCCTTACGGCTTCTCCGATATTCTCAAGCTTCTTGGCTACGGCATCTTGAACCAATGAGGATTCCATAAAACTTTTATGATCAAAATCCCGGATATAATTCTCTATCGCTTCAATATTTTCCAAAATACTGCCCAAGAAAAAATTTATCTTATCCTTCTTGTCCATATATTTGGATCATTTCTTTATAAATACGATCTTGCAATTGGGGATGGACGGAATTATAAGTTAAAAGGTCTATCTTTCTGCCCAATTTATTCTCTAACTCCCTTTGTAATTTGGCCATAGTAAACAATCCCCTGTTTTTGCCCAACTCTATCAAAACATCGATATCACTTTCACTCGAATCTTCACCGGTGGCAAAGGAGCCGAAAACAGAGGCCTTTTTGACATCATATTCCCGCAATACGGGTTCGATCCGGTTTTTAATTGTGTCCACTTTTGTACTCATAATATATTTTTACTCTCGTATCAAATTTTTATCCAAAAATCGGATAATCTGTTTGAATTATACCAAAAAATGGGAAAAAAGTAAATAAGAGAGAGTAAACAGTAAATAGTAAACAGCCTTGGCCCCGTTGCAGTGTAAAGCCCCCATTCAGGTAGACACTTTTTGACCCTTGAAGTTACCATCTCTT
>CAZPEL010000045.1:0-6396 GCA_964585585.1 uncultured Gammaproteobacteria bacterium | reverse complement strand
AAAATATTGGCCCAAAGGATCTTGGCCAAATACAGGCCCAAGGTAGTGGGAGTGACCGGTAGCGTCGGTAAGACCACGACCAAGGAAGCGATCTATACGGTTTTGGCCTCCAGATTCCATGTTAGGAGAAGTATTAAGAATTACAACAATGAATTGGGCGTGCCCTTGACTATAATCAACGCCGAAGCCCCGGGTAGATCCTTATGGGGTTGGTGTCGGGTTTTTTTAAAGGCCTGGAAATTGATACTTTTTAGAGACAAGGATTTTCCCGAGATCCTGGTTTTGGAAATGGGAGTGGACAGGCCGGGGGATATGGCATACCTTACCAGCATGGTCAGATGCGATATCGGAGTGGTGACCTCTATCGGCTCTTCCCATCTGGAGTATTTCCAGACCATAGAAAAAATAAAAAAGGAAAAAGCCGTGCTTATAAGAACTTTAAAGAAAGGCGGACACGCGGTATTGAATTTTGATGATCTTAAGGTCAGAGAGATATCGGAGCTTAGTACCTCCCGGATAACAACCTTTGGACTTCAGGACGGGGCTTCCATTAAGGCCCAAAATTTGATCTTTAGTTTTGAGGAGAAGAAAAAAACAGAGGATCTTTCCGGTATTAATTTTAAACTCAATCACGACGGCTCCGTGGTTCCGGTGCGGCTTCCCCGGGCTATGGGATATCCGGCCATTTACTCCTCTTTGGCCGCGGCCAGCGTGGGGGTGGCCCTGGGGATGAATTTGGTGGAGATATCCTCGGCTTTGAATAATTTTTATCTACCTCCGGGTCGGATGAATGTGATCAAAGGTATTAAGCATACTTTAATAGTGGATGATACCTATAATGCTTCTCCCAAATCTTCGATCTCGGCCCTTAAATTCTTGGAGAGGGTAAAAATAGCTCCCGGAAAAAGAAAATGGGCGGTTTTGGGAGATATGTTGGAGTTGGGCGTTTATACCGAGGAAGGGCACCGGGAGGTGGGTAAGGCCATGGTGGATTCCGGTTTTAATAAATTGGTCACAGTGGGCGAAAGGGCTTGGAACATAGCTCAGGCCGCCCGGGACCAAGGTATGAAAAAAGGGGATGTGTTTCATTTCTCCGATAACCGGGAGGCGGGCAAGTTCGTTCAATCAAGGATCGAGCAAGGCGACCTTATATTCATCAAAGGGTCCCAGGGAGCCAGAATGGAAAAGATAGTTAAGGAATTGATGGCCGACCCCATCAATGCCGAGAATTTATTGGTCCGGCAGGGGGAGGGGTGGAATTAAAATTGACTAAGACTATTAAAGAAGTTATTATAAAGAGGAGTTTTTATAAATAAAAAAGAAGGTATGTCCCGGATCAGGATATTGCCATCGGTAACCACTTTGCCTCCGGAAAAAAATTCCAATTCTTGGAAAGAAAAAATAGAAGAAATAAAGGAGCTGAATTTAAAAGAGGCTTCTTTATTTTTAACCGGTTTACCCCCGGATCAAAGGTGGGAATGCTATAAGTTATTAGAAGAAACCCCTTTGGAGAATATTCCCCATGTTCATTTAAAAGATGATATGACCCAAGAGGAGTTGGATTATTTGGTATCCCGCTTTGGAGTGGAAGTTTTTAATTCTCATCCGACTCGAGAACATCCTCCTTTATATGATTGGAGTAAGCACTCGGATCGTATTTATATAGAAAACACCAGATATCTCCCCGACCGGAAGGAGTTAAAAGAATTTGCCGGTTTGTGCTTGGATTTTGTTCATTGGGAGAATGCCCTTTTAATGGGGTATTCCAATTATGACCCTTTGTCGGAATTGGTAAAAGATTTTGTTGTCGGGTGCGGTCATCTTTCGCCGATCAAATCAGAATTACACAAGAATCAGGATGAAAGCTTCGATTATGATTCTCATTATATGGAAGAATTAAAGGAGTTTGATTATTTTCAAAAATATTTAAAATATTCCCCGCCTATAATTTCCATAGAGGTCAATAATTCCTTAAAGGATCAATTGCGGATCAAAAAATACATGGAGGATAATATTTTACAGTTATGACCAAGGTTTTAATTTTAGGAGTGGAGGGCAATTTGGGAGAGCAGCTTCGAAGTGTTTTTGCCGAGGCCGGTTATCAAGTAGTGGGCTGGGATAAAGATGATGTTGATATTACCGATAAGGACCTGGTGTTGGAAAAGATAGGCCAAAGCAAGCCAGACATGATCATTAACGCCGCCGCATATAATGATGTGGACAAATGCGAGGAAGAAGAGGGTTTCCAGCAAGCCCAAAAATTGAACGGAAAGGCGCCCGGCTATTTGGCGGAAGCCGCTTTGAAGACAGATTCCTTATTGATCCATTATTCCTCGGATTATGTCTTTGCGGGCGACAAGAAAGAAGGGTATCAGGAAGATGATGCTCCGGATCCGATCAATAAATACGGGGAAACTAAAAGAGCCGGAGAGGAAGAATTGATTCGGCGGAGCGGTCAAGGATTGGCTTGGTATCTTATAAGGACCTCCAAGCTTTTTGGCCCCCGGGGAAATAATGAAAGCGCCAAACCCAGTTTTTTTGATCTAATGTTAAAGTTGAGTCAAGAAAAAGAGGAGCTGAAAGTGGTCAATGAGGAGGTGAGCAAATTCACTTACACTCAAGATCTGGCCCAAGCCACCCGGAATTTGGTAGATAAGGACAAGGGATGTGGAATATATCATATAAGCAACAGCGGAGCTTGTACTTGGTACGACGGGGTCAAGGAATTATTCCGGATCAAGAATATAAAGACAAAGCTTACCCCCGTTTCCGGAGAGGAATTTCCCCGGGCGGCCAAGAGGCCGGCTTATTCGGCTTTAATTAACACCAAATTGCCCGAATTGAGAAGCTGGCAAGAGGCCTTGAAGGATTATTATAAAAAATAGATCCAACTCCACTTCTCGCGAAAAGCGGGGTGCGAAGCAAATAACAATTAATAATTCGGATGCCCCTCCTACGCTAAAGCTTCGGAGGGCAGGCCCGCCTTCGTAGTGCGGGCTCCCGAAGGGAATAACATTATGAAGGGAATTATTTTATCAGGAGGATCCGGAACCAGGTTGAGACCCCTGACTCAGATAACCAGCAAGCAATTATTACCGGTTTACAACAAGCCCATGATCTATTATCCCTTGAACACTTTGTTAAAGGCCGGTATTACCGAGATCTTGGTAATAGTGGCTCCGGACAGGGCCGGTGATTATTTGAATTTGTTGGGCAGCGGCCGCGAGTTCGGAGCCAAATTCACTTATGAGATCCAGGATGAGCCCCGGGGCTTGGCCGAGGCCTTTATCATCGCCGAGAATTTTATAGATGATGACAATGTGGCCATGATATTGGGGGACAATATTTTTGAGGATGATTTTTCCGAGGATATTAAAAATTTTGAAACAGGAGCCAAGGTTTTTGCCAAACAAGTGCCGGACCCGGAAAGATTCGGAGTGGTTAAATTCGATAACAATAGAAAAGCGGAGCAAATAGTGGAAAAACCCCAAGAGCATATCAGTGATTACGCCTTGACCGGTTTATATGTATATGATAGCCGAGTTATAGAGGCAGCCAAACAGGTCCAGCCCAGCGAAAGAGGGGAGTTGGAGATAACCGATCTCCATAATTGGTATTTGAACAAGGGAGAACTGGAAGTGGGTATGGTCGAAGGAGAATGGTTGGATGCCGGGACTTTTGAGACTTTACTCAAAGCCCAAAATTTCGCTAAAGAAAAAATGCAGGATAAAATGATAATTTAATGTCCGATCTTAATTTAAAAATAGTAGTGGGTTTCATAACCTATGGCGAGAATACGGCCAAGTATTTGCCGTATTTTTTGGATAGTTTAAAAGAACAAACCCTACAGGGAGTGGAGCTCGTGGTGGTGGACAATTCTCCGGACAAGAAGAGTGAAAACCAAAAGTATCTGCGGCAACATTCTTCCGCGGAGATAATAAATTCCGGGGAGAATTTGGGTTTTGCTCGAGCTTACAATCTCCTTATAAGAGAGGCCTTTAACCGAGGGGCTAAATATTTTTTGGCCTTGAATCCGGATGTCATCATGGAGGCAGACGCCTTGGAAAATTTGGTAAAAGCCATGGAAAAGGACCCGAAGCTGGGTTCGGCCAGCCCCAAAATATTAAGATGGGATTTTGAGAACCGGCGCAAGACCGCCACTATTGATACCTGCGGCATAAAACTGAACAAGGGGTTGATATTTTATGACTTGGGTCAGACCGAGCCGGATAAAAGTCAATACGACGGTCAGCAGATATTGGGGCCTTCCGGAGCGGCGGCTATTTATAGAATGACCGCCCTGGAGCAAGTACAGGAAAAGAACGGCTTTTTTGACGAAGTAATGTTTATGTATAAAGAGGATTGTGACCTGGCTTATCGGATGAGATTGACCGGCTATAGCTCTGTTTGCGTCGGACAAGCGGTCGTTTATCATGACAGGACAGTGACCGGGAAAAAACCGAGCAATCTCCGCATAGCCTGGAACAGAAGAAATAAAAGCAGACAAGTTAAAAGATGGTCCTTTTTCAACCAACAAGTTATTTTTTTCAAATATTGGGGCATCCAGACTTGGGACAATAAAGCGGCCATTTTATGGTATGAACTCAAGGCCTTTTTGTTCATTTTGTTTTTGGAGCCCTATCTGTTGCAGGAGTGGTGGCGGCTCTGGAAATCCAGGGATAAAATAATCAGGTATTAAAAAACATTTTTGGCGTCATCGATCTTTATTGAAATCGGAAGAGTCGGTTATTACAATAATATTTTTTGTTTTTAGGATAATTAAAAGTTTTTATGGATCTTTCTATAATAATAGTTTCCTGGAATAGCCGGGATAAATTAAAACAAAATTTGGAATATATTTTTGCGGCCGAGGATGGTTTGGCCAAAGAGATTTGGGTGGTGGACAATAATTCTGGTGACGGAACAGCGGAAATGGTGAACAAAAATTTTGAACAAGTTAACTTGATAGTCAATTCCGAGAATTTAGGTTTTGCCAAGGCCAACAATCAGGCCACCAAAAGATCACAAGGGAGGTATATTTTACTCCTAAATCCGGACATGAAGGTCTATCCCGATACTTTCAAGAACATGGTGGCCTGGATGGACAAGCACCCCGAGGCCGGAGTGTCCGGTTGCCATTTAGTTAATGAGGAAGGGGAGACCGTTCCCCATGTGAGAAGATTTCCGCGGTGGACGGACCAATTGGCAACAATTCTCAAAATACCCCATATTTTCCCCGGAGTTTTAAATAAATATTTACAAAAAGATTTTGATTATAACAAGGAGATCGAGGTGGATTCCATTCGGGGCTCTTTTTTTATGATCAGAAGAGAAGCTTGGCGGGATATAGGCGATCTGGATGAGGATTTTTTTATTTGGTTTGAGGAAGTGGATTATTGCCAAAGGGCTTGGCGATCCGGCTGGAAGGTAATGTATACCCCGGCGGCCCAGTGCGTAGATTATGTGGGGCGAAGCTTTTATTTATTGAAAACCAGGACCACGCAAAAATATTTTCGGGATTCCATGCTCAAGTATTTCCGAAAATGGCATTCCTCTTGGCAGTATTGGCTTTTGAGACTGGCGTGGCTCCCCTTAAATCTTTTTTTGCCTCGATAATAAGACCATAAAAAACAGACCCTTCGGGATCTGTTTTTTTATGTGGAAGTGAAGGATCTATTTTATTTGCTTGTTTTCCACTATGGGATTTTTACCCACCACCAAACTCGGAGATTTGCCGAAATATCTGTGGTATAATCTGTAGATCCAACTATGGTGTCCGGACATATGATTGGAAAGCCAGAATCCGGACAAGAGAAGCAGGGCTCCGCCGTATATCATATTAAAAGAAGGAACTTCACTGAATATGATAAAACCGAAAAAGGCGGCCACTATGGGGGAAACTATGATGTCCACTAAGGAATAGACACTGGCATTGATCTTTTTTAACACCAGGTTGATAAAGAAATAGGCGACCCCGGTGGATATCACACCCAAGCATATCACCCAGACTATCACCGGAATATTTATTCCCAGGGCCGGATAGCTTATCATATGGGTTATATCTCCGGGGCCGAATATAAATATGGCCGGCGAGAGGTAAATAGTGGCCATAAGCATATACCAGCAAACCAAATTGGTCTTTTCGGTTGTACCCTCGTATCTCATATAAGTTACCAAAGCCGCGTATACGGCACCATCGACCAGGGCTATCAGATTGCCCCAAATCTCAGCCCCGGACAAGGGCTTGGCCATCAATATTCCTATAAAGGCTATTATGAAAATAAAGACATGTTCTTTGTAAACCTTTTCTTTAGTAAATAATTTGGTAAAGATAAAAACAAAAAAGGGAGCTATACTCCAGAAAATAACCACATTAGCTATGGGGGCCATGGTCAT
>CAZPEL010000044.1:0-6642 GCA_964585585.1 uncultured Gammaproteobacteria bacterium | reverse complement strand
AAATTAGATTTGACTTTTTTTAAAAAATATGTTATATAAAAAAGCAATTGTTCTTTAAAAATAAATAAAATTAAAATAAAACCATAAAGAGGAGGGGGAAAATGAAAAAGATAAGGAATGCTTTTTTAAGCCATTGTCGGAAGATCGGTCTATTGATCCTCAACTTTTTATTTAACCGGGAGAGATTCTTTCGGTTTCTTGGAAACAGAGGGGTCATAAAGACCGTGTTCGTGGCCTATCCGGCGTCGGAGGAATATGCAGACAAGTATGTCTATAAAAGACATAGGCATTGGATGCGTTGGAAACCGTGGCCGGCCGGGATTTTTAAACAGAACGGTAAATGGGGGCTTATGCTCGTTATTTCCTCTACAGAAAAAGACTTCAAACCGGAAAATTATCATGACTTGAAGCTTCTCGTGGAGGGAACCGAGAATATAAGACGATGGTTGAATGCCGACCAGAAGACCTTTGCCGGAGTACTTCCCGGTGTCCTTTATAATTTGGGGTTGTTAGAAGACCCTGTTGAGAGGAGGGTAACGGTAGAAGCTCTGATCAAGGCAGAAAAATCTCTCCGCAAACGCGTGGGGTATTCCGAAGATACGCCCTTGATCCTTTTAGGAGGAAAAGGGTTTATCGGAAGATGTTTAGAGGAAAGGTTGAGCAGGGAAGTTTATTGTGTGGATGTGAATTCACACCCGGATAAGCCGAATTTGAAAGATTGGCCTTATGAAATTCAAGATTCAAAGGCCATCTTGATCAACTTGACTCGAGCCGGAGTTGTTTCCCATTACACTCCTTTTTTTTGGCCGGGATTGGTTATGTTGAACGAGGCCTATCCGGCCCCGGAGGACGCGGCCGAAGAAATTCGGCAAAAGGGAGGCGAGGCCTTCCATCTCGTGGGCGTGGAGGCCAACTCCATACCCAGTTTCCCCAAGGCCTACTATGGCGGCATACCCTGTTGCGCCGCCTGGCCAGCAAAAAAATTAAAAGTTATATTGAGGGAGCTTTAAATCGTCTCCCCCGTCAAGGGCGTATTAAACATAGATACGCCCTTTTTTCTTTTTAGTCGAATTATGGTAAAATTTAAGATATACCCGTTTCATTTTTTATGAATTTACTTTTAGATACGCACAATATAGCTCTGCTGGTTACCGTCTCTTTGAATTTTGTTTTGGCTTTGATAGTGTATTTGAACGGTCGTGAAGAAAAAATCAACAGAGTTTATCTTTGGAATATTTTAGCTATAATAGCTTGGATCGTGGGTATGTTTATTTATCGTTCCGCACCTCCGTCTTCCAGTCTTTTTTGGTGCCGTCTCCTTTATGTGGCACCCACTTTTATAGCCAGTAGTTTTTTATATTTTACTTATATTTTCCCTTCTCAAGAAGAAAAAAGGCTCTGGGTAAAAAAGATATTAATATTTGCTACAAATTTATTTATCGTTATATTGGTCTTGATTCCGGGGCTTGTCATAAAGGATGTTAATATTATCCCCGGCAAAGAAAAAGAGATTGTTTTCACTTCATGGTATGTTATTTATGTGGTGTATACAATCTCTTTTTTTACTTATGGGTTTATTCGGATAATAAAGAAATATTTGCGACTCAGGAAGAAAGAAAGTAAAAGAAGTCAGACAAAAAAAGTTCAAATAGTTTATTTATTTGTTGGATATGCCTTGGCGGCCAATTTGGCTTTTATTACAAACCTTATAATGCCGTGGTTGGGGTATTTTTTCTTGAATTGGTTAGGTCAAGTTTTTACGGTTTTTATGGTCGCTTTTACAGTTTACGGTATTTTAAGACATAATCTTTTTCGAGTTAGGTTGGCCTTGAGTGAGTTCTTGGTAACTATTTTTTCCGCTTTGCTTTTGTTGAATATTTTTACATCCTCTCATGTAGTCGGGTATATATGGAAAACATTTTTGTTTCTACTTTTTCTTCTTTTAGGAGGTGCTTTTGTTAGAAGTGTGTTAAAAGAAATAGAGACTTATGATCAAGTAAAAAAATATGCTGAACAATTAAAAAAAGCAAACGCCAGACTTAAGCAGCTCAACAAACACAAGACCGAATTTATGTCCTTTGCCGCCCACCAGCTTCGCAGTCCTTTGACTTCGGTCAAGGCCTTTGCTTCTTTGATATTGCAGGGCTCCCTGGGCAAGCCCTCGAAAAAAGTGGAGGCGGTAACCCAAAAAATACACGATGCCAGCGATGCCATGGCCGAGTCGGTTGAGGATTATCTCAATATAACCAGGATCGAGCAAGGACGGATGGATTACAATATGAAAGAGTTGGATGCCCATGACCTGGCCCAGGGAGTAGTGGAGGAGTTAAGGGCCAATGCCTATAATAAGGATTTGAAATTGGAATTATCTTCCGATAAATATAAAAAATATTCGGTCCAAGCGGATCGAAGTAAGCTCCGCCAGATCATCGGCAATTTTGTGGATAATGCCATTAAGTATACTCAGGAAGGAGAGGTGAAAGTGCGGGTGGAAAAAAAGGACGGCAAGGTGCGGATATTGGTCAGTGACACCGGAATGGGCATGAGCGAGGAAACCATTAAAAAATTATTCCAAAGATATAGTCGGGCCGATGATACCCAGGGCATCTCCGGCACCGGCCTGGGGCTCTATATCGCCCGCAAGATGATCGAGGCCCAGCACGGCAAGGTTTGGGCCGAATCCCCCGGCGAGGGCCGGGGCTCTATTTTCTATATTGAGCTTCCCGAGGCCAATGAGGGTGGCCGGAAGGAGCGAAAAGATAAGAAAAAAAAGAAAACAAAATCGAGTCGAAAGACCCGAAAAACCAAGAAAGCCAAAAAGAATTCCTAACGGCTTTAATTTGCCTATATCCGGTTTTTGTTTTAAAGTGGCCTTGATAGTTTAATGTATCCTATGGTCACCATAAAAGAGAAAACTTCATCTCATGGCCTGCCGGTCGTCTTGGTCCGGAATCCGTCCCTTAACGGCGTGGCGGCGACTTTGTTTGTTCGCGTGGGTTCGGCCCGGGAGGCCGCCGAGAACAACGGCATCTCCCATTTGCTGGAACATTTGATCTTTAGGAATGCTGTTCGAGATAAAATGGAGAAACACTACCCTCTTAATTTAGAGCTGGACGCCTGGACCAGAAAGGATTTTACCTGTTATGAGATATCACACCACAAGAATTATCTTGATTCGATATTGAGGATACTATCGGAATCGGTAAGTAATATCGATCTTTCCGAAAAGGAGGTGGCCGGACAAAAAGAGGTGATAATCCAAGAGATGGCCGAGGAAAAAGAAGATCCTTTTGCCTTTCTGGAAGATAGAGCCGAGGAGTTTTTGTACCGGGGCTCTCCCTGGGGATTGCCGATACCGGGCCAGGAAGGCAATATTGAATCCATTAACGCGGAGGATCTGGGAAACTGGTATAGCAAGTATTATGTTCCGGCCAATATGCTTTTGGCTGTTAGCGGGAACTTTGACACTGCTCGGGCCCGGAAGCTGATCGATCAGCTGAATTTCGCGGCTCCGGAGAGCGGGGTCGGTAGGTCCTATTCCCTGCCCCCGGTCGGTTATAACCGGGACGGGAAGAGTTTTTCCGAGAGCGGTAGTTTTTCCCAGGCCTATCTGGGCCTGGCCTTTCCGGTTCGGATGAAGTTGGGCGACAAGAATTATTTCCGGCACCTGCTTTTGGCTGATATTTTGGGCCGAGAGCTGAGAAGATCGCGCCGTCACGAATCCGACCTTTATGACCTGGAGCTTAATTTTCATCATTATTTATCCGCCGGTGAGATAAGATTGCTTACTTCGACCGACCCCAGCAAGGCCGATCGAGTATTAAAGAAACTGCTTCGGCAGTTGCAAGAAGTGGAGCTTTCTCCGGATCTTTTTGGGAAGGTTCGGGACATGATTCAAAAGCAATTTTTGTTAAAGGAAGATGACATCGATGACCTGGGATCTTTGGCCATGTATAAATTGGCCGGTAAAAACAAGATCTTGACCCCCAAGCAGGAAGCGGATGAGATAGGTCGGGTCAAGTTCGAGGATATAAAGAAAGCCCGGCGGGATATAATAAAAGAGAGTAATTGTTACAGCTTTAAGATAAAATAAGAGCGAGGTATGGAGCACACCTCGCCGCGGGGTTTTGGGGTTTGTTTGAAAAGTTGTTTGTTAACGAAAGAGCCCTAGTCGGCTGGTAATGTTATTTTTTGCCTTTCTTGCCGCCGGAAGTCCCGGATTTGCCTCCGGATCTGGTGCTGGAAAGACCGCCTCCCTTGGAAGGCCTTTTGCCTCCGTGGCCACCATGTTTGGAAGGTCCGCGGGTCGGGGTATTCTTCTTGGCCATTGGTTCTCACCTCCTTGTTTAAAAAAGCTAAACGCGGGAAATATACATTTAAATGTATATTTCCCGCAATTTTTATTTGGTTTCAGAAATATATATTTAAATATATATTTCTTGTATCCGGTATTTGCATTTTTTATTATTTTTGCTAATATAAAGATATGTTCGAGATAAACATTACCACAACCCAACACAGGAGAAGGAGAGAATACCGGTTTTGCGGAGTTGTTTGGTAGTGTTTAATTATCTTTTTAAACAAAAGTAAACAGCTCCGCAGAGCTGTTTTTTTAATGTTTTTTGAAAATCAAAATACAGGAGGTAAAAAATGAAAAAGTGGAATGATTTAGCCGAGGAATTAAAGAAAGAACCCATGATATTGGGCACTCGGGTAACCGGAGAAAGCTTAAAGCGAATATACGAGAGTGGCCTGGCCATAAAAAAGGAATACGGCGGCGAGATCATCGCCTTCCGGGGCTTGTGGCATGTCAATGGTAACGGTTGTATGGAAATGGGTAGTTTTTGGATAAAGCCGGAATGGCGGGGGCACAAGTTAGGATCCCGAATAATGGAAGAGATCTATTCCATCTTTCCGCCCGGCAAGACCATATTCGTGATCACCCGAAACCCCAAAGTTGCGCATTTGTTGCGTAAACATGATTGGCAAGAGGCCACTCCCGACAACTGGGAAGAAGTTGTGCCTTTTGAGGATAGTTGCGCCCCTTGTGATCAGGTTCCCGAAGAGGAGAAGAAAAATTGTCCCTACAAAGGACAGGAGGGAAAATGTATGATGTTTTTTTATCAGGCTGAATCTTGAATTTCTTGTGGCGGGCTCTCTGCGGTTCAGAGCCCGCCTTCCTTGCTCAAAATTTAGTATTAAATAATATCTATGGATCAGCACATCATTAAAAAAAGCGGAGGAAAACCCGGTAAAAAATTAGCTGTTTTTGCCGGAGTCCACGGCAATGAAAAGGCCGGAGTTTTTGCTTTGGAAAAATTGATAAAAAACCTGGAGATAGAAGCGGGCGAGGTCTATTTTGTCTATGCCAATCCCAGGGCCATAGAGCAAGATGTGCGGTATACGGAAAAGAATTTAAATCGATGTTTTTTTAAGGAAGCGGGCGGTAGTTATGAGGAGAAAAGAGCTAAAGAGTTGATGCCGATATTGGACGAGTGCGACGCTCTCCTGGATCTCCACGCCAGCAACAATAAGGAGGCCACACCCTTTGTTATCTGCGGGGAGGATTGCCGGGACATCGTCGGCATCTTTGATTTTGATATTATTTCTTTCGGTTGGGATGATATTGAGCCGGGATCAACCGACGGCTATATGTATCACCAAGGCAAGCCGGGCATATGCCTGGAGTGCGGTTCGGTTTATCAATCGGAAGAAAATTTCGACTTGGCCTATGATTCGGCCCTTCGGTTTTTGAGCTATTTCGGTGCTATAAGCAAGGTCGGGGAATACAACCCAAAACCCCAACAAGTGGTTCAAGTGTTTCAAGCCGCCAAGAAAAAGACTGATGATTTTAGATTTGTTAAGGACTTTGCCGATTTTGAGGAGTTGACCCCGGGGGGAGTTTTCGCCCGGGACGGTGAAGAGAAATATGTGGCCGGAGAAAACGAATGCGTAATTTTTCCCGATAGCAACAAAAAGATCGGGGATGAGGTGTTTGTTCTGGGTAAATTCGTCCGGTAGAGCTTGAAATTTTTGGTTATAACAGGGATAATATTAAAAAAGAATTAATTTTATTCTATGAAACAACCCACCATCAAAACCAAAAAGTTCACTCTCCGTCCGTTTAAAATGGGGGATGCTCCGCAAGTGGCTGAGCAGGCCCATGACAAAGAGGTCTCCAGGAATACTTTGGCGATCCCTTATCCTTATTCGGTTAAAGACGGAGAGGAATGGTTAAAAATAGTTTTGAAGGAAAAGCGGAAGAAATATCCGGAGCAACTCACCTTTGCCATTGAAGTGGAAGAAAAAGTGGCCGGGGCCATTTCTTTGGTTCATATTCGGCACGGTCACAAGGCGGAGCTCGGCTACTGGCTGGGCAAGGATTACAGGGGTAGGAAATTAATGTCTCGCGCCATCAAGGAGGTGTGTAGATTCGGGTTCAATGAATTAAAACTAAAAAGGATAACCGCCAAAGTTTTCACCTTTAACCCCGCTTCCAAAAGAGTCCTGGAAAAAAACAGCTTTGAACTGGAAGGAATTCTTAAAAAAGAGGCCAAGAAAGGCAATAAATACATAGATTCTTATCTTATGGCCAAGGTGAAATAGTTGTTTTTAAGAATTTTTTTAATAAAAAAGAATTTA
>CAZPEL010000043.1:1448-7020 GCA_964585585.1 uncultured Gammaproteobacteria bacterium | reverse complement strand
TGTTCGTCTGGATATACTGAAAATTTACTATATTTTGTTTGGCTTGTCAATTTGTCCGGCTTTACTTTCGATTTTTGTTCGTGTATAATAAAAAATAAGTTGTGGATAACTAAGAATTAATATAAAAAATATGACCACTTTAACCAAAAGACAAAAAGAGATCTTGGATTTTATCCAAAATTTCTTTAAAAAGTACGGATATTCCCCCACTTTTAGGGAGATCGGGGATAATCTGGGCATTTCCAGTTCCGCCACTGTCCACACTCATATTGAAAATCTCAGAAACAAGGGGTACCTAAAAAGTGGCTACAACAAAGGGCGGTCTATCGAATTGGTCCGGATAGATGATAGCTGGACCAGAACCATAGAATTGCCTTTAGTGGGTTTGATCGCGGCCGGAGAACCGATCGAGGCCGTGGAGAGCCAAGAGACCATTGCAGTGCCGGTCAACTTTGTCCAGGATAGCGCCAACACTTATGTCCTTCAGGTTAAGGGCGACTCCATGGTGGACGAGGGTATCTTGGAAGGAGATTTCGTGATAGTGGAAAGGAACCCTTCCCCGAACAACGGAGATGTAGTAGTGGCCTTGTTGAACAATGCCTACGCCACCCTTAAAAAATTTTACCGGGAAAAGGACCGTATCCGCCTCCAGCCGGCCAACTCCAAATTAAAACCTATTTACACCCGGGATCCCTTGATCCAAGGGGTGGTCAAGGGAGTTATCAGGAAATTCAACTAATCCTTGTCCCGGGTGTGATCTATTACTCCGCCGCCTATTACCTCATCTTCTTGATAAATAACCGCGCTTTGACCGGGGGTAATGGCCCTTTGTTTTTCCGAGAATTCTATCATATAAGCGCCTTTGGAAGCTTTTTTCACTAAAGCGACCTGCTCTTTTTGACCGTATCTGGTGATCGCCTGAGCTTCCAGGGATAAGTCCGGCTCCGAGCCGGATATCCAATTAACATCCTTGATCACTACCCGAGAATTGAACAGAGCCGGGTCCCGACTGTTATCGGTAACATATAAAATATTGTTCTTATAATCCGGCTTAACCACATACAGCGGGCCAATACCGCCCACATCCACTCCCCTTCTTTGTCCTATGGTATAAAGGGGCAAACCCTTGTGTTCGCCCACGGTTCGACCGTCCAGGGTTTTTATGGGTCCGGATCGCAGATCTATTCGGTTTTTTAAAAACTCATTATGATCACCGGGAATAAAACAAATATCCTGGCTCTCCGAGTCATTAAAAACCAAACCCTTTTTTTGAGCCCAGCTCTTGATATATTCTTTACTATATTCTCCCAAGGGAAACAGAATCCGGGCCAACTCTAACTGAGATAATCTATAAAGAAAATAAGACTGGTCCTTGGATCTGTCTCTACCTCTAAAAAGGCGGAAGCCCTTTTTGTCGGATTTGATCCTGGCGTAATGACCCGTGGCTATTAAGGGTATTCCCAAGACATCGGCCAACTTAACTAATTCCCTAAATTTGATGACCTGGTTGCATTTTATACACGGATTCGGGGTTAATCCCCGGGCGTAAGAATCAACAAAATATTGGATGATCTCTTTTTGAAAATTTTCGGCCACATTGACCGGATAAAACTCGACCCCTAAAAATTCGCAGGTCTGCCTGGCATAGGCCTCATCCTCGCTACTGTCCAAGCCCAATCTCATAAAAACACCCAAGATGTCATAACCCTGACTCTTTAATATTCGGGCCGCGGCTGCAGAATCCAGTCCTCCGGATAATCCCAATAAAACTCTTTTTTTAGCCATAATTACCCTTAATTATTTGCAAATACCTGTCCGCTGTTTCTTTCCAGCTGAAATTACGGGCCCGCTCCAAGCTTTTTTGACCCAATTCCAGTCGCAATCGTTCGTCCTCAGAGATCTGTTTTATGGCCTCAAAAATATCCCGGATGTTCTTGGGGTCGACTATTAGACCGGCGTTTCCGACCACTTCCGGCAAACTGGAAGTAAAACTGGTTATAACCGGAGTACCGCAGGCCATGGCTTCCAAGGGCGGTAGACCGAAACCCTCGTAGAAGGAAGGGAAGATAAAAACAGAAGCCAGATTATAAAGATACACCTTGTCCTTATTGGGTACATAGCCCAAAAATTTTATGCGGTGACGGCAGGGCGAATCCTTCCAGGCCTGGATTATGGATTCGTTTTTCCAACCATCCATCCCCACTATTACCAAATTATAGGGGCTAGTCTTATATTTTTGGGCAAATATGTTAAAGGCCTTGATCACCCCCTCTATATTTTTTCGGGGCTCCAAGGTGCCCAGGGATAATATGAATTTTTCCGGAAGGTCGTATTTTTCCTTTATTCTACCCATTTCTTCGTCTTGCTCCAGAGGACGGAATTCCGGATCCACCCCGCTATAAACAACCGAGATCCGGTCTTCATCTTTGCGGCAAAGATCTATTATATCCTTTTTGGTATTTTGGGAAATGGCCACTATATGATCCGCCTCCCGGATCATCTTCTTAACATTCAAGAGTTGATGCCAAATATTCTTGCGCCAATTAAAAAAACCGGCGTTTTTAAGAAAAGAAAGATCGTGAACGGTCAATATTCGCCGACACTTGGAAGAAAGGCAGGTAAAATTGAAATGGGGCATCCAAAAAGTATCTACTCCCAACATTGTATCCAATTTTGGGGTTCTTAGGGCCTTTTGTAGGCCATAATTGAATAATTTGTTGGGATATCTGGTGCCCACCACCTCGCCTTGGTCAAATAAAAAATCCGGCAATCTATGGCTAATGCTGCGGCCGGAATTATAAAAAAATTTAAAATCGATCGGATCCCGGCTGCTTTGATTCAATTCCAGAAGTTCCCGGGTTAAATTAAAGGTATATTGGGAAACACCGCTATATTTGGCGTCCATTAAAGTTCTGATATCTACACCTGCTTTCATATTTTTTTCTTTATATCCGGGAAATATTGGGCTAAATAATCAATTATTTCCTTCTTAAAATTGTCCACGGAAAAATATTCGGCTTCCCGCCTTATTTCCCCGGGATCGAATTGCCGAGTAGACAACTTTTGGACCGCCTCAATGATGGCTTCCGGTTTTTGTTGGTCAAAAAACACCCCGGTTTTGTTTTCGCTGACCGTCTCCGTGGCTCCGCCGCTGCGAAAAGCCACTACCGGAGTACCGCAGGCCATGGCCTCGATAGCGGTTATTCCGAAGTCCTCTGTTTGCGGATGGATGTAAGCCCGGCTATCACGGTAAAGATCGGCTAATTCCCGGTCACTGACCCGACCCAAGAATTCTATATTATCGTACCCCCGACTGATCTTTTGTAATCTCTTTTTGTCCACTCCGTCGCCGAAGATCTTTAAATTCCAGCCCAATTCCTTAAAGGCCTCAATAACTATATCTATTCTTTTATAAGGTGTTAAACGGGATCCCACTAAAAAATAGGGGTTTTTATCCTCTTTCTTTTTCGGATCAGGGCTGAATTTGTCTATCTCCACCGGAGGATAAATAACAGTGGAGTTTCGGCGATAGTATTTTTTTATTCTGGTCTTAACGGTTTCGGAATTGGCCAGGAAAGCATCCACTCGGTCCGCTGCCAATTTGTCCCACATTCTTATATAATTCAAGATCAGGGATATGATCTTTTTAAAATACTTGTTATATTTCAATTCTTGGATGTAGCTGTGCGTATCACTCCATAAATACCGGGTCGGAGTATGGCAATAACAAATATGAAGACTGTCCGGAGAGGTTATTACCCCCTTGGCAAAGGAGCTGGTGTCGGAGATGACCAGATCAAAATTACTCATATCAAAAAATTCCACGGCCATAGGCATAAAAGGCATATACCATTGATAATGCTTAACTCCTCCGGGCATTTTTTGGATCACTGAGGTCTCTATCTTTTTGTCCTTATAATACTTGTCCGCATTATCCTTTTCGTAAAGCAAAGTATAAATAGGGGCTTCCGGAAAGATCTCGCTCAGAACCTTTAAAACCTTTTCTGCTCCCCCGTCTTGAGCCAAATGATCGTGCACCAAAGCTACTTTCATAAAAACCGATTATTAAAATATTATTCGGTCTTCCGGGAGCGAAAAACCGCCATAGGTGTCCTTAAAAGAATGGATATATCAAATAAAAGGGACCAATTTTCAATATAGTAGGTATCCAATTTAACCTCTTCTTCAAAGGTCAGGTCACTGCGACCAGAAATCTGGGCCAGACCGGTCATACCCGGTTTAATGGTCAATACTTTTTTATGATGTCTTTCGTATTTGGCCACTTCTTCCGGTAAATGCGGCCTGGGGCCGACCAAGCTCATTCTCCCGGTAAAAACCAAGAACAATTCCGGCAATTCATCCAAACTCAATCTTCGGATGAACCTTCCTACTCTGGTTATCCTGGGGTCATTCTCTATTTTTACCAAGGGACCGTCATTTCTCAGATTTTGTCGGGACAGTTCCTGGTAGCGCATACTGTCGCTTCCGGGGATCATAGAACGAAATTTAAAATAACAAAACAATTTACCCCCTTGCCCCACTCTCTTTAGCGGAGTGCCGTCATCCTTGTGGGAAAAGAACACGGGCCCCCGGGAATCCAATTTAATAAACAAGGTGATGAGTAAAAAAATCGGGGAAAGAAGAATTATCAAAATAGTCGAGCCGATGATGTCCATAAACCTTTTAGCTATTCGTCCCCAGCCGTCCAAAGGCGTTTTTTTAACTTCCACTATAGGAATGCCGGATATCTCCATTAATTCCGTTTTTAAAACCTTGGTCCCCAAAAGATCGGCCACATAACGAAAGGTTAGCTGATGCTCGTCAGCAAAATCATACATACGCAAAGTTTCCGCTTTGCTTAGATTGGGGTCGCTTTGCACTATTTCATCGATCTCCTTATTGGGGTCGTTGCTGTTCTTGCTTTCCTGAACCAACCCGGATAACTCCTGGGCGGTATCAGTGCTGAAATCCCGTACTCTTTTGACCACTCTAAAACCGAAGCTTTTATCCCGGGAGAATTTATTGATCAAATTATCACCGGTCTTACTATTACCCACCAAAATTATTTTCCTAACCCCGACTCCATGGGCAAAAAGCCGTCTTTGAATGAATCTTATCAAAGCCCGAGACACGCTAATATATAAAATGGCCAAGATCCAGCCGAATAAAACAATAAATCGGGATTCGAACAGATCCCGACTGATAAATATTAATACTACCACTAACATTAGGCCGGTAGAGCAAGCCAAAACCACTCTATAAACCTCCTTGATCAATTTTCGGGCGCTTTTTATGTTGTATAGACCGGCAAAAGCGAAAAGAGGCAGCCACAGCAAAGCTATTAAAAGCAGTACTTTTAAATAGGGAATAAAATCCAAATAAAAAGTAGCCGGTCTAATATTGGTGGCTATATCGGAAAACCTAATATAATAGGCGGAAATACCGGCCAATACTATCATCAGGTAATCCAAGGGGACTAAAAGAAAAGAAAAAAACAATTCCGATCGTTTCATGGTTTGAAGTGTTATAGTATTTATTTTTAAATTTTCGACGGGCTCCCTTCGACGGGCTC
>CAZPEL010000043.1:0-1348 GCA_964585585.1 uncultured Gammaproteobacteria bacterium | reverse complement strand
TTCGACGGGCTCCCTTCGACGGGCTCAGGGTGATATTACAGTCGATATTGGTCATACAATATCGACTGTAATATCAGGGTAAGCTGTAAGCCGGATTCTGTCGAGGACGATCATTTATCTAAGGCCTATCGTTACCGACAAGCTCTTGCGAGCTACTTAGCTCCCGCACCAATTTTGTAGTTACATAAATAATCTTATAAGTCGTAAAATTATAAATCTAAAAAAGTGTCCAATGTAAATACAAAATTGGTGCGGGATTTGCTCTTGCTCCGGGTAGGGTTTACCAGACACGACCGTCACCGGCCGCTCCGGGTTGTAGCCCCGAAAACGAGACACCAACCCGCTTTTCACCTTTTACCGCGAAGCGGTAAACCCTGAGCGAACGAAGTGAGTCGAAGGGTCTCTATCCGCCCAAAATTTACCGCTCCGCGACTAGTATTGTCTCTGCGGCACTTTCCCTGTCCCGCCGTTCGCGAACGGCGGGACGGTGGGTGTTACCCACTACCCTTTTCGCTTATCCCAAAAGATAAGCGGGAGTCCGGACTTTCCTCTCCCGCGCCAAATGGCTCGGGAGTAATCGTCCGCTTACCCTGATACTATAAAAGTATAATATATTAAAAGAGTTTTAGTCAATCTTTTTTTTCTCCTTTCTTAGGTCATTCATAAGATCGGTATAGAATTCCAAATTGTTCAAACTGGCCCATTTCTTACCCAAGGTTTCCTTGACCTTAAACAGGTGGTGTAGATAAGCTTTGGAGTTTTTTCTTAATTCCGATAAGGAGCTATCGGGATTTATGGGTGATAAATCGTTTTTGAATCGAGAATTCTCTATATTGACCACATTGTAGAATCGGGATCCGACCAAGCTTTTTTGGTTTTGGAATTGGAAGAGTCGACCGTGCCTTCCTTCTCGGGTGGGAATAACACAATCAAATAAGTCCCAGCCCATACGCGAACACCTAACAATATCCTCCGGCATACCTATGCCTAAGGCGAATTTGATACTACCCTCGGGAATCGCCTCCGAAGTTGCCTGCAGTACCTCCTGTAAAAAATTACCCTGTTCATCCACCGGCCTGGCTCCAAAACCGTAACCGTCAAAACCGATTCGGGTTAATTCCCGAGCACAATATCTTCTTAATTCCGGATCTGCCCCGCCTTGGATAACACTAAATAAAAGCGGTCTGTTTCGAGGTGGTATTTTTCTTTTTTTGACCTGTTTATCGTATTCCCGGCGACATCTCCGGGCCCAGGCAATAGTCCTTTCCACCGCTTTTTCTATCTTTTTTCGGCTAAAACCATAAGGAGGGCAATCATCCAGACAAACCATCATATCCGAACCCAGGTC
>CAZPEL010000042.1:0-7904 GCA_964585585.1 uncultured Gammaproteobacteria bacterium | reverse complement strand
GTTTAAATATTTTTTCATTATTTCCTGATAGTTGTTGCAGAAATCTTTGGCGAAACTCCGGTCCGGTAAAAAACTTTTAAGGTCGTGTTTTAATTTGTCGGCGGTGACTTTCTTTCGGATCTTTTCCGTTAACTCCTTTTTTAATTCTTGCTCGGTTTTTATACCCAAGGTTTCTTTTAATATTTCATAATCGGGCTCTATATTGTTTTGAAAAAACCAAAACAGATCAAAAAAATCCCTTCCTTTGATGTCTATTTCGTTTTCATCGCCTTGAAACCATTCCCTGGTAAAAAGGGCCTTGATCTTGCCGGTCATCATTAGGTTCAAGGGATATTTTTTGATTATGAAGTTATATCCGAAATTGGAGATGCTTTGGACCTCCGGATCTATTCGGGGAAACTGTTTTTTCCCGGGCTCGATCTTAACATAAAGAAAGTCGCTCCCTCCGCCGTAGCTCAAATTCAAACGGTTTAATATGGGGAACTTCAGGTATATTCTTTTGCCTTCTTGTTTTTTGGTTTGTATATCCAATAAATATTTATTCTTAAAATGCCGGGTTATGTCTTTTTCCAGTTTGTCCCAGTCAAGTTTTTCCAATTCTTTTTCTTCCAGGTCCAGATCCAGGTCTTCGGACAATCTGGGCAGTTCGTGGCATATCCTTAAGCAGGAACCCCCGGTAAAAATAAAATCCCTGTAGGCGTTGTTTTTATATAAAAAATCCAATACCGGATATTGGAGGTATTCTTTTAAAAAGTTAAGGATCAAAAAATCGGGGGTGTTTTCCTCCTTTTTTTGATCCACCAGGTTTTTTAATATCTCTTCCATCATAAAATAATGTCAAAAACCTTTTTAATATTCTTATTATCGGTCAATTCGGAGTATTTTTTGCTTTTTTGCAGTTCCTTCTTAGTTATATTCTCCCAGTTCAGGCGCAGGTTATCTATATTTTGTTCGTTCGGTTCTTTTTTCCGGAATTGGAAATACAAAAAGTCAAAGAGGGCTTTTTCTTTGGAAGCGATGTTTACAGAGGCGTTTTTAAATGTTTTTGTTTCGTAGCCGGTAAAGATCTTTTCCGAGATGGAATAATAGTCAAAGGAAGCCAGTTCGTTATTGAAGCTTCGGCCCGATTTGGGGGTGACGGATGTTATGGCGTTTACCGCCTCCGTCATTATTTGATATTTGGACAATACATATTCCAAGGATACATAAGAGGGGAGAAGGAGTTGATTGGCCATGTATTCCAAGTAATCGTTTTTATTTCGTTCTTTTTCCCATTTGTCCCGAAGTATATATACACCCTTTTTTAATCCTATTAATTTATCCTTTTTTAACCAATATTTAATATTGAGATCCAGGGCGTCCTCGGACGATTCCAGGTTTCTCAAGGTATTTTTGTCTATTATCAACAATTCTTTTGTATTTTTTTGCAGGGTTTTAAAATCCATACAGTTGTTTAGGAATTAGTATAATTATTATACCAATTCCTAAATGTATGTCAAGGGCCCGGTTGATCGTTATAAATTAACAGTAATAGGACCAGGTCTTGAATTTTGAATTTTTCCAATCTGTTGTGTTGGAATTATGGCAAAAAAGACACTGTAAACAAGTCCGAATTAATATATCAGGAACCACTGCGAGTATAATATCCCGGTGCGATCTATTATATAATTTCCGGATGGGGGCAATAGAGGTAATAATATTTTTTGAGAATAAATGTGATTTTCGGAATAATTAAAGATATCCATAACAAAAAAAAGGACGCTTGCCGGGCAAGCGTCCTGGGTTAAAATGAGCTGAAATCGTTGTCCGGAGGTCCGGGGAAAGAACTCCGGGCCTGCCAAGCGATCTTTTCTTCAAGAAAATCGATTTGTATAGGTATTTGTTTGTAGAAGGGGTCATCCAGTTTTTGGGATATAAAGTTGAGTCCTTGGTTTTTTAGGTAAGAAGAAAGTACTTGCAGGGTTGTCTTTTTATATCCGGTTAGAGAGGCGACCTCGTCTATGGTTATTTTACCCCGGTTTTTCTTTTTCAGGGCCTCGGTGATCAGATAAGTACGATCGGATTCAAGCTCTCCGCCGCAGTTGGGGCAGTGGTCGGGAAGGCGGTGTCTTTTCGGGGTCTTCAGGAGTAGGTCAACTTCAAACAGCTGGCCGCACTTTTGGCAGGTCAGGTCCACAAATACGGGGGAGAATCTTTTTTGCAGGGAATTATTTCCTTTACAGCCATTTAGCCAAGCCCGGAAAATTTTTTCAAATAATTCGTCGCCGATTTTGCTTTTTAGGCCGTTTGCTTTTCTCCAGATATCCGTCCATTCTTCGTCGGTTAAGTGAGACCTGATAAGTTCCCAGAAATTGTGGTTAATTTCATAGGGTCTTTTTTTGTAGATCGGCAAGTTGTTTTTTTCTATGCCATTGTAGGGATCTTTCCAGCCCCATTTTTTTCTTTGGTCGAGATAGTTTTTGTGCTTGACGCAGAGCCGTCCGTATTTTTCGTCATTATAGGCGCTGTCATTTTTGCATTCGGGAACACCGCATTCGGAGTGATCATTGCCGGACAGGCAGGAATTCTCTCTTTGGCCGGAATCAAAGCCGACCTCTTCCCAGCGTTCGTATTGGACGGACCAGTTGTTGGTGTTTTTGTGATGGCCCAGGTATTGGCCGGCTTTATATTGTCTTTTAAAGCCGCAATCCTTTAAGTGTTCGTAGATCGATCCGGTTATCAATTCTTTGACTTTTTGGTTGCTTGTTCCTTCTGTCTCGGCCTTTTCAGCTTCCAGGGCAATGGTGACGAAAATTTGGATCGCGTCTTCGCGGTCATAGGAGAAAAACAGGTTGTGGATCCTTTTTTCCTTGGCCTTTCTGATCACATAACCCAGCCACGGCAAGTGCGTGTTTTGGGGGTATTTGGCATATCTGGAGTAGTTGAGTAATTCCTCGTTTCCGGTTTTCATTTTTTCACCTCCTTTCTTTTGATGTTTTTATTTGTAAAGAACTTTTTAACTTTTGATTTTAGTATAAAATCAAACATCAGTCAAGGTGGCGAGGTATTTAGAAAGAGTTTAGTCTTTGCCAGAAGAGTTCTTTGGCTTTTTGGCTTTTTTCGGCCTTTTCGCGGGGGGAGTTTTTTAGGTCGTAGATCAGGTATTGGTTGGCCCGGCTATTGTATTGGAGCTTTTGGTCTCCTTTAACCAGTTCGGGGGTCAGGTCTTGAATTTTGAATTTTTTTATTTATCACAAGGAAAAAGTCGGGGAGCGGCGGCGCGGATTTTTTTATTCAGTTTTTGGGAGTTGAATTTTTTTAAATATTCTTTGATCTTTTTTGGGTCCAGCGCCTCCAGGTCCATTTCCTCCGGGTCGAATTCGGCATATCCGTTCAGGGAAAGATAGGCCAGGTCCAGGAAGGCCTTTTCCGGTTCCGCCAGAAGGAAGTCCTCTGTTTGAGTGTATCCCCAGAACAGGGACGGCTGGATGTGTTTGTAGATCAGGGGAGTTCCTTGAAGTTGGAGTTCCTTTTTTCTTTTTGTCGTTACCAGGGTGATGGCGTAGGGTTGTTGGCTTAAAATGTTGTAATAACTCAAAGCATATTCCAGGGAGATGTAGCTGGGGCGATAAAGAGTGACCGCCAGATGCTTCCGGGGAAGGTCGCTGTCCGGGCGGGTATAGATACCGCGGGTGAGTTTGATGATATCTCCCGCCTTTACGGCGCGGTTTAAAGCCACCTTCAGACTGTTCTTGTCCATATCCAAAACTTTTTCCAGGTCTTTTAGGGAAAAATAGCTTTTGGGGATGTTATTGATCTTTTTTAGTAGTTTGTTCATATAATTGATCTATAACGGAGTGATATTTAGGGGGAAGGAATACTTTTAATTCATTTTCGAATTCTTTCTTTTTAAAGGCGGGGGTGCTGCCGGGGAGCCGGAATTCGCTTCTTTCCAATTGGGATATATACCAGAGGTCGAAAACATCTCTGGCCTTTTTTCTGTCCGCTATGGCCTCCTCTTTCAATTTTTTCAGTTCCTGTAATGACGGCACTAAAAGCAGGGGGGAGAATATGCTGACCGGGCTTTTCAGCATTCTCAGTTCAGTCCGGAGTTCGATTCTTTTCTTTGGTTTATGCAGCTCGATCTTCAAGGAGAACGGATGTTTTAGTTTTTCGTCTTCTATTTTGAACAAGGCGAATGCCGTTTGCCTTTTGTCTTTAAGGTCCGCCAATTTCCAGCTCTGTTGTTCGGCTATGTTGTTTATAAATTTTTCAAAATCGGAAAAAGGGATGGTTTTTATAGCAAACAGGTCTATATCCTCGGAGAAGCGGGGAGAGTCGTAGGCCAGACGCAGGGCGGTGCCGCCGTAAAAAGCAACTCGGGCACTTAGGTTGTTCTCCGCCAATTCATTCAAGAATATCATTTCCGCTTCTTCTTGGAGTATTTTGTTTGCGGAGATCTTTAATTCTTTCTGAAGCGAGTTTAATTGTTCTGAATTCATAGATACATTATAGTTAACAATTATGTTAATTTTATTGTATCATTAATTTTAAAAAGAGTCAATGATTCTTTTGGTTTTTGCTAATTATTGGGGCCAGATCTTGAAAGAGTTTAGTCTTTGCCAGAAGAGTTCTTTGGCTTTTTGGCTTTTTTCGGCCTTTTCGCGGGGGGAGTTTTTTAGGTCGTAGATCAGGTATTGGTTGGCCCGGCTATTGTATTGGAGCTTTTGGTCTCCTTTAACCAGGCCTAGTTGTTTTTCAGAGAAGGGTTGGATCAGTAGGATGTTGTGTTTTTTCGAGGAGGATTCCCGCTTTATTTCCGGAAGCAAGGACCGGGCAAAAGGATTTTTGTCATAGGGGAGGTTAAAAAGGTCCAGAAAAGTGGGCAGTATGTCCATTTGGCTGTGTCGGGTTTCTATTTTCCGGCCGGCGTATTCTCCGCCCGGTTGGATCACCAGCGGAGTTAAGTAATTTTCTTCATAGGCGCCGGCTTGGTTAAAGACATTGTCTTCGTGGATACCCAGGGGCCAGCTGTGGTCGCTTAAAATGATCAAGGTGTAGTTTTTTTCCGGGAAGATCTCCTTGATCCTTTCCAGGGCGGTTCCCAGGTAATGGTCTTGTATATGGGAGGTGTTGGCCAGTCTTTTTTTCAAGGTGTCTGCGTTCTCGTAAGGAAGCTCCATATCCACATCCGCCGGTTTTTTAAAGGGCCAGTGGTTGGTCGGACCCACCTCCAGGTACAAAAGATTTTGTTCTCCTTTTTTGTCTTGGAAATGGTTCAGGGCTCTTTGGTAAAAGACATCCTCCCGGTAACCCCAGGTGTATTCAGGGTCGTTTTCTTTCATTATGTCTTCGGCGTGGACATGTTGGAAGCCGATGTTTTCCATGAATTGGCCGGTGTTGGTGAATTTTAGGCCGTAGGTTTTGTAAAAAAAGGTTTCGTAGCCCATATGTTCGAATATACGGGGTAGGCAGGAGACCTTTTTATCCCTTCCTCCCTGGCGCAGGGTCAAGTAGAAGGACGGGGGAGTGCCGCACAGGATGCTTTCCTGGCCGGTTATGGTCTGGACATCATTGCTGTAAAAATTAGGGAAATAGACGCCTTTTTGGCCGGCTTGGATAAAATTGGGAGTGATACCGGGCTTGACCAGTAGAGAATTCAAGCTTTCGAGTTGCAGGAAGATGACATTGTCCAGGTAGTCGGGTTTTTCTTGGAGTTTGATATTTTGGGCTTGCCGTAATATTTTGTCTCGGTTTTGGCCGGATCGGCGGATGAATTGTTTGTAGATATTTTCCTGGTAGTGGTCTATTACCTTGTTATCGGCGAATATGGTCTTGATGAAGTACAGGGAGCTGTCGTTCATTTTTACCGGTAACATAAAAGATCCGGCCACCAGCAGGAGCAAGAGGGATATTAGGACGGCTCGACCCCTTTCCACCTTGACCCATTTAAAAGGAAGGGTGTTGAGCAGGGAGATGATCACCCCCACCAGGAGCAACAAGGATAATTCTTCCTGGAAGACCTTGTAGTTTTTGGCGTATTTGAGAAAAAATTGGTAGTCCAACCTGGAAGTGGTAAACACAAAGAAACAAAAGACCGCGAAATGGAAGAAAAACAGAATGCTTAAAAACAAAGAGGAGAGGATTTTTCTGTGGTTAAAGACCACGACCACCAGAAAGACTAGCAACAGGAATTGGATGTATTTGAAGAATTCCAAAAAGAGTTGGTGGGAAAAGAGTTGCGAGAAATAGATTATCACGAAGCTGTAGATAAAAAAGAGTGAACTAAAAAAAAGCAAGAGGATCTTTTTGAATAGATTCTTTTTGGCTATGGTTTCTTGTTTCGGGGGCTTGAATAAGATCATAATGTTTTAGTCGGGGTTTTTAGTCGGCCTGTTGAAAGTCCTTTTTGCGGTGAAAGAAATAGAGGAGAAGCAGGAGGCCAAAGACCTCGGTGGCCATCAGGGCGATTATAGCTCCCCAGATGCCCCACAGGGGAAGCAGGATCAGAAGCAGGATGATCTTAAAGCTCGGGCCGGTTATTTGCAGAGTGTAGAGTTGTTTTTTTAAGGCGTGGGCGGTCAAGGTTTGGCCCATTAGGAATTTGGGGAAGAGGAGCAAGGATAGGGCGAATATTTGGGAATAGACAGTGGCCTCGGTGTATTGGGGAAAAAGGAATTGGTAAAAGTAGGGGGCTATCAGGATATAGATGGCCACTATCGGCAGGAGAAGCAGGAGGAGCTTAAGCATTTTTCCGGGAACCGATTCTTGGAGCTCAGTCGCTTTTCTTTGGCTCAGTTTGGGCAGGGCCAGCTTGCCCAAGCTTTGCAGGGGTTTTTTTATTTCATTTATGGGTCTTAGAGCAAAGGTGTAGACAGCTACCGGCACCGGCCCCAGGAAGTGAAAGATCAATATTTTGTCCAGTTGTTTGGCTATGGGCCCTAGTATACCCATTAAGCTCAGGTGTTTGCCATAGCCGATGGAAGGAGGGTCTTTTTTGGTATTGGGCGGGTATTTTTTTAGGGTAAAAAGCATTATTGCCACTCTTATTAGAGTGTTGGCGGCGAAATGGATAAACAAGATTATAAAAAGGTTTTGGGTAAAAAACAAGGCCAATATCATAATAGCGACCGTCGAGACCTTCATTGAGGATTGGCGTTGAGCCAGGGCCTTGAAGTTCTTTTTTCCTTGCAGGTATTGCATCCAGATGTTCAAAGTGTTCAGGAAGGGAATAAAGCCGGCCATTATTAGAAAAGAAATGGCCAGGGTGGAGTTGTCGTTGTAAAAATAATATCCGGCCAGTAGCAGGGCGCCCAGCGCCCCGAACACGCCCCATTTCATTTTGGTTTTCAGGATGGGGTAGAAGGTGCCCTCCTTGCCCCGGGCCACGGCCCTTACTAAGGCCGTGTTCATACCGTTTAGGGTGGGGATGGATAGGATGGCCACGAAAGAGACCACGAACTTGAAGGTTCCGTAGGTCTCCGGGGGGAGTAAGTTGGCAAAGGCCACGGCCAGGCCCAAGCCGGCCACGGAAGCTATGCCCTGGCCCAGGTTCAACCAAAAGCCGCCCTTGGCTAAATACACCATATCGGTTTTAGTGTATTTCTGGCTCCAGCGGAGGAGGTTGTATAATTTCTTTTTTGTCTTTTTAAACATGATCAGAACCCCTCCTAACCTCCCCTTGCGAAGGGGAGGAACCGGGGGGTTTTAGTGTATTTCTGGCTCCAGCGGAGGAGGTTGTATAATTTCTTTTTTGTCTTTTTAAACATGATCAGAACCCCTCCTAACCTCCCCTTACGAAGGGGGGGAATCCGAGAACCCCTCCTAACCTCCCCTTGCGAAGGGGAGGAACCCAAAGGATTGTTTCTGTGTTTCATTGTTTCATTGTTTTTATGATTTGAGAACCCCTCCTAACCTCCCTGCCT
>CAZPEL010000041.1:0-7930 GCA_964585585.1 uncultured Gammaproteobacteria bacterium | reverse complement strand
TCGGCAGACAAGATCTTGTTGCCTGGAGATAGGCCAAGGATATGGGTTTTGTTATTCCGGCCTACCTTGCCATGGCCCTCAGGATAACAAAACCCATATCCTTGGCCTTTTACACCGACTTTTTCTACAGAAATTAGCTTATAAAATTATCTAAAGAATTTATTTATGAAAGACATTATTATCTTTGACTATGACGGGGTGATCGCCGATTCTCTGGATTTTGTGATCGATATCTACAATGATCTGGCTCCCAAATACAGCCTGGGTAAGATCAAGGACAAAAAGGAGTTCACCGAGTTTTTTAACGGCAATTTTTTTCAGGGCCTAAAAGACAACGGTATTAAGCCCGAGATTTCGGAGAAGTTTTTAAAGGATATGACCGATCAACTGGCCGAACACACCGAAAAGACACCTTTTTTTGACGGCATAAAAGAGACTTTGGAGGAATTGGCAGAGAATTATAAATTAATGATCATAACTTCGAACCTGTCCCGAGTGGTAAAAAAGAATCTTGATAAAAAGGATATTACATCAATAGGGGAGGTGGTCGGCGCGGACAAGGAAAAGAGCAAGGTTAAAAAGATAGAAAAAGTAACAAAGGAGAACCCGGAAAGAGCTATCTATTATGTCGGTGATACTGTCGGAGATATTTATGAGGGAAGAAAGGCCGGAGTAACCACAATCGGAGTAACCTGGGGTTTTCATGACAAAGAAAAGATGGAGTCGGCCGAACCGGACCACTTGGTCGATTCTTTAAAGGAGTTAGAAATTTTGTTTGAATAATTTATCTATGGCGGAGGATATTTTAAAGAATTTAAACCAAGAACAAAAGGAGGCGGTCGAGCATAAGGACGGGCCTCTTTTGATAGTGGCCGGAGCGGGTACCGGTAAGACTACGGTTATAACCAAAAGAATAGCCCATATTATAAAAAAAGAATGGGCGGCTCCGGAGGAGATCTTGGCTTTGACTTTTACCGAAAAGGCGGCTACCGAGATGGAGGATAGGGTAATTGACTCTCTTAGCTATGGTTATTTTGATCTTTGGATCTCTACTTTTCATAGTTTTGCCGAAAGAATATTGCGAGAAGAAGGTCTTGCTATCGGTCTTCCCACCGATTTTAAACTTTTAAATGAATTTGACCAGTATATTTTGTTCAAAAAGAACTTTGATCGGTTTGAGTTGGATTATTATCGGCCCATGGGAAACCCGACCAAGTTTATAAAAACATTGCTTAGCCATTTTTCCAGGGCTAAAGATGAAGACATTTCCCCGGAGCGGTATTTAACTTATGCCGAGGAACTTGAGCAGAATTTGGATGGGATGCTAAACGGTAGTAAAAGCAAAAAGGGTAAGGCAAATAATGTTACCAACTTCCAAGATGCAGAGGGAAATTTCAATGAAGAAATCGCCGCCTCAGAAGTGGCGCGGATCAAGGAGATCGCTAATGCCTACCACACCTATGAACACATCCTTTTAGAGAACAGCTCTCTTGATTTCGGTGATCTGATAAATTATTCCCTAAAACTTTTCCGGGATAGGCCGGAGATTTTGGAAAAATATAGAAAGAAATTCAAGTATATTTTACTGGATGAGTTCCAGGATACTAACTGGGCTCAATATGAACTCATTAAATTACTGGCAGCACCCAGAAATAATTTTGTGGTTTGTCTTGATGATGATCAAAGTGTGTATAAATTCCGCGGAGCCTCTACGAGTAATGTTCAGCAATTTACAAAAGATTATCCTGAATCCAAACAAGTCTTTTTGGTAAATAATTATCGAAACGGCCAGAACATCCTTGATCTCTCTTATGAATTTATAAAACAAAATGACCCTAATAGACTGGAGCATCAATTAAATCAAGAAAATTCAGACAACAAACTAAGCAAAAAGTTGATTTCCCAAACGGGCAAGAAAGGAAAGGTTGAGCTTTTAAGCGGCCACTCCATGGAAGAGGAGATGAAGGAAGTGGTGGAGAAAATTATTAAATTGAAAGAAAAAGATGATGAAGCCACTTGGGATGATTTTGCTATTTTGGTTCGGACCAATCAGGGCGCGGATGATGTTTGTCAGTATTTGGAAGAAGCCGAGCTTCCTTATATGCTTTATTCTTCCAAGGGTCTTTATAACAAGGACTTGATAATGGATATTATTTGTTATTTGAAGCTCATAGTGGGTTATCATAATGATACTTGTTTTTTTCGAGTTTTGAATTTAGCGATATTCGGATTTCATACCAAAGAATTGGCTGATTTTAATTATTGGGCCAGACGTAAGTCTTATTCTTTATATGAAGTATTAAATAATGCAGCCGCCCTCGGGTTCAAGCAAGACACTCAAAAACGTATCCAGAAAGTTTTGCCTTTAATCAAAAAACACGCCGGGGAGGCAAGAAGCAAAAACGCCAGCGAAGTTTATATAAATTTTTTGAATGATTCCGGTTTGCTTAAGCATTTGATCAAGCAATCGGATTATAATAAAGAGTCAGCCGTGCTCCTGCAGCAGTTTATGAAAAGGATCAAGAAATTTGAGTCGGAGTCAGCTGACAAAAGAGTGGCTGCTTTCCTGGATGAGCTTCAAATGGAGATGGATGCCGGTGAAACAGGGGATATTCCCATGGATCTAGATGCCGGGCCGGAAGCTATCAAGGTTATGACGGTTCACGCCGCCAAGGGTCTTGAGTTTAAGTATGTTTTTATCGCACATTTGGTAGATAAGCGCTTTCCAACAATAGAGAGAAAAGAGCCCTTACCTCTGCCTGATGCCATGATCAAAGAATCTTTGCCCGAAGGTGATATTCACTTAGAGGAAGAAAGGCGTCTTTTTTATGTAGCTTTGACCCGGGGCAAGGAAAGAGTGTTTCTTTCCTGGGCTCCGAATTATGGCGGTAAGATAATGAAAAAACCGTCCCAATTTTTGGTTGAAACCGGCTTTGTTGAAGACCCGACGGAGCAGATCGAGAAAGCCAAGGAGCAAAAGGCCAAAGATAATTTAGAAGACTTGGAAAAAGAAGAAAAGCACAAAGCGCCGCAACAAACAAGCGAGCATTTACCCATACCAACCACTTTTTCTTACACTCAAATTACGGCTTTCCTAAATTGCCCCTATCAGTACAAATTTGCGCATATTTTAAAGGTGCCAACCAAAGGCAAGGCGGTATTTTCTTTTGGAAAGACCCTTCATAATGTCTTGCAAAAAACTTTTGAAACTATAAACAGCCGAAGAGGTATGAATCAAGGCGATCTATTCGGAAGCACAGAAGAAAGAAGCAAAGAAGATGGACTTATCACATTGGATGAGATATTGGATCTATACAAAAAAAATTGGATCGATGATTGGTATGAAACAAAGAAAAGCAAGGAAGAGAATTATGAGAAAGGCAAAAAGATCTTGAAAGATTTTTATAATAAATACAAAGACAATTGGCCCAATGCCACACTGCTTGAAAAAGGATTTAATTTTAAAATTAATATCGGTGGCGAGTATTGCACGGTAAAAGGTGCTATGGACAGGGTGGATGAAAACGGGGATAAGATCAAAATAGTGGATTACAAGACGGGCCAAATGCCGCAGAACGGCAAATTGGAATTTAATAAAAAATTGCAGTTATTAATTTATCAAATGGCCGCCAGGGACATTTTTCGAAAAGAAGTTGAGTCTTTAAGTTTTTATTACTTGGAAAACAATGAAGAAGTGGAAGTACTGGGAAGCGATAAGGATCTGGAAAAGGCAAGAGAAAAAATAATCGATACTATTCAAGGCATTAAAAGCGGGGAATATCCGCCCCAGCCCGGGCCGCTATGCAAGTATTGCGACTATAAAGAGATCTGCGAGTATAGAAAATTGTAAAAAAAGGAGCGGGTTCAAATATTTGAACTCCGCTCCGAGTGCGGCCGCTTAGTGGGCCCTGCGTTTGTGTTTCTTGCTGGGCCGACTGCGGCCGGAACCTACATGGCATTGGCGGGTTTTAAATTCGGATCCCAAGAAAATATCGTCTTGGGAAGGTTGTGCTGACGATTTTTTTTGTTTGCTCGAGTTGGGCAAGGGAGAGGCCTGGACCGGCCTTCGACGGACCACCTCTTTGTTTACGCGTTTGAACAGGAACACATCCCCCTTGTTGGTTACCACTACTTCTTGATTCATTTTCTCCCTCCTTTGAAATTTGAAATTGTTCGTCATTTTTGAAAAATGACTTTATATTTAAACATATTTAATAGAAAATGTCAATACAGTGTGGTAATATGGATATGTATCTTGCATTTTTAGTTGCGATTTTTGCCTTGGTTGAGCGGCAATGATAAAATAATAATATGAAAGCATCAAACAAAAACAAGGAAATTTTAAAAAGTCGTATTTTTTGGAAAATATATGGTTGGCTCTTGGCGGTCATGGCCCTGCTTTTGGGTTTTGCCGCCTTTATTATCCTTTCTAATATTGAGGCCGAGTTGGGACAGGTCTTATTTACGGGCAAAATAGTCGGCGGCTACACCTTACTTAAAAAACAGATCTTGATAATATTGATAATTTTATATATTATCTTTGCCTCTTTTGGTTTTTTTTCTGTTCGGTTGTTAGCTTCAAAAATAATTCGTGTCTCTCAATATCTTAAAAATATTAATAAAAAAAAAGCGGCCGAAGAGTTGAACATGTCTACCAATGATGAGTTTAAGGATATAGCTTTGGATCTGAATAATTTGTCGATCAATCTCAGAGAGTATAAAGAAAAAAAGGTTTTTATAGATAAGATCAAGTCCGATTTTGTTGCTATTGCCGCTCATCAGCTTCGCACTCCTTTGTCCAAAATAAAATGGGCCTTGTATGCCCTAAAAGAGAGTAAGCTTAACAAAGAACAATCGGAATATGTGGAAGACAGCATAGAAACCAGTGAACATATGATCGTTCTGATCAATAATCTTTTGAGTGTCAATCGCATTGAACGAGGTAAATTTAATTATGATTTTCAGCATGCAGACATCAAAAAAGTTATCCGAAGCGCAATAAAAGATTTTCGTCCCCAATGCAAAGAAGCCGGGTTAAAATTATCCAAGAATATTTATAAGGAGGAATTGAAAATAAGGCATGATCCGGAAAAAATAAAAATGGTCATGGATAACCTTTTGAGCAATGCGGTTAAATATACTCCCGAAGGCGGTAGGGTTAATGTTTCCGCCAAAATAAAAAGCGATATTTTGGAGGTGATGGTAAAAGATACCGGCATGGGCATCCCCAAGCCCGAACAAGCAAAGATATTCCGAAGATTTTTCCGAGGGGAAAAGATGAAAGTAGATGCTGAAGGTAACGGTTTGGGTCTGTTTATAGCCAAAAACATTATTGAAAAACATGGAGGAGAGATCGGTTTTCAATCTCAACACGGCAAAGGATCTACATTTTATTTTACTATTCCTATAAAAGGGCGGGAAGATCCCCAGAAAAGCTTTAGGGAAATGATGAATAAAGTGTAGTTTTATTTTCGGTATTTTGGAATATAAAAAACCGCTCCGGAGTGACGCCGGGGCGGTTTTTTGGAGGTTATTTTTTGTCAGCTGACCTGTCGGCCGAATTTAACTTTAACATTTGATAAACCAAACAATTACCACTTAAGACCGTGTAGATTTCGTATAGCGCAATAACTCCAAAGAGGTAGCGCAACCATCCCGAGGTTAGAACGGCCGCCAGGATTAAAAGCGGGATCATGAACCCCCGGTTGAAAAGGTCGGCTTTGCCAATGTTTTTTTTCATAAATATCTTTATTAATTATTATTTTGGGCCGGTTTTTTATAAAAAAGGGAATAGACGCTGATAATGCAACTGGTCGAAGTTAGGATATACAAGCCCACTATCCCGACCAGGAAGGAGAATAGGGGTGATATTGCGGAGATGTCGAGGTAATACAGGATCCGGGACAGGGGGTAGCTCAGAGAGAAGATGAGCATGGATAGGCCGATCAGAATAGATCTTTTCCTGGCATACCCTTTGGAAAAATTAAAAGCGAGAACAAAAAAAATGATACTACAAATAAAAAAACCGATCACCCAAAAGACAAAAGGAGCTAAATTGATAAATTTGGGTATATTTATAGCCAAGATCATGGACCGATCATTGATAATAATATGTTTAGCCGAGGGAAGAAAATAGAAATAGAAATGAGTCAGTATTGCCGCAAACACGAAGATATAGACGATGTTTTTCCAACGGAAATAAACGGAAGGGGAGAGCAATATTAAAATACTGATCACTGTTTGGGAGATACCCAGATAAATAAAAAGGTCGCTGACCCAGTGGATTAGGTTGAGTATAAGAGGATAGTCTAAAAACAAGGAGGCGGAGGGGGCGACAATAACAAAATATATAGCCATAAACCCAAAGGATCGGGACATATATTTGGTCAAATTAACCGATTTGTCGGCCATTTGCAGAAAACTATTGAAACGAAAGTATATCCAAAAATAAATAGCCCCTATGAGTAAATTGGTTGTTACAAAGGGAAGATTGATTGACATATTTTTAGGCCAATACGCGTTTTATTTATAAAAAAGTGTCTGGACAATTGTCCTATGTTTCGTTCGGGTCCACTCCGCCGGACCTTCGGGATTCCCTCCATTCTTGTTTGCGGGCTCCGTCCATCATCCGTTCTGTTTCTTCTTTGGTAAAAGCTTGGCTTCGGTCTTCTTCGTCCGGGGAGAGTTGTTTTTTTCTTTGGGCTTTAATCCTGTTCTTTTCCTGGTTGATTCTGGCTTTGAGTTGGCTGAATTTTTCCGCGCTCAATTTACCTTCGGCCTCTTCATTGTAAATGGCTTTTATAAAACTGCGGGTGCCCTCCTGGGGGCCGCCTTTTTCACTCCAATCCAAGGCCTCTTCCACTTTTTTCCGAAAGAACTCCCGGCTGGAAAAAAGCTCTTCCGCTATATCTTGTTTCCGGTGTTTTTCCGGAGGCATTTCTTCAAAACTCATATTTTGCTAATTTGAAATTTATAATGTATAACTATTATAGCAATATTTCGGAGTTTTAAAAACAAAATGGGGCTTTTGTAGTGAAAAAAAGGTGATATGTTGTTTTTTAGGGTATTTTTTTATATAATGACAGAGAATCCTAATTTATATTTTATGGACGAGGAAAATGACATCAGAATGGTTTCCAATGAGGAGAAGAACGAGGATCGGTCTCTGGATCTGACCCTGCGTCCGGAAAGATTGGAGGAGTATGTGGGTCAGGAAAAAGTAAAGAGTAATTTAAAGATAACCATTCAAGCGGCCCAACAAAGAGGTGAAGCGGTGGAACATGTGCTTTTGTATGGAGCTCCGGGGCTGGGCAAGACCACATTGGCCCATCTAATAGCCAAGGAAATGAATGCCCAGATCCGGATCACTTCCGGGCCGGCGATTGAGAAAAGCGGGGATCTGGCCGCTATTTTAAGTAACCTGGGAGAGGGTGATATTCTTTTTATTGACGAGATCCATAGATTGAACAAGACCATAGAAGAAGTTCTGTATCCGGCTATGGAAGATTACGCCCTGGATATAATAATAGGCAAGGGGCCCTCGGCCCGAACCGTGCGGATAGATCTGTCTAAATTTACTATAATCGGAGCCACCACTAAAATGAGTATGTTATCCGCTCCTTTGCGGGACCGGTTCGGGATCCAGCACCACCTGGATTTTTACGGTCCGGAGGAAATAGACCAGATAGTTAATCGAAGCGCCGGAATTTTGGGAGTGGGCATAAACCGGGAGTCCAGCCGTTTGATCGCGGAAAGGGCCCGACGCACCCCCAGAGTGGCCAATCGATTGTTAAAGCGGGTGCGGGATTACTGCCAGGTCCAGGGTGACGGTAAGCTGGACAAAGAAATATGTGTCCGGGCCTTGGATATGCTGGAAGTGGATAGTTTGGGCTTGGACTGGATAGACAGAAAGATCCTGGAGGTGATAATA
>CAZPEL010000040.1:0-8039 GCA_964585585.1 uncultured Gammaproteobacteria bacterium | reverse complement strand
AAAAAAGTTTTTAACTCTCTATCTTCATTATTTCTTTAAAACTATGGCCGTAGGGCTTTGCCCGCTATAGTTTTAAAGAAATAATACCTTGACTTTTTTGAAAGGGTTAAAACTTTTTTCTCAAAAAAGTTTTAAATGCTACCAGCTCGACTTCTTAACACCCGGAAGATCTCCGTTATCAGCCAACTCCCGAAAACAGATACGACACAAACCGAAATCTCTCATATAGCCCTTATTACGTCCGCACCTCCAACATCTCCTTATCACTCGGGTAGGGTATTTGGGTTTTTGATTTGATTTTGCTATCAAAGCTTTCCTAGCCATAAATATTTTGAATTAATATTTTATTTATCTTCTGATTGCTCCTTAAAGGGAAAGCCCAACATCCGGAATAACTCCAAGCCGGATTCCCTGTCCTTGGTGCTGGTGGTGATCACAACCTCCAGTCCGTGCGCGGTTTCCATATCCTGGGCCTCAATCTCCGGGAAGGCCAAATTGTCCTTGAAACCGATACTCAAATTGCCTTGTCCATCCACACTCTTCTCACTAATACCTCGAAAATCCCGAACCCGGGGAAAGGTTATATTCAACAATTTTTCCATAAAATCATACATCCTTTTGCCCCTTAAAGTAACCTTGGCTCCGATGACCATGCCCTCTCTTATCTTAAAAGAGGCGATCGATTTTCTGGCCTTGGTAAAGACCGGCTTTTGTCCGGTTATTTTGACCAAGCTTTCCTCTAAATTCTTGGTATACCCACTGTCCTTGCTATGACGACCGAATCCGACATTAATAACCACTTTTTCCACTCTGGAAACTTCCCGATCATTCTTTTTGTCCAACTTTTCTTTTAGCTGGGGCAATATTTCTTTTTTATATCTCTCTTGTAAACGCATATTTAAAAAATATTAGAAATTAACTATCGATAACTGCTTGGCATTTCTTACAAACCCGGACCTTTTTCTTTTTTCCGGCCTTATCCTCGAATTTATGACCGATTCGAGTGGTTTTACCGCATTGCGGGCAGACAAGGGACAAGTTGGAAAGTTCGATCGGAGAGGGAAATTCCACTCTTTGACCTTTTTCTCCCTGTTGTTGGGGACGCAAATGCTTAACCAGCAAATTTACTCCCTCCACACTGGCTCGATTTCGATCAGGTAAAACCTGCAACACCTTGCCGGTCTTACCCTTGTCCTTGCCTGTCATTACTTGAACTTTGTCACCTTTTTTTATCTTCATATGGTTATTCACTTCGCGAACCCCCGCTACGAATGGGGGACATCCGAATTGATTATTTATGGTTATTCACTTCGCGAACCCCCGCTACAAATGGGGTCTCCTATTCGGATCATTCGGATACCCATTCGGAGAATTCGGATTATATTATTATTTATAATACCTCCGGCGCTAAGGAAGCGATCTTAAAGAATCCTTTTCTCCTTACTTCTCTGGCTATAGGACCAAAAACCCTGGTTCCCCGGAATTCCTGTTTTTCCTTATCCAAAACAGCACAGGCGTTCTCACTGAACCGAAGACAGGTTCCGTCCTTTCTCTTGATCTCTTTTTTGGTGCGGACGATCACGGCCTTCATGATATCTCCCTTCTTAATAGAGGAATGTGGAATGGCCGATTTGACACTAATGGTGATGACATCCCCTACTCTGGCATATCTTCTTCTATAGCCACCTAAAACCTTGAGGCATTCCACCTGTCTGGCTCCGGAATTGTCCGCTACTTTTAATCTTGATCCTACTTGTATCATATGTTATTCCCTTCGGGAACCCCCGCTACGAATGGGGGACATCCGAATTGATTATTTATGGTTATTCGCTTCGCGAACCTCCGCTACAAATGGGAATCTTCTATTCGGATCATTCGGATACCCATTCGGAGAATTCGGATTATATTATTATTGATATAAAACTCTCCATCTCTTATCTTTGCTCAAGGGACGACATTCTATAAACTGAACCTGGTCCCCTTCCTGGAATTGGTTTTTTTCATCATGGACCTTGTATTTCTTACTGACAGTATATCTCTTTCTGTACTTGGGATGTTTTCTGACCCGGTCCACTCTAACCATAACGGTCTTGTCCATCTGGTCACTAACCACTACGCCGTCAAATTTCCTTTTCTTGACTTCTTTCACTTCCGTCTGCCCGGCTTCCTCCGGTTGCTGTTTGGTTTGTTTCTGTTCTTTTTTGGTCATATATCTTATTTATATTATTTATTTTTCCTGTTATTCAATATGGTCAAGACTCTGGCTATATCCTTTCTTGCTTTCCGGATCTGCCTGACATCCTTAAGCTGTTTATTGGCATCCTTAAATCTCAATTCCCTCAACTTATCCCGATTTTGAGCCAATAATTGTTGTAAATCCTCATTTTCCTTTTTTTGCAATTCTTTAAAATCCATATTTAAATACTTATTTCTTTAAATTATTCCTTGGAAACAAACTTGCACTTAACCGGCAACTTATAAGCGGCCAAATGCAAAGCTCTTTCCGCTGTTTCCCGGGGAAGACCATCCACCTCAAACATAATGGTTCCGGCTTTAACCGGAGCAATATAATGATCCACTGCTCCTTTTCCCTTACCCATGGGGATCTCGCCACCTTTTTCGGTAACCGGCTTGTCCGGAAAGATCCGGATCCAGATCTTGCCTCCTTTTTTGGTAAATTTGGTAACAACCTTACGAGCGGCCTCTATCTGTCTGGAGGTGATCCAATTGGACTCCAAACTCTTCAAGCCAAAACTACCAAAATCCACATTGGTGGTGCTGGTGGCTTTGCCCAAATTCTTGAACTTATGCGCTTTTCTATATTTGGTCTTTTTGGGTACTAACATAATATTTTCTAATTATCTTGAAACTTGTAAGATTTTAAAATTAACTGTGTTTCTTATTGACAACCTCTCCGGTATCCTCTTCGGAATCACCGAAGATATCACCCTTGTATATCCATATCTTAATACCAATACTGCCGTAGGATGTATGGGCCCAACCTCGGGCATAATCAATATCGGATCGCAGGGTCTGCAAAGGAACTTTACCATTCACCAATTTCTCCGCTCGGGCGATCTCGGATCCGTTCAACCTTCCCTTAACGATTATCTTTACTCCCAAGGCCCCGGCCTTTTCCACTCGGCTGGCCGCCTGCTTCATTACCTTCTTAAAAGGAACTCTTTTCTCCAGATCAACTATCATGGACTGCAAAACCACTTGGGCACTCAAATTGGGCCTGTCCACTTCCTTGATACTGATATCTATCTCATTGGGTCGGAAATTCTTTAAAAATCTTCTATGGATCTTCTTTTTCAACTCTTCGATCCCGGCTCCACCGCGGCCGATGATCAAGCCCGGCTTGGCGGTGTGGATGGCTATTCGTATCTTTTTGGAATCCCTTTCTATCTTTACCTCGTTAACTCCGGCCTCCCGCAAATGATGCAATAAAAACTTCCTGATATTGACATCTTGTTGCACATTCTTGATATAATCCTGTCCTCGGCTAAACCACACAGAAGGCCAAGTTCTTATCACTCCGGTTCTTATGATTTTTGGATTCACTTTCTTACCCATAAATTATTGAAATGCGGCTTCTAACCCTTAAAGGAGTAGAAGGAAATCCGCGAATTATATTATTTTTTATCTGTCTTTTCTTGTTTCTGTTCTTCCGACTTGTCTTGCTTGTCCTGTTTCTTGGCGGCGGTTTTGCCCGCGGTCTGTTTTTTGGTAGCGGATGCTTCCTGTTTCTGGGAAGCTTGCTTTTTAGTGGAAGTTTTTGCCTCTTCTTGCTTTTGCTCCTGATCTTGCTGTTGCGCCATCTGCTGCAGATTAACCGGAGCTTCTATTTCCTGCTTCTTGGGAGCTACCTCTCCGGAATCCACTATTTCCCCCAAGACCACGCTGACATGGCTGGTTCTCTTCCGGATCGGAGTGGCTCGGCCATAAGCTCGGGGCATCCACCGATGCAGGATCCTGCCCTCATCCACTCGGATCTCTTTTATATACAGATTATCCTTTTTTAGGTCATAGTTATGCTCGGCATTGGCCAGGGCGGATTCTACTAATTTCTTTACCGGGATCGAGGCCTTTTTGTGCAAAAATCTCAATTGATTCAAAGCTTGATCGATCCGCATCCCGCGAACCACGTCCACCACTAACCGCGCCTTTCTCGGAGAGATCCTGTTATGTTTTACTTTAGCTTTAACTTCCATATATTTAATTCTTATTTATTTTGATTAATACGCCCAAAGGGATTACTTGCCTTTGGCCATTTTACCCCCATGGCTGATGAATTTTCTGGTAGGGGCGAATTCTCCCAATTTATGGCCCACCATATCCTCGGATATCAAAATAGGAACATGTTTTTTGCCGTTATGAACTCCGATAGTAAAACCAACCATTTCCGGAGTGACAGTGCAAGCTCGGTCCCAAGTCTTAATGACTGTTTTGTCGCCCGGCTTTAATTCCTGGATCTTCTTTAATAAATGTTGATTTATATACGGGCCCTTTTTTAGACTTCTTGACATAATTATTTGGATATTTTAATTATTACCCCCTTCTTTTCTTACCTCTTCTCTTGATTATCAACTTATCGGAATATTTCTTTCTTCTGGTCTTCACTCCTCTGGCGTTTTTACCCCAAGGAGTTTTGGGATATTTCATACCAATGGGCTGCTTACCTTCACCACCACCATGCGGATGATCCACCGGATTCATGGCAGTACCTCGGACAGTGGGACGGAAACCCAAGTGCCTTTTACGGCCGGCGTTACCTATCTTGATATGCCTTTTCTCCGGATTACTGGCCTGGCCTACGGTGCAAAGACACTCCTTACTAATAAGTCTTACTTCACCGGAAGGTAGCTTGATCTGGGCATGTTTCTTTTCCACACCCATTATATAAATTACATTTCCGGCTCCTCGGGCCAAAATTCCGCCCTTTCCCGGCTCCAGTTCCACATTATAGACCGCCATACCGGCCGGAATATATTTGACCGGCAGACTATTTCCGGGTTTGATCTCTATTTGATTCTTGGAACTGATAATCTCCTGGCCCACTCGCAGATCCACCGGAGCCACTATATACCTTTTTTCACCGTCCTTATAATTCAATAAGGCGATTCTGGCTCCCCGGTTAGGGTCGTATTCGATAGAAGCAACTTTAGCCGGAATATCAAATTTATCCCTTTTGAAATCTATCTTTCTCAGAGATCTCCTGGCTCCTCCGCCTCGATGACGGACGGTTATCTTGCCTTGAGTATTCCTGCCACTACCTCGTTTCTTGCTCTTGGTCAAGCTCTTTTCCGGTTTCTTTTTGGTGATATCGGAAAAATCATCAAATAAAGCTTGACGTCTGGCCGGTGTGGTTGGTTTTACTTTCTTAATGCCCATAATATTCTAATATCTAATTTCTAATATCTAATATCTAAAACTATACTCCTTCGTAAACATTAATGGTCTTGCCTTGAGGCAAAGTAACTATGGCTTTTTTCCAATCCTTTCTTTTGCCGTAAATTCGGCCGAATCTAACCCGTTTGCCTTTCATTCTTATTATATTCACCTTGGTGGGGCTTACGCCGTAAACCTCTTGGATCGATTTGGCCACTTCCACCTTGTTGGCATCCTTGCTTATCTCGAAGACATACTTATTATGCACCCCCAGATCTCCGCTTCTCTCGGTTATAATAGGTTTTACCAAAACCCTGTAAGCCCGAGTATTCTGGGCCGGCGCCTTTTTGGCCTCGGCCTGTTCGCCCTCGCTCTTGCCTGTCTTGGCCGGAGCGGCGGCTCCTGATTTTGAAGGTTTGGCGGTTTTTTTCTTTTCCGGTTTGGCCTCCGTCTTATACAGATCCTTCATGGAGGGCTTGCTCGCCTTCTTGGAGGAATCCGATTTCTTGGCTTCGGCCTCGTCCTCTTTTTTTCTTCTTTTAAATAAAGCCATATTTATAACAAATTACTTACTTATATCTTTCTTCTATTTTTTCTACAACCGACTTGGTAAAAATAACATTCTTGTACTTCAATAGGTCCAAAATATTTATATTATCGGAATTAATGATCTTAACCCCAACCAAATTTCGGCCGGATTTGGCCACTTTATCCTCGGTTTCCGGCAGTATGATCAATAAACTTCTCTTGCTGGCCTGATCCGTCTTAATTATTTTCTTTTCTATAGTGGCCAAAGTTTGGTCCATAGCTTTAGTCTTGTATTCCTTGACCTGCAAATTGTCCAAAATGACCAAATTCTTGTTGTTTAGTTTGTCGGACAGGGCCATGAACAAGGCCTTTCTTTTCATTTTCTTATTTATATCCTTTTTAAAATTCCTGTCCTTGGTAGGGCCGAAAGTAATACCTCCTCCTATCCAAATAGGAGATCGGTTGGTTCCGGCTCTGGCTCTTCCGGTGCCTTTTTGTCTCCAGGGCTTTCTGCCTCCACCCCTGACTTCGGACCTGGTTTTGGTGTGAGCCAAAACTTGTCTTTGATTGCCCATTTGAGTGGTAGCGGCCTGGTGCACCAGATCCTTTTTTATTTCCACACCGAAAATATGATCGGATAGATTGATATCCTCGACTTTTTCGCCTTTTTGATTGTAAACTTGGGCCTTAATGGACATATTTTATTAACTTATTGATTAGTGCTTGGTTCTTCGGGATTATTATTATCATTGCTTGCCTTTTCCTGCTCCTTTTGGGGCTCAACTGCTTCGGTTTCTTCCGAGGTCTTTTCCTCAGACCCCTCTTCTTGTTTTTCTTCCGAAGCTGTCTCTTCGGCAGTGTCTTCCTGTGTTTTCGGAGAAGCTTGTTCTTCCTCTACTGCGGATACCTTTAACTCGCCCTCTCCTTTTAGGAAAACCAAACCTTGATTAGGTCCGGCCACGGATCCCTTGACCAATAAAATATTATTCTCCGCATCCACTTCCACTATTTCCAAATTCTTAACAGTCACTCTGTCTCCGCCCATACGGCCGGGCATTCTTTGGCCCGGAAAGATCCGACCCACTCCCATGGCTCCGGCTGATCCGGGCATTCTTTCCTGATCCTTGGTTCCGTGAGTTCTGATAGCTCCGGCAAATCTGTATCGCTTGACTACACCCTGGAAACCCCTACCTTTGGAAACTCCGGCTACATCCACTTTGTCTCCGGCCTCAAAAGTGCCTGCCTCTATTTTAGCACCTGTTTCTAAACCGGCTGCTTCCTGCTCCGAGATCCGGAATTCCCTTAAATACCTGGGTTTAACACTAAATTTATTCAAATGCCCCTTTTGGGGTTTTTTGATATTTTTGTCCTTCTTCTGGCCAAATCCGAGTTGAACCGCATCATATCCGTCCTTGTCCTGGGTTTTTATTTGGGTCACTAAACACGGTCCGGCCTGGATCTTAGTGACCGGAACCACTTCCTCTCCTTGCCAGATCTGGGTCATACCCACTTTTTTTCCTAAAATGAATTTCATATGGTTATTCCTGGTTATTCCCTTCGGGAACCCCCGCTACGAATGGGGGACATCCGAATTGATTATTTATGGTTATTCCCTTCGTGAACCCGCTCTACGAATGGGGCCTGCCCTCCGAAGCTTTAGCGTAGGAGGGGATATCCGAATTTTACATCTCCCTATTCGGATAATTCGGATTATACTTCGGGGGATTCGGATTATTTTTTAAATTAAAAACTGGTTTTTCAACAAAACCAGTGCCAATTTATTTAAATTAACTAAATCACGAATTAAAACATTAACAATCTTTTAATTCGTGATCCAGCTAAATTTTAAATTGTGGGATAAGCACTTTGGTATTTGTTGAAGTTACCTCCCCTATTTTCACCAGGTTATCACCTTACCACTTTCTTAAAGATCCTTCTTTAAGAGTTTTTAAAGCAATATCCTGATTACTTAAATTTTTAAATTCCGGATTCTATTTTGTTCTACCTTGACTTTTTTGCCCCGCTGTTCGCGAACGGCGGGGTCTCAAAAAAGTTTTTAACTCTCTATCTTCATTATTTCTTTAAAACTATGGCCGTAGGGCTTTGCCCGCTATAGTTTT
>CAZPEL010000039.1:0-8057 GCA_964585585.1 uncultured Gammaproteobacteria bacterium | reverse complement strand
GCATTCGCGGGGCGCCCGGCGCATGCCGGGCGAACCGGCGACCTCACGCACCCGATACCCCGCCTTTCGCGAAAGGCGGGGCCTAGCCATCTGGGCCAATCCCCGAATTTTTGTTTAATATATAGCAATAAAAATGATGGAGCCCTTGCCCCGCCCTTCGGGAAGGGCGGGGAATCCCCGATTATTATAGGCAGATACTAGATATTGGATATTCGATATTGGGTTTTAAAATTTACGAATATCCAGTATCCAATATCCACCTATTTCTTCCTGGAATACTCAGCCACATAATTCAAAATATAACTGGTTGCCGAAAGAACAATACTGAACAATAGGGCCGGCAGAAAACCGGCGACGCTGAACCCTTGTATAATAGTAGAGATCAATAAAATTAGCAAGGTGTTGATAACAAAAATGAACAGACCAAAGGTCAGCATAGTGATCGGCAGGGTCAATACTATAAGTATCGGCCTTAGGATCAAATTCAAAAGCCCCAGAAATAGGGCTATCCATAAAGCCGGCCAAACTCCGCTTACTTCCACGCCGGGAACCAAATAGGCCGCGACCAAAATGGCCGTGGTCGCTATTAACCATCTTAAGATCAATCCCATAAAATTATCCTCCTATTAAATGAATTACATCATTGAAAGTGATAAGCAATATCAAAAGGATCAAAAGCAAAAAGCCGATATTGTGAATAGCCGCTTCCACTTCCTTGCGAACCGGGGACCCTTTGATCTTTTCCACTATCAAAAATATGACCCTGCCCCCGTCCAAGGCCGGAAGGGGCAGAAAATTGATTATAGCCAAATTTATGGAAAGCAAAGAAGTGAATTGCAACAGATACACAAAACCCATTTCCGCATATTGTCCGGTCATAGAAGCGATCCGCACCGGTCCTCCGACCTCGGCTCCGACCGATTCTCCCATTATCAAACCCTTAAGCAAACCGAACAAAGCCACTATTATGGCCCATAACAACCACAGGGCGGTTCTTATGCCTTCCCAAATGGCCAAATACCAAGGATATTTGACCAAACCGGTGGTAACAATACCGATCCCGATACCCACATCACCGGTTTCCTCCAGTTGCAAAGGAGTTATTTGTTTGGTCATCACCTCATCGCCTCTTTTTATCTTGTAATTAAGCTCCTGGCCTTGTTTGTCCTTGATAAAATCATCCAATTCTCCGGCACTCTCAAATTCCCGGCCGTTTATCCCCGTAACTATATCCCCGGGCTTAAGGTCCGCCTCCTGAGCCGGAGAATCCGGCAAAACAGTGGAAACCTGAACATGCCTGTTCTCTATGGTGGCCCGGGAACCGGCTCCGTCCACCGCTTGCGGCATACCGATCATAAACCCCAGGGCGAACAAGACCATGGCCAAAATAACATTCATGGCTACTCCGGCTGACAAGATGGAGGCCCTTTTCCAGATCTTTTTATTGGCAAAGCTGTCCCTATCCTCTTCTCCGGTTCCGTCCTCTCCCTTGATCCGGACAAAACCGCCCAAAGGTATCCAATTAACGGAAAAAACCGTATCCGCGGCATCCTTAACCTCCTTATTTCCTTTAACCGTCTTCCATTTCCCCTCTGTATCCTTGTAAATACCGGCCACCCGGGGCGGAAAACCGAAACCGAATTCCTCGGCTTTTACTCCCAATTTTCTGGCCACCCAAAAATGTCCGAACTCGTGGGCGAATACGAGAATGGAAAGAACTATTAAAAAAATTATAATAACCCAAAATATAGACATAGATTCATTGTTACATGATTAAATTGTTTCATTGCTTCATTGCTTCATTGCCCATACAACAATTTAACAATGAAACAATGAAACAATGCATTAAACCGTCATGATGTCTTCCTCTTTTTTATCCCGAGTTTCCTTGAGTTGATTGTTTATCTTTTCCACTTCCTTGTCCAGCTCCTCGATAAAATCGTACCTATCATCTTCGGTTATCTCCTTGTTCTTCTCCGCTTCCTCTATATCCTTTTTGATCTCTTCCCGGATCTGACGAATTGATATCCGGGCCTGCTCCAATTTTTCATTCAATTTCTTGGTCAGCTCTTTTCTGGTCTCCTCGGTAGTTTCCGGCAGGGTCAAACGGATCTTGTTGCCGTCATCATTTATATTCAGACCCAGCTGGGCTTCGCTTATGGCCTTTTCCACCTCCTTGAGTACACTCTTGTCCCACGGCTCCACCAATATATTTTTGGAATCCTGAACATTGATATTGGCCACTCCCTGAACCGGCATCCTGGTTCCGTAGGCCTCTACGAACACTCCGTCCAAAATAGCGGAATTGGCCCGACCGGCCCGTATTTTGGAAATTTCGCTTTTAAAGAAATCCACCGCTTTTTGGAATTCCTCCTGTCTTGATTCTAAATAACTATTCATAATATCTGGCAAGGTTATGCGGGATCACCCGCAACACCCTGAAGTTAAATATTAGATCGTGATCATTAATTATTGGGATCGGGTCCTATACCCAAATAGATTATATTAGTTTTCTCCGGATGTATCAACAGGTCCTGGCCCGGTCTGGCGGTAGGCAAGGCCTCGGAGCTCCAGCTTTCACCCCCGTCCAAAGAACGATAAAAAGTTTTCTTAGTGACATAATATATCTCCTGAAGATTTTTGGAATTCACCGCCACGGAATTTATAGTGGCCCTTTTCTTCGGAGTTAAAAGCTCTATACTGGACCAAGTGTCGCCAAAATCATTGGACTTCAACAAACCGTAGTTAGTGGCAATGAACATAAGGCCTTTTTCCGAAGTGGGCATATACAGATCCCGGACCTTGGTACTATTGTCAAATTCCTTCATGTTTTTTTCCAAACTGACCCATTCCTCCCCTCCGTCCTGGGTGCGATAAGTTCCTTTATCCCTGGTGGTGGCGAACATAACCCGGCTGTCATGGGGGCTGACATACAACTCGGTGATCTTGTTTTTGATATTTTTTATCCGCTGCCAAGTATTGCCTCCGTCCTCGGATTTTAATAATAAACCTTGAGTAGTACCGATAAATATACGGTTGGGGTCATAATGGTCTATAGCTATACCCTTGATATTGGCCTTTTTGGAATTATCGTAATATACCGCTTCCCAAGTCCGGTTGCAATCCGTTGATTTATACAGCTTATTATTGGCTGAAGCGTAAATAATACATTTGGACTGGGGATTGATAGCCACCGCGTCTATCCTGGTGTTAGGCAATCCCTCCGCCTTATTCCAACCCTTGGAAATATTATAAGTGTAATACATTCCGTTGCTCCTGCTGGGCAAATAAATGGCGTTGGGGTCACTGGGGTCTTGGACCAATTTATTCACAGTCACTTGGCCGATGCTTTCGGTCTTGCCGTTGACAGTGGGAACCGAGACCATATGTTTCCAGGTCCGCCCCTTGTTCCCGCTCACAAAAACCCCGCCTTTATTATTTTTACCGCCGCCATCGCCGCCTTGAAATTTAATGGAACACCCGGAAACAAGCAGGGCCAAAAATAGGATCGAGATCAAAGAAAATAATTTTTTAGTCCGCATATTATATTTTTAAAATTAAGCCAAATTAAAAAGGATATTCTCCAGGACCAAACGGGGATTAACATTGCTCTCTATTTGTTTTTCCCCTTTTTGCAATAAGCCCAATAATCGGAAGCTCTTGCCGAAATTGAATCCGCCCCTCGCTTGGTCCACTTTTTCCCGGAGCACTTCATGCTGGATCCGGTCCTGGTTTTGAGAATTTATCAACAATATATCCCGGGCCACTCCGCGCCAAACCTCGATGATATTCAAGGCCCGCCTGGCTCCCTCTTGACCGGAGGATCTCTCTCCCAAAAATTCATTTAATCTCTGCACCCGAGTATTAGCGTCCGGATCGCTCAAAGCATCCAGAAACATCTCCGCCTTGCCCTGATAATCCTGAAAAAAATCCCGGTCTTCTAAAAATTTTACCGCCAAGGCCGGCCGGCCCAGACTGAGGCGGGAGAAATTTTTGGCCGCGCTTCGGGAAGTATTATAATTCTTCAAGAGATGGTCATAAATAACCTCGCCGGAAACCGGATAAAAATTAAGAACCTGGCTCCGAGATACCACGGTAGAGGGAATATTTTCCAAATTAGAAGCGATCAAAACCACCACTACCTTTTTTTTAGGTTCTTCCAGGGTCTTTAGCAGGGCGTTGGAGGCCTCTAAACTCAAATTCTCCGCACCTTTAATAATACCAGTCTTGTAAGAATTCAGGAAGGAGCTCATGTTCAAGGCCTTATTGAATTCCCGGATCTGTTCTATGGAAATATTCTTCTTAGCCGGGTCCTTCTTGATAAGGTGGTAATCCCCGTGAACGGCGGATAGATCATCCTCCTCGCCCCGATGTTCCATTTGCCGGCAAGAAACGCAATTACCGCAGGGGTAAGCCCCGCCCTGCTGGCACAATAAACTTTTCACAAAGAATTTGGCCACCGTGGTCTTACCCAGACCGTCCGGACCCAAAAATATATAACTACCGGAAACCCGGCCATTGACCATACTCCGGGATAAAAAATCGGAAACATGATCGTTGCCCACCAAAGGCCAAGCTTGATTGTCCGCGATAGATCGACTCATATTTAAATTTTACCACAATCATAGCCAAAAGCAAGCCGAAAAAACCGGACAAAAGTTGCTTTTTTCTTCAACTTTTGATAAATTTGAAGCAGCTATGAGATCACGATTCAAAAAAATCTTCTTATTGGCCGGAGATGTGGCGTTTTTTTATTTGGGGCTTTACCTGGCCCTGACTCTTAGATATGGCCAAATTCCCTCCGGCCAACTATGGCAAGACCACTTGCCCTCCTTTTCCTTTCTGCTTCTGATATGGATCCTTGTATTCTATATCTCCGACCTTTATGATCTAAGCTCCATAGCCAATACTCCCAAATTCATAAAACTGGCTCTAAAGAATTTTCTGACAGCGGTGGTAATATCCATTATTTTCTTTTATATCACCGCAGTGGCCGACAATATCTCGCCCAAAACCAATCTGGCCGTATTCGCGGTAATCTATTTGTTCTTATTCCTGGCCTGGAGAAAGATCTTTAGCTGGAGCTTAAGCTCCTACATACCCAAGACCAACCTGGCTATTATCGGGGCCTCGCCGGAAACCGCCTCCCTGATCCGGGAGATCAAAGAAAAACCCCACCTGGGCTACAAAATAAGCTTTGTTTTTGACCCGCAAAGGGATAAAAAGGAATTCGAAAAAATTCCGGTCTTTAACCAAGCGGGCAAACTCCGGGACCTTATCCGGAAAAAAAGAATAAACACCGTTATCTTGAATCAAAATATAAAAAACTTCCCGGAGATACGCTCCACTCTGTTCAACTGCCTGCCCTTTAAAGTGAGTTTTGTTTCCTTGTCCGACATATTTGAGAATATCACCGGGCGGGTTCCCATAGACATCATCAACCAAACTTGGTTCCTGGAAAACTTAAGCGAAGGCAACAAAGATTGGTTCGACCGGATCAAAAGAGCTTATGATTTTGCCTTCAGCTTACTCCTCCTGATTCTGACTTCGCCCCTCTATCCCTTTATAGCTTTGATAATAAAGCTGGAAAGTCCGGGGCCGGTTTTCTTCCGCCAAAAACGTTCCGGGCAACACGGCCGCCCCTTTACCATGATAAAATTCCGAACCATGAAAACGGAAGCAAACGACCATTCACCCACCCAAGTCCAAGACAAAAGAATAACTAAATTCGGAAGCTTGCTAAGAAAGACCCGACTGGACGAACTGCCGCAAACACTCAATATCTTAAAAGGAGAAATGAGTTTTGTCGGCCCCAGGCCGGAAAGACCGGAACTAATAGAAAAACTGGAAGGGCAGATCCCTTTTTACGGAGAAAGAATGCTGGTTAAACCCGGTATAACCGGTTGGGATCAAATATCCGGGGAATACCACTCCCCCAGCTATGAGGACACTTTGAAAAAACTGCAATACGATCTTTTCTATATCAAAAATCGCTCTGTTTATCTGGACCTGTCCATAGCTTTAAAAACCATCTCCACCATTATCAGCAAAGCCGGACGCTAAAACCGAAAGTGAACAATTTTTTTGAACAAAAACCCCGAGACCCGCATCCGGATCCCGGGGTTTTTGAATTTACTGCTACTTAAATAGCCCTCCTGGTTGCCAAACTAAACAAAAGGGTCGGGATGATTTAATAATAATTCCGATATCTCCGGCCGGACCAATTCTTCCGGCAACTTTTGCCCCCGGCTGATCATCTCCCGAATCCCGGTTCCGCTCAAGGAAATATGATCCTCGCCGTTGTGGGGACAAGTAGAGGCAAAATTAAGACCGCCGCAAGCGGAACAATGCTTTACCTCTCCGAATTTTAATATCTCTATTCCCAACTCCTCCGAGGAAAATTCATCAAATATATTCTGCGCCTCCAAAGGGCCGTAAAAACCGTTCACGCCGGCGTGGTCCCGACCGATTATCATATGGCTACAACCGAAATTCCGCCGGATCAAAGCATGCATTACCGCCTCTTTAGGTCCGGCATATCTCATTTGCAAAGGCAAGCTGGCCAGATAATACCTGCCTTGGGGGTAATATTTTTCCAATAAGGATTCATAGCCCTTAAGGATCAATTCATCCTTAAAATCTCCTTTTTTCTTTTTGCCTATTACCGGCTGAATAAAGACCGCGTCCGCGATCTTTAGGGCCTGTTTCTGTAAAAATTCATGGCTTCGGTGCGGTATATTCCGGGTCTGGAAGGCCACCACTGTCCGCCAGCCCTTTTTTCGGAATAGATCCCGGGTTTGGGAAGGCGTAAAATAACGAGCCGGATTCTTTCTGTTCGGATCCGCCCATTTGACTTCTCCACCCAAAAAATACTTTCCGCCCTGTCTGGCCGCGGCCACTCCGGGGTGATCATTGCTATCGGTCCCGAAAACCTGCCTGACATAAATCTCTCGGTCATATTCATAGACCTCAACATCATCCAGCACTACCCGGGTCTTTCCCCGTTCGTCCGTCAAAGATATCTGCTCCGCATCGCCCAGATCCCGATACTCCCGCTCCGATATATTCAAAACGATCGGTATAGGCCAAATACCTCCCTCGGATAAGCGCATATTAAAAAGGACTGATTCCAGATCACTCCTTTTTAAAAAACCGGAAACCGGAGCATAGACGCCGTCAAAAATATTATAGGCCTCCCTTAAAACAGCCGGGGCTACCTTAATCCTTTTCATAATTTTGCACCTCCTCTATTACATGATTATGGCAAGAGCCGTTACTGGCTATATACCCCCGATGATTCCGAGGATCTTTTCGATTGTAGTTAAAGAATTTACCGTCCAGATCGGTCAAAGTGCCGCCGGCCTCCATCATTATTATGTCCGGGGCGCAAACATCCCATTCCCAAGTTTTGTCGCTGGGGTTAAAATTGAGCTCCGCTTCCCCGGAAGCTATTTTGCTTATCTTAACCCCGACGCTACCGCAAGGGATCCTGGTCTGTATCTCCAGGGCCTTCTCTATCTTATCCTCCAGCTCGGAAGAATGAAAACGGCTGCCTACCATGCGGCACTCGGAAGCGGTATCAACCTCGGAAACCCGAATCGGCTCGGGATCATCATCGGAAACCTTCTTAAAAGCCCCTCCGTCCTTAAGGGCATAATAGACTGTGTCCTGAGCCGGAACATAAACCACTCCCAAAATGGGACGAAAAAGCTTGCCGGTATGCTCCACTAACCCGATCATTACGGAAAACTCATCGGTTTGGTTAATAAAATCCTTAGTGCCGTCCAGGGGATCGATCACCCACACCCGGTCCTGTTCCAGTCTCTTTTTGTCATCCTCTTTTTCCTCGGACAGAATACCGTAATCATACCGGCTCAGCTCCTCCAAAATGATCCGATTGGACTCCCGGTCCGCCTTGGTTATGGGGCTGTCATCCTCCTTCTTGTCAACCTCAACCTCGGAATTATAATAATCCAAAGCGGCCCAGCCGGCTTTCTTTGATGTTTCAATAACATGTTCCAAAATTTTACTTTCCATATCTTTGAATTTTATGTTAA
>CAZPEL010000038.1:0-8168 GCA_964585585.1 uncultured Gammaproteobacteria bacterium | reverse complement strand
TCGGTTTATTTAGGGTTCTCTCTCATCACGGATCCACAAAAAGAAAAGCCACCATCACTGGTGGCTTTTCTTTTTGTGGACCGTAAGGGATTCGAAGCTGCGCCGGGCCTTAAAAATAATACTATCTTATCACAAAAATTAATTTTAATTCTTTCTGGATTTCTAACTTTTGATTCTTGGCCCGTCTAGAAGGGTTCTCATAGCACATACGGCTCCAACAAAAAAGAATGACACTGATGTGCCATTCTTTTTTGTTGTGGACCGTAAGGGATTCGAACCCTTGACCTCCTGCGTGCAAGGCAGGCGCTCTAGCCAACTGAGCTAACGGCCCATTCTCATTTTAGGATTTATGATTTTGGATTTATGATTTTTAATTTTTATAAAATTTACCTGAAAAGTTAGTGGCTTCGCTCTTGATTAACAAGTGGGTTGACGGCCCCTTCTCATTTTAGGATTTATGATTTTAGATTTATGATTTTAATTTTTATTTAATATAAAATACCCCAAAGCTCAAGGTATCTTAACTAATATCTTGCCTAAGATCAAGAGGAGATGGAATGGGAGCCGGAACCGGCATCAAATATAGGGCCTAAAAGCCAATTCATAAATCCACCGACCATGCCGGTGGCTGTTATAAGTCCTAAGAAAAAAACGACCAATCCGATCATCTTATAACCCAACCTGGAACCGCCCTCGGTGCCCAAATGTTTTTCAAAAAAGGCCATCCGGCCGAATATCTTTAATACGGTTTCGGTTTTTACCACCATGGCGATCCCTACGATCATCATTATTATACCCAAAACGATCTTCATAAAAATCAATTAATTTTATTCTTCTATTATACCATTTATCAGCCGGCAGCCCCAAACTACTTGATATAATTAAGCGGATTCTGTCTGCGGCCGTTTATAACCACTTCAAAATGAACATGGGGCCCGGTGGACCAACCGGTATTACCCATCTCGCCCAGAGTTTGGCCCTTGGCCACTCTTTCCCCGCGACTAACATAGAATCTATGCATATGGGCATATCTGGTCTTTTTACCGCCACCATGATCGATAACAATATTGTTGCCATAGCCCCGACTCCAACCCACGAATTCTATAACTCCGGCATCAGAAGCAAACAAGGGGGTACCGATATTGTCAGCCACATCCAAGCCCTTATGGCGCCAGGAATAATATTGGGTGATCCGGTGTCCGGTGGTGGGCCAATGCATTTTATTGCTACTGACCTGACTGGTCCGAGGAGATTGAACCACATCCTTGACCGCCGAAATGGCGCTTTGGCCGGAAGTCCTACCGGAAGAGACGGACTGAGAAGAGGAAGAAGAGTCATCCTGTTTCTCTCCGCCCGGAATAAGTAGCTTCTCTCCCACACTCAACCTTCCCGGGTCGCTGATATTGTTGGCCTCTATGATCTTGCTCTTGGAAATGTCGTATTTGCTGGCTATATAACTTAAACTTTCTCCGCGATCCACCTCATGCCTAACACCGCTGATCGGCAAAATAACCAACTCATCTCCGGGCCTGATCAGGTCATAGGCACTCAAACCATTTTCCCAAAGGATGGTATTAACACTGATGCCAAATTTATCGGCAATAGTGCTAACAGTGTCTCCGGTCTGCACAGTGTATTCCAATACTTCTTTCCGATCTTTTAAAGAATCATCCAAACTTTGAGCTTCTTCCAGGCCTTCGGCTTGCTCCGAAGTCGCGGTGGCGGAAGTAAAACTTTCTCCGCCTCGCCCCCGGGAGGAATCATCCTTTAGAGCCAAAGATTCCTGTCTATATTTTTTTTGCAAATTCACATGAGAGTCCAGAGTTTCCTTGTTCAAGGATTCTTCTATTAATTCCTCCTCTTCCTCAAACTCGCCGAACTCACTTTGAACCAACTGGTACACAATGGCCTCCCTTCTGCTTTCCAGGGTGGACTGAGCATTGGTAAAAGGGGCTATATTAACCAAAACCACGGAAAAAGTGATCACCATTACCGCCACATGAACTATCTTTTCATTGAATAAAAAAGACAAAAAGCCCTTCTTGTTCCGATTCCAGCCCAATTTTTTGATCAAAGAGAGATAATAACAATACAATTTCACCACTACTTTATAAAAAACAAAACGGCCCGCCAATTTCAAGGGTTGGGCCAAAAATATCATAAAGGAGATCAAAAAAGACCCGAATACAGCCAAAGTCTTAACAAAAAGGAGCGCTAACTCCAAAAAGGTCTTTTTAATTTTTATTTTAAAAAGTTTTTTGCGGGAATTCATGATTTTAATTTAAACAAAAAAATACTAACACTTTTACCTTTTTAGGTCAATCGAGAATGTCGGTTGTGCCTCTTGATCCTTTGTTTTAATTTTAACAAATTCCAAAAGAAAACAATTCCATCCTTGACCACATTTACTTTGCTCTTTCTCTTTTCATACCTGTTTTCCGACCAATCCACCGGAACTTCCTTGATCTTGAACCCGGAATTTAAGCCCCAAGCTATAAGCTCGGTATCAAAGAACCATTTATCACTCTCCAAGAAACCGGAAATGGAATGGAACTGCGACACCCGGACCGCCTTAAAGCCGCATTGCAGGTCCTTAAAGGAATGCCCCAGGAACAATCGGGAAAACTTGTTATACATCTGGGAGCTAAGCCCTCGTATAAAAGAACGATCGGTTCGGGATTCGGGTAAGAGCCGAGAGCCCAAAACCAGATCACACTCCTCTTTTAAGGTCGGCTCCAAAATGTCCTCCACATTTTTCAGGGATACGGCCAGGTCAATATCCATATAAAAAACCACTTCAGCCCGACTATGAGATAGATGCTTCTTTAGGGCCAGGCCTTTGCCGGAGGCCTCCAGATTATAAAAATCTATCTCTTCCGGGTATTGCCGAGCCAGATCTTGGGCTATGGATAGGGATTTGTCCTGGGAACCGTTGACCACAATGCTAACCCTCCAGGGGCACTGCCAATTTCTTTGCCTCAAATAATCCAAAAAAGTTAAAATGTTTTTCTCCAGGATCTGCTCTTCATTGTAAACCGGAAAACAAAAATCTATCTTCATAAGATCAATGGGTTTTAAAATAAATAAGGCCGACCTCGTCTTTGTATATCTGTTTCCAACTTGCTTTCCCCTGCAAGTATTCCCTTAAATGGTTATCCTTGTTTTCAAGCTCGTTCGGGTTTATGCCCAAAAAATATCTCTCAAACCAATCCACTTGCAAAGGCCCGGACTCAACCGGCAACAAAACCAGGCCGATGTCATGTTCTTCCAGGTTTTCTTGGGCCTTGTCTTGTTCAAAAAAATCAAAATACTCCTCCAGTATCGTATGATCGCCGAACTCATATTGAGGCAAGCGCCCATCCACAAAGATCTTTCTTTCCGGGTAAGTCCATATCAAATAACCTCCCCAACTATACTTGTTAAAAATATTCTTATCATCATACCGGGGATTGTCTTTCAGGAACTGGACCGCCCCGCAAGGATAACTGCGGCAATAACTTTGAAAGGGCTTGTCAGTGAATCGAGTGGCCAAGGCCACGGAAGTGGTCGCCGCCACCAAGGACAGTACCAAGCATCCGCGGATCAAGCGGGACAACCAAACAGAGGAAAACTTGAACTCCAAGATGTTCCTTTTGATGTCAAAGAACTTAACAAGAAAATATATCATTAAAGGCAGGGAGACCAAAAAGAACAAAGGAAAATGCCGACGCGACTTAAAAGCCAACAAAAAAAACACCGCAAACAACCCCACCTGCCACAGATCCAATTTAAAATCGCGGTTTTTTCCGGAAAAAGAGAAAAAGAGGAACAAACATAAAACGGCTCCGCTTGTGGATAAATAAACAAGCTGCCAATAATGAAGAGGGAGATAATGTTGGCCCAACCACTCCGAAATATGGGTCATATAATAAGTGTTGGTATACCCCCCGAGGAAGGAATAAAGCTCCAAACCATAAGGAGTGAAAAAAGTGGCAACCAGGCTGATCAAAGAAAACAGAGCAAAAATGGCTATATATTTCAAAGAAAGAACTTGCTTAAAATCCAGAAACTTCCAAGAAAACTTTTTATAAACCACTAGTTCCACCAATTTAACTCCGATAAAAAAGAATAAAATGAAAAACCCTATCAAAAACCCCCCATGGACACAGGTCCAAAAATAAAACAAAGGAGGTAGGAACAAAAGTGGCTTTATATTTTTGTTTTTGTTATAATAGTAAATAATTATCAATAGAAAAACCAAAAGCAAAAGCGTTATCTCCTGCATTCTGACCCCGACATGAGGGCGCATGGCAAAAGCACCCCACAATAAAAAAATAATAAAAAAGAAAGCTCCTTGGCTTTTTTTTAACATCCTGGTTTGGATAAACCTGTGCCAAATGGCCAAAGCAAGGGTGACCAGCAAGGCAAACACAAAGCTTAAGGCGATATAGCCGAAATGGTCATAAACCCCAAAAGAAAAAGCGTCCAGTAACCATTCATGGTCCACCCATCTTACCCCCTCCCAGGAATAATTATAATGATTGATATGGGGAACCGCTTGTTCCTGCCAGACCTCCTGCCCCACTCTTAGATGCCAGCCCAGATCCGGATCCAGGTAACTGAAAGAGTTATAAAGAAAAAGCGAGAACAAAAAGACATAAAAGAGAAACCAGATAATTTTGGAAAAGGTGATCTTCATAAAATAGCGATTATTGTTTCCCATTATAGCAATTTCTTTTGGTTTTGTATAAAATGTGATAGAATGAAAATAAATAATGATTAATATCCAGGTGACCAATCCGATTGGGGGTTGGCCCTTAACTAGAAAGGAGGTGAAATATGAGTAAAACAATTATCAAAACAACACTGGGAATAGTAGCCGGAATGTTTGCTATTTCTACTTTTTTAAGTGTTGCCGCTGTACCGGCTCAAGCTCAAACTTTGGACGCAGATGATCTGGGAACCAACTATGCTGAGCAGACCGGTTTGAGCAACCAAGACCCGCGAACCACTGTTGCTAACATTATTAATGTGGTATTAGGTTTCTTGGGTATCTTGGCTGTCGTGATCATCTTGGTCGGAGGTTTTAAATGGATGACCGCCGCCGGAAACGAAGATAAGGTAGCTGAAGCTAAAAAGATCATTGTAGCCGGTATTATCGGTTTAGTGATCATTTTGGCCGCTTGGGGAATCGCCTCCTTCGTCCTAAATGCCTTAGTAAACAATGTTTAGCAAACTTAAAAAGTGGATTTTGCACCTACAAGCAAAATCCACTGCCCTGGGTATAGCCGACTACACTCAGGGCAGTGGATTTTGATCACTAAGATCTTGAGAACAAAAGTATGCTCAAAAAACAGTTTAAAAATATTGCTTTAGTTTCAATAGTATCTTTTATATCCTTTGCTCTTCTTCCCGCCTTGACTGCCTTTGCTCAAAATGATGGCTATGGATTAACTCAAACCACCGGGGAAGTGGAAGGGTTGAAAAACGGGGATCCGCAAACCATCATAGGAGATATCATCGGAGCCGTCCTGACTTTTGTCGGGATTTTGTTTCTTATCCTGGTTATCTACGGCGGCCTGCTATGGATGACGGCTCGGGGCAATGAACAGCAAATAGAAAAGGCCAAAAACTTGATCGGAGCGGCCATAGTGGGTTTGATCATAGTTCTGTCCGCCTATGCCATTACCGCTTTCATAGGAAATGTCTTAACTTAACCACAATGCCAAGCAGATCCAACATCCTTTTTAAAATAAGTCTTTTGTTTTTGGTAGCGGCCTGTATTTTTACACCGGGCCCAATACAGGCCTATGATTTTATAGAGGACAGTGGCCTGAACTCCACTGCCCAAGGAACCGGACACTTAGGGATACCTCTGTTCAATACCGCCAGCCCCTTGGGAATAATAGGAGTTATTATCGGGGTTATTCTTTCCTTGTTAGGAGTGATCTTTCTAGTACTTATTATCTACGGTGGCTTTCTGTGGATGACCGCGGCCGGAAATGAAGATAGAGTGGCTAAAGCTAAAAAAATAATCCAAAACAGTATAGTGGGCTTGATCATAGTAATAGCCGCTTATGCTATTACGGTATTCATAGGAACCCAATTAACTTGATCACAAAATATGCGGAACAAAAAAATAAAAATATTTTTAACTTCCTTGTTTTTTCTGTTTTTGTGCTTCCCGGTTTATGCCGGAGGCCTGGATAACGCTTTTAATACTTCCGGGGCCCTGGGTGAAGTAGGGGAAGAAGCCGGATACGACACCAGTCAAGAAGGAATTCTGCCCATAATTAAAACCATAATCCAAGTGGCTCTGTCCTTTTTGGGGGTTATATTTTTAATATTGGTTATTTATGGCGGCTTCCTGTGGATGACAGCCAGCGGCAACGAAGAGCAGGTGGGCAAAGCCAAAAAAATATTAAAATCGGCCATAATCGGCCTGGTTATAGTAATAATGTCCTATGCCATCAGTTGGTTTGTTACCAACGCCATAGGTGAAAACGCGCTTCAGGACAATGAAGGATCAACGCAAGAGAGTCAACAATAAAAATAATTATTAAAAATGAATAAACTTATAAAACAATTCCTGTCCCTGGTTTGTTTGTTGGGCCTGTTAATTCTGCCTTATTTTGTTTTTGCCGGCTCCTCTATGCAAAACAATTTGGAGGAAGTGGGTGAAGGAAGCGGTTTTGCCGAGGCCAATGAAACCACACTCTCTTCCACAGCCGGCCAAATAGTAAGTATTCTTTTGGGTTTTTTGGGGATAATATTCGTGGTCCTTATAATTTACGCCGGCTTCAAATGGATGACCGCGGCCGGAAATGAGGACAAGGTCAAAGAGGCCAGAGCTATGATCACCCGAGCCACCATAGGTTTAATAATAATTATCGGCGCCTGGGGTATCTGGGCCTTTATCCTTTCCAGGCTTTTTTAAGTATGACCCAAGAAAAAACCAAGAAAACCAACTTTCTTAAAGCGGCTGTTTTTCTACCCCTGTTAAGCATCCTGATCTTGTTGCCTACCTGGGCTCAAGCTCAACCCCTGACCCCGGAACAAGCCGGAGAAATGGACGATCAAAGTGACGCCTTTCGCCAAAGCGCCGGCTTTCAAGAGGGCTTGACCATAGGCGGAGTAATAGCCACGGTAATAAAAGCCGTGTTGGGCTTTTTGGGTATAATTTTTGTAATAATCATAATCATAAACGGCTTTAAATGGATGACCGCCGGGGGGAATGAGGAAAAGGTCAAAGATGCTAAGGATTCCATAAAGAATGCCATTATAGGACTGATAATAGTAGTGGCCGCGTATGCCATTACCTACTTTGTCTTTGAGGTCTTGAGCGATGCCGGGAGTAGTGGCGGCACCATAGAGGGCGGCTGGTAACTATCTTAAAATAAATTCTCCATATTATAAAAGCGACTATTTCAAATAGTCGCTTTTTTGAATTCTCCTTTCCTTTCCTTTCTATTCGTCATACCAAATCCGATTTCCAAAATCGGTTTTCAAGCCATTATAAATCTTGCTCTTCTTGACCGCTCTAACCCTATCCATGTCTTCATCCCCATACCACCTAACATGGAGATACTCCGGGATATGTGTGGTATAAATGAAGGCATGATTCCCTGGTCTTATTTTTATTTGAGAAGACTGGGAAGGATGATGCAGGACAACCGTCCTACTCTCATCTTGGTTGACTAAACAGCCAATATATTTACCGGCCAAGTCGCCGGGATTACCTTTCTTGATCTGCTCAGCCAAGGCCTGGGTAAGCTGGGCATTGGCCAACTCTTCCGGATTCACCGTAGGCATAAGAAATCCTACATAATTATCGGAATAGGTAGCCTGACCATTGCGAGACTCCAGACTAGCCGACCGCCGGCCATAAGGACCGGTAGAGCAGCCAACGACAACCAATGACAACACTAACAGTGCTGAAATAAAAACAATAGTTCTATTCATGACAACCTCCTTTTTTTTGTTTAAAGAGCTAATTAATAATTTAAACTAAGATAAAATTTTTGCGAACTCGGGTTGGCGGTGGGCTCCTACAGAATATAATTAATAGGGCGCGGAGCAAAAATTTTATCTTAGTTTAAATTTACTAACTTTATCATTAAAGCATATTAAATTAATTTTGTCAAGCATTTGTTATGGTTCAATACCTTTGCAACACCTTGTAATAAAAT
>CAZPEL010000037.1:0-8179 GCA_964585585.1 uncultured Gammaproteobacteria bacterium | reverse complement strand
CCGGCCGGTCGCTGATGGTAAACATGATTCTCATGAAGAATGAAATTCATGGCCAAAGTGGCCGCGGCGGCCAAAATAAAGGTCCAATTCAAACTGACAAAGGACACCAAAACCAAAACCACCACAAGCATTATGACCCGGCCGGCCATAAGGGCCATTTCATGAATAACCGTGAACTCATCCACAAAGTGGCCTTGATCGGCCGCTTTTTCGTATTGTAAGGCATCAAAGGGCGTACGGGTGAATATCTGGGCCAAATTATGATAAGTGGAAACTATAAATATATGGAAAGCGGAAGCTATGAATATCTTTAAAACCCAACCCAGAGCGTAAAGCCAGGTCCCGACTTTAAGCATTTTCTTTTTATCCTTAGTATCTATGAACTTACCGGTGAAAAGCTGTAATACCACGCTAACAAAAACCACCAGGGAAGTGATCAAACCGACTTCAAAATAATCCCCGTTCAAAAGCTCCCAAATAAATATGGGCCAGATAATGATCCGGATCACGTTCTCGGCTCCGTCTCCCATAAAGGCCAGGACCACATCCCTTCTTTCTCGGGAAAAAAGTTCCTTCCAGGTCTGGAAATAGCCCCAACGAAATCTTTCCCTGGTCTTGGGTATATTAACCAAAGGTATTAAAGAGGTTAAATAAATAATAATCGATAACAAAAACAACACACTATAACTGTATTCGCTTAAAATAAAACCGGAAAGCAAGGGCATTACGGCGGCCAAAAGCACGGTGGTGCTGTAAAGCAGGCTCATTTGTTTACCACGATTTCTTTTATTGGTAAATTTGGCGAAATCGGTATGCAAAGGCAACCAATACATAACCCGATGCACCGTCATGGAAAAAAGGGCCGCTGCTATCAATAGCAAAATAACCTCTTTGTTGGCGGAAAATTCTTGAAAATCCAAAACATCCAAAATGTAGAACCAAAAATAAAACAAAGCCCCCCAAACAATACTTATCCGCAGGGATCTTCTTAAACCTATTCGGTTTAAATATTTGGCTCCCCAGGCAATAGTGAACAGATATAAAGAAAAAGAGACCAGATAATAATAGATCACATATTCCAATTTATAACCAAATATCTCATACAAAAAAATGGGTAAAAATAAACCCAAAAGCGAAGCCGCCATTTTAAGTATCATCCGGGAGGAATACAGACAAGTAAATCCCCGCGATATTCTACCCTCCAAATATCGGTGCTTCCTCTTTTTATTATTCTTTTTTACCGCCATAATTGACTTTTTCCGATAAAAAATAAAAACGCCCGACCTGCATTTATACATGGTTACAAGCACCCACCATTTACTGTTTACTGTTGATTATTTATTCCTTGTCGACCACCACCAAATTCACCAATTTGCCCGGCACAAACACAACCTTAACCACTTCTTTGCCCTCAATCCATTCCTGGATTTTCTCCCTTCCCATGGCCTCGTTCTTCGCCTCTTCTTCTTCAATGTCGGCCGGAACTTCCAATTTATCCCTAACTTTACCATTTACCTGAATAACAAGCTCTACTGTTTCATCTTTAGCTAACTCCGGATCATGTTGGGGCCAATTTTGTCTAAAAATACTGTCCTTATTACCCAAATTTTCCCAAATTTCCTCGGTTAAATGGGGCGCGAATGGTGATAATATTTTTAATAAAGATTCATAAGTCCCCCTGCTAACAGAGCCAACCTCATTCTCATTAAGTTTATTTACAAAAATCATCATGGCACTTACGGCTGTATTCAACTTAAAATCTTCTATATCTTCCCCCACTTTCTTTATTGTTTTATGCAAAAGCGAAATCACTTCCTTGTCATCCTCGTTTCCGCTATCAACTTTTTCAGATAAGCTCCAAACCTTATCCAAAAATTTTCTCGCTCCCACCAAACCGTTGGTGCTCCAGGCTATTGATTGGCTAAACGGTCCCATAAACATTTCATAAACACGCATCGAATCAGCTCCGTATTGCTCCACTATATCATCCGGATTGATCACATTCCCCCATCTCTTGCTCATTTTTCTACCGTCTTCAGCCAGGATTATACCTACATGCTGAAGACGCGTAAAAGGCTCTTCATGGTTTACAACACCGATATCATATAAAAATTTGTGCCAAAATCGGGCGTAGATCAAATGCCTGGTAGCGTGTTCGGCTCCGCCGACATAAAAATCCACCGGAGACCAATACTCTTCCTTGTCTTTGTCCACCAAGGCCCGGTCATTATGCGGGTCGATATACCGTAAATAATACCAACTAGACCCGGCCCACTGGGGCATAGTGTTGGTCTCTCTTTTGGCTTCACCTCCGCATTTAGGACAAGTGGTATTAACCCAATCCGCAATAGTGGCCAAAGGAGATTCTCCGGTTCCGCTGGGCTGGTAATTCTCTACTTCCGGCAATTCCACCGGTAGGTCCTCTTCCGGCACCGGCACTACCCCGCATTTCTCGCAATGAATGATCGGGATCGGCTCGCCCCAATACCTCTGCCTGGAAAAGACCCAATCCTTTAATCTATAATTAATATCCCTCTTACCTACTCCGTTCTTCTCCAGCCACTCAATCATTTTTTCTTTAGCTCCCGCAGTTTCAAGCCCATTAAGAAAATCTGAATTAACATTAATTCCCTCACCGGAAAAACACTCTTTTTCTGCCAAATCATCATCTTTCTCAATTTTAAACTTTGAGTTGTCATTTTGAGTTTTGAATTTTGAGTTTTGAATTTTTGGGCTTACAACTCTTTTTATAGGAATGTCATACTTTTTAGCAAACTCCCAATCTCTTTCGTCGTGCGCCGGCACCGCCATAATAGCTCCGGTCCCGTATTCCATTAAAACATAGTCGGCCACAAATACCGGGATCTCTTCCCCGTTGACCGGATTCACGGCGCTTACTCCCTCCAGCTTCACGCCGGTCTTTTCCTTGTCCGCATCCGCTCGCTCGACCTCGCTCTTTTTCTTGGCCTTGGTAATATATTCTTCCACTTCCTCCCAATTCTCAATTTGCGATTTGTAATTTTCAAATAAAGAATGTTCCGGGGCTACTACCATATAAGTACAACCGAACAAAGTATCCGGGCGAGTGGTAAATACGCTCAATTGAAATTCGAAATTCGAAATTCGAAATTCGAAATTCACCCTGGCTCCTTCACTTCTCCCAATCCAATTCCTTTGCATCTCTTTTATGGATTCGTCCCAGTCCTCCAGCTTATCGATATCATCCAACAATCTGTCGGCGTAATCGGTGATCTTTAAAACCCATTGCCGCATCGGCTTTTGTTCTATTTCACTGCCGCAACGCTCGCACTTGCCGCCCTCCAGGTCTTCGTTAGCCAGACCGGTCTGGCAACTGGGACACCAATTTATCGGTTCATAGGATTCATAAGCTAAACCCTTTTTATACATTTGCAAAAAAGCCCACTGGGTCCATTTATAGAATTCCGGGTCAGTGGTGTTGATCTCTCGGTCCCAGTCATAGTTAAACCCGATCTTTTTTAATTGACTTTTAAAGGTGGCAACATTTTCCTCCATGGCTTGACGGGGATGGATCCGGTTCTTAATGGCGTAATTCTCGGCGGGCAGGCCGAAAGCATCCCAGCCCATGGGATGCAGAACATTATACCCCTGCATCATTCTCATCCGGGCAAAAACATCGGTGGCTATAAATCCGCGGGGGTGGCCGATATGAAGGCCGGCGCCGGAGGGGTAAGGAAACATGTCCAGAATATAATATTTCTGCTTATCCCGGTCCTCTGATGTTTTGTACAGCCCCTGTTTTTCCCATTCCTCCTGCCATTTTTTTTCTATCTGTTTATGGTCGTACATAATGATAAATTTTTGTTATTTTAAATTTGAAATACACCGGACAATTCCTCCAAACTAAAATGATTTAACCGATGGTATATTTAACTATTCAATGCAAGTAATATTATTCATTTTAACTAAAACCTCCTTAAAAATCAAACCCGGATACATCGAGCATCCGGGTTAAATTGAATTCAAAAACTTTTAACTGGGCTGTACCACCGGTACTTCATCGAAGATGCGAAGTCTGGTCGCATCATCCACTGCCTGGATCCGGGTTCCTTGAAACCTCTTGGTTACTGTAAAATAGGAGCCGCACGCTCCCCTGCCTTCGCATTTCCAGATCTCTTCACCGGCCTGGTTAAACCCCTGAAAATAAAGAACTCCCGCATTGCAAAGAGTACAAAAATTGGTTGACATAAGCTCCCTCCTTTTGGTTTTGTTTCTATTATGGGGACAACTCCCCTTGGTTCCTCCTTTTATTTTAAAATATCAATCGATCTTTATACTTACCGGCGCATGGTCCGATCCCGTGATCGTGTCCAAAATGTCGCTTTTTTGCACCGATTTAAAAATATTACCAGACACACAAAAATAGTCAATTCTCCAGCCGATGTTCTTTTTTCGGGCCTGGGGAGCTCTATAGGTCCACCAGGAATATTTCTCGGTTCTGGGGTGAAGCTCCCGAAAAGTATCCCGAAAACCGGAATCCAAGAATCGGCTCATCCACTCCCTTTCCTGGTCAGTAAAGCCGGCGTTACCCCGGTTCTGCCGGGGGCGGGCCAAGTCCATCTCTTGATGGGCCACATTGTAATCCCCGCCGATGATCAAGGGCTTCTTTTTCTCCAGCTTCTTGAATTCTTGTAATAGGTAATTGTTAAAATCTATTTTAAAATCCAGCCGGCCCAAGTCGGGTCCGGAGTTAGGAAAATATATATTGGCCAAATAAAACCTCTCGGCCTCTAAAAACTGCACCCTGCCTTCATCGTCATTATCAATAGAGAAGGTCCGGGAGAAAAATTGATTCCGGTCCAGGTCCTCCTGGACCAAAGTGGCCGTGCCGCTATAACCGGGTCTTTCCGCCGGATTCCAATAAACCTTATAGCCCGGAAAATCAAAACCATTCTTGTCAATGTCCTGCCTGGATATCTTGATCTCCTGTAAAAAAAGGATATCCGGTCGGTATCTTTTTAAAAAATCCGAAAACCCCTTGCGAAGCACTGCCCTGATGCCATTCACGTTCCAAGATATTATTTTCATAAATTTTGTGACTAAATTTAATTATGTTATAATTTAATTAAATAAATCAATAAAGAAACCAAACCGATCGTTTCTATTTTTTGTATATGTCCTCGGAAAAAAAATGGTACCAAAACAAGGGGGTGTTGATATTCCTGGGCGTCCTGGGAGCAATGGTCCTCTTGATCCTTATATCCAGTATTTATCTTGTCAAAAAAGTGGATAATTTTCAAGTCCGCCAAAACCCGGGGCAACTAAAGAATCAACTGGTCCAGCAATTAAAGAGACAGAAAAAATACCCCGATCCGGCCGGAGCCAATGCCCAAAATTACTCCCTGGGCGCCACCTCTTCTCCTCAAGTAACCATTGTGGAATTTTCCGACTTTGAATGCCCTTATTCCCAAAATGTTTATTCCAAAATAAGAGAGATCGGGATCAATTACGGCCAGGATGTCCGAATAATCTTTCGGGATTATCCCGCTACCGAAAGCTCCCTAGAGCTGAGCATGGCCGCCAACTGTGCCGGAGATCAAGGTCTGTTCTGGCCCATGCACGACAAGCTCTTCCAGAATCAAGGCGATATCAACAGTCAAGATCTACCGCGCCTGGCCCGGCAAATAGGAGCGGATAAAAATGAGTTCCAACTCTGCATGGCCCAAAACAAATTCCAAGAAGAGATAGTCAAGGATGTCCAAGCCGGGGACAATATGAACATCAAGGGTACGCCCACTTTGTTCATAAACGGCCACAAAATATCCGGAGACATCCCTCATGACCTTTTAAAGGGAATAATTGAAGGACTGATCAATAAATAATTTAACAAATAATATCTCAATACTATGACCCAAATAAGGATCCACGGCCGCGGCGGCCAAGGGGTAGTCACGGCCTCGGAGTTGATCGCCATTGCCGCCTTTGAGGACGGCCTGTATTCCCAGGCCTTCCCCTCTTTCGGGGTAGAAAGAACCGGAGCCCCCATAGAGGCCTACACCCGAATAGATAAAAAACCCATAAAACTCCGAGAACACATCTACAACCCCGATATCTTGATAGTCTTGGACGCCAGTTTGTTGCATGTGATCAATGTTGCCCACGGCTGCGATGAAGAAACCAGTATTGTGGTCAATACCGCCAAAGATAAAAAAGACCTGGGCTTAAAATTACCCCCGGAAAACATATACACCATAGATGCCACCAAAATAGCTCTGGACATAATAGGCAAAGATATAGCCAATACTACCATCCTGGGGGCTTTTGCCCATAATACCGGCGAGATCAGTTTAGAGGGTCTTAAAAAGGCGGTGGCCCAAAAATTCCAAGAAAAAGGCAAAAAAATAATAGACAAAAATACCAAGGCCGTAGAAAGATCATATAACTCTTAAAAATCAAAAAATATGGAAATAGATATCACCTCCCAGCCCGGATCCACCCAAAAGAACAAAACCGGGGGTTGGAGAACTTTTTATCCGGAAACCGATCAGGATAAATGCATTGGTTGCGGCCTATGCGCCAAGATGTGCCCGGAGGGTTGTATTCATATGAAAAAAGGCAAGAAGGGCCTGAAACCGCAGACTGATTATGATTATTGCAAGGGCTGCGGCCTGTGCGCGGCCCATTGTCCGGTAAAGGCAATAAAGATGAAGAGAGAAGAAAAATAAGTATAAAAAGTAAAATAAGTGAAAAGCTGTAAAAATAATGATCGCTCCCACCTCCATTTTTCATACTTATTTTACATATTTTACTTAATTTACTTAATTTAAAATTTTAAAGCCATGACAAATAAAAAGAAAAATGACCAAATACTTGAGGGGTCTCGGGCCATTGCCTTGACAGTCAAAAACATCAAACCCCAGGTAGTATCCGCTTACCCCATCACTCCGCAGACCCATATCGTTGAGGACTTGGCCCAATTCAAGGCCGATGGCCGGGCCAACTATGAATATGTGAGAGCCGAGAGTGAATTCGCGGCCGCTTCCATTGTGGAAGGAGCCAGTGCCCAAGGAGCCAGGGTTTACAGCGCCACTTGCTCCCAGGGCTTGCTTTTAATGGCGGAGGTTCTTTTCAATATCGCCGGTATGAGATTGCCGGTGGTGATCACTTGTGCCAATCGGGGCCTGTCCGCTCCCATAACCATTTGGAACGACCACCAGGACGCCATGACCATTCGGGACGCCGGTTGGCTGATGTTTTTTGCCGAGAACCACCAGGAAGCGGTGGAACAGCATATTCTGGCCTACAAGCTGGCGGAAAAAACCAACTTACCGGCCGTGGTCAACATTGACGGCTTTATATTGACCCATTCCTACGAACCGGTGGAAATACCCGGAACAGCCGCTATTAAAAAATTTCTTCCCAACTACAAACCAAAAAAGAATATGACCTTGGATCCGGACAACCCCAGAACTATGGGCGCTTTCGCTTCTCCGGCCTACTATATGGAAATACGGGAACAGTTGCACGACGATCTTTTGAAAGCCACTGCAACCATTAAAAAGGAATATTCCAGATACCTGCAAATATTCGGCAGTAACAGCAATAAATCCAAGGCCAAAATAGATAACGGCCTGGTGGAATACTACGGGCCCAAATACCCCAAAACCCTGATCATTGCTATGGGCTCCATGGTAGGTACTATTAAAGAAACGATCGATACCAGCCGGAAGAAAGCGGGAGTGTTGAAATTGAGAACTTTCCGCCCTTTTCCGGCCCAGGAATTAAAAAAGATCATCAAAGACCTGAACCCCAAAAACATTGCCGTTCTGGACAAATCCATAAGCTTGGGTCAGATGGGACCCTTGGCCTCAGAGGTAAAAGCACTTTTTCAAAGTCCTATCCCCCACCTAAAAACCAGCCGTTGCCACCCCAACATACAAAGCTTTGTAGTGGGCCTGGGAGGTAGGGATATAACCCGGGATAAAATCAAGAAAATAATCAAGTCAGTGGAGGAAAAACAGGAAGATATTAACGGTAAATTCATTGGTTGATATGGCCAGAATCAAACACCAAAAAAATTTTTTTAAAACCTTTTTCTTTCTGGGAATTTTTTTTATAACTGCCGGGGTATTCCTGGCACCCTTGCCGAGCCAGGCCGGGAACCTGCAATACAACACTGAAGTGGGTATTCCGGGGGCAA
>CAZPEL010000036.1:0-8552 GCA_964585585.1 uncultured Gammaproteobacteria bacterium | reverse complement strand
CTTGATTTTAAAAGACGAATATTTTATAATAAAAGGGTTCAATAATTATAATTAACTTAAAAATATGGAAAATACAAAAGAAGAAAAAACAATGCCTCTTTTAGGGGACAAATTTCCGGATATGACAGTCCAGACCAGCAAGGGTAAGATGAATTTACCCCGGGATTTTGCCGGTAAGTGGTTTGTTCTGTTCAGTCATCCGGGGGATTTTACTCCGGTTTGCACCACTGAATTCGTGGCCTTTCAGAAAAAGTATGACCAATTCCGGGAACTGAATTGCGAATTGATCGGTCTGAGCGTGGACCAAGTTTTTTCCCATATTAAATGGGAGGAATGGATCAAGGAAAATATGGACACCGAGATCCAGTTTCCCATAATCGCCGACACCGGCGCGGTGGCGGAGACTCTGGGCCTGATCCATCCCGGTAAAGGGACCAATACGGTCCGGGCGGTTTTTATAGTTGACGCCGAGGCCAATATTCGGATCATCCTTTATTATCCCCAAGAGTTGGGCCGTAATATGGATGAGATCCTAAGGGCGGTAAAGGCGATGCAGATCTCCGACCAGAACGGAGTGGCCATGCCGGCTGATTGGCCCCATAATGAGGTTATCAAAGATAATGTTATCATTCCTCCGGCCTCGGATTCGGATACGGCCAAACAAAGGATGGAGCAGAGCAAGGCCGGGGAGCATGAATGCCTGGATTGGTGGTTCTGCCACAAAAAGCTCAAATAATATTTTTCTATTTTCGCCGAAATTTCCGGGTTGATTTTTTAGCTCGGAAAATATCAAGATCAACTATAGAGAAATCTTTAAAGATTTCTCTATAGTTTTTTTGGTTTTTGTTAAAAATTTGTTATAATAAAAATATCTTAATTATTAAATCATTTTTATGGCCAGAGATATAGACAGATTAATGGAGAGTGCCAAAGAATTGCCCTCCCACAAGTTTGAGAGAAAATTGAATAGCTTTGTCCGCACCCATCACAGATACGGCAATTTGGACCAAAAGAACAAAAAAGTGGTCAATGATCTGGTGGGCAAGTACAAGGACAGGTTAAGGCACAAGGGCGGCATTTCTTCCTATGCCATTAGAAAGGAAATGTACAAGTTGAACAAAAAAAGGAACGAAATGGACCTGAGCCGGGAAGACCTGAAAGACATTAAAAAGATGATGGAGGGTCTAAAAAAGAGATAGGGGAAAGGCAATTATTTATTTTTTGATTTTTACAAAGGTTTGCCAATAAGAAACCGCAGTTTTTAAGACTGCGGTTTGTTTTTTGTTATTTGCAATGTTGCAACACCGGGAAAACCCTTCCGGCTTCCTTTTTAGCTTTGTTCAAACTCCCAAAAACTCTCTTAACATGCCGGGATGAGGGATAGGCCTCCCTTAGGGCGTGGTCCAATTCCTTCCCCGATGGGAAGCTACCCGTTGAGAGTTTAAATTTTACGAGCGCCAGAACAATACCATTCGGACTTTCCCATTTTAAATTTTGCACAACTCCCTCCTTTAAATTGATGTTTAAAAAGAACAAAATATCTTTTGATATAATAACATAATAATATTTTGTTGTCAATTAAAAGTATTGACATAGAAAATAATTTATGTTATTTTTATAGGAAAGTTAAAACCATAAAAAAAAGGAGGAAAAATGGAAAAACAAAGTTTTGAGGAGATTGAGGATCTGGAGATGGTTGAAGACGAGGAAGTAAAATTTCCTTTCTCAATTTGTCCCAAACATGGGTATTTGGGGGGTGACTATAAAAGTTGTCCTTACTGCAATCGGGAAGGAGGAAAATAAATATCTCCATTCCGGGGGATGAAGCCAATTCATCCCTCTTTTTTTATTTGATAAAAAAGGGGTATTTGTTAAAATAAAAGTATGCGAGAGGCCTTGAATTACAAACAACTTGATTCCGGGTGGGTGCAGTGCCGCGCTTGTTCCCATTTCTGTAAGATCAAATCCGGTCAAACCGGTATCTGCGGAGTGCGCCAAAATCTGGAAGGAAAGTTATATTCGCTGGTTTACGGCTGGGCTGTGGCCCTTCATATGGACCCCATAGAAAAGAAGCCCTTATATCATTTCCTGCCCGGAAGTTATACCTATTCCTTCGGGACTTTGGGTTGCAATTTTCGTTGCGCCAACTGCCAGAATTATGATATTTCCCAAATGTTCAACCTTAAGGGACGAGTGGAGGAATATGAAAAACTGGAATGGGGCTACGGCATTTTGCCGGAGAAAATAGTGGCCGGGGCGGAACAAAACAATTGTCCCAGTATATCCTATACCTATAACGAGCCCACGGTTTTTCTGGAATATGCCCTGGATACCATGAAATTGGCCCGGGACAAGGGAATAAAGAATACCTGGGTCTCCAACGGTTTTATGTCCGACGAGACCCTGGATCTGGTAATTCCTTACTTGGATGCCGCAAATATCGATCTTAAATCCTTTGATGATGGTTTTTATCAGAAAAATTGTGGTGGCGGGCTGGAGCCGGTACTGGAAACCTGCCGGAAATTGGCCCGAGCCAATGTTTGGTTGGAAATAACCACTTTAATAATACCGACTTTAAGCGATGACCCGGATATGCTTAAAAATATAGCTCGGTTCATAAAGGAGGAATTGGGCGAGGATACGCCTTGGCATATCAGCGCTTTTTCCGGATTTATGTCCTGGAAGTTGAAAGATCTGCCCGGCACTTCGGTAAAAAAGATACGGGAAGCGGAGCAAATAGGGAGGGAAGCCGGACTGAAGAATGTTTATGCCGGTAATATTTAAATTTAAAACAGAATTTTATGGGAAAAAATAAACACGACCTCAAAAGGATCGGTATAGACGCCCGTATGTACGGACCGCTGGGCAAGGGCTTGGGCAGATATACCCAGGAAATAGTGGACAGAGTGGTGGAAATGGATCCGGAGAACCAATATGTGGTTTTTTTAACTCGGGAGAATTTTGACGAGTTCCAACCGAAAAGCGACCGGATCAAGAAAGTAAAAACCAATATCCGCTGGTATAGTTTAGCGGAACAGATATTGCTGCCATTTTATATCAAAAAAGAAAAATTGGACTTAATGCACTTTCCTCATTTTAATGTGCCGCTTTTAACTCCGGTCAAATTCGTGGTTACCATCCATGATCTTATTTTAACCAAATTCCCTACTATCCGGGCCTCCACTTTAAGCCCCTGGCTTTATAAGATCAAAAATTTTTTTTATAAAGTGGTTATTAAGACGGCGGTCAAAAGGGCTAAAAGGATCATAGCCGTATCCGAGTTCACCAAAAAGGATATAGCCAAACAATTCCGGGTAAAACCGGACAAGATCCGGGTGACTTATGAAGGAGTGGCTGATCTGGCTAAAGGCGGGAATTCTTCATCGGTGTCCGGATTAAATGACACTGACACTCTTTTGAGTTATAATATAGATAGTGACTTTTTGCTGTATGTGGGCAATGCTTATCCCCATAAAAATTTGGAGGGCCTGGTAGAGGCCTTTGCCGATTTTTGCCGGAATAATTACGGTATAATTTTGGTTTTGGTGGGCAAGGAGGATTATTTTTACCAGAGACTCAAAGAGACCATCCAGAAGAAATATTCGGACCCGCGTATAATCTTTCCCGGCTATATCCCGGATGAGAAATTGGAGATATTATACCAAAGGGCTATGGCCTATATATTCCCTTCTTTTTACGAAGGTTTCGGCCTGCCTCCATTGGAGGCCATGGCCAAAGGATGCCCGGTATTGAGTTCCAACCGCTCCAGTATGCCGGAAATACTGGAAGAAGCGGCTCTTTATTTCGATCCGGCCGATAAAGAGGATATAGTGGCCAAGATCAAGCGAGTCGTCCAAGACCCCGCTTTAAGAAAGGAATTGGCCGACAAGGGCGAGAAACAGGCGACTCAATACAGTTGGCAAAGATGCGCTGAACAAACTTTGGAGATATATAAAAATGTTTAAAAGCAAAAAACAAAAGAACGGTTTTCAAGCCAGGGCTTCTTGGGGGTCTACCCCCGGAGATGATTTAATAGTGGACTTGAAAAAAAACAAAAATTCGGAAAAAGTAAGTTCTTCTTCGGAGCAAGGAGGATGGAATTGGAAGGTGCTTCTAAGGTTGCCGGTCGGGGGATTAAAGATATTTACTTCCCGTAAGGACAAGGGGGTGGAATTTATGAAGAATTTCCCCCAAGAGAAAAAGGAAGGGCTTATCTCCAAGGTTTTTCGTATTGTTCGGTCCGGTTGCGGCCTACTAAGGGTCGGCTTTAGTTTGTTTTTTAAACTTTTTTTGTATATTCCCGGATTATTTTTAAAAACTATCAAGGCCTTGTTGTTTCTCAGGAAGATCAACCCCTTACGAGCGGCGTCGAGGTTTAAATTGACCCCAAAAAAAGGCAAAGAGAAGGAAAGATCGTCCCGGAAGAAAAAGGATGAAGACCTCCCTGATGATGGGGAGGAGCGGGCTTTTTTGTCCAGATTATACAGTTCCAATAAATTCTTTTTAAAATCATTGTTTTCTTTTTTCTTTCTTTTGGTTTTGTTTATTTTACCTTTTAAGGTTTTGGATTATTATACCTCCTTTGATTTGGCCGAGTTAAAAGGTAGTGTTCTCAGTTCTTCGGAAAAGGCCTTTTTTAATTTCAAGACCGCGGCCCGGGCTTTAACCGAGATGGACACCCGGGAGGCGGACCGTAATTTTTCCCAAGCCGATGTTAATTTTTCCCAAGCCCAGGAAAAAGTCGAGGAAATAAACGGGCTTTTACTGGAATTGAGTCGTTTCGTCCCCCAGGAAGAGATCCGCTTGGCTTCGGTAAGCAAGCAGGTTTTGGCAGCCGGGCGGGCCGCCTCCGAGTTGGGCCAGCATTTTACTTCCGCCTTTGACACTTTGTTGAAGTTCCAAAAAGGGGAATCCGACCAGGATAACGCCTTAGAGATAATAGAGGAATTCCGGTCGCAACTAAAAAGATCTTTAAAAGATACCCGAAAGATCAAGAAAAACATATCTCAAATAGATCCGGAGATATTGCCCCGGGAGTACAAGGACAAATTTTTAGACCTGAGAAGCAAGATCCGGGGTCTGGAAAAGGGATTGGAAGAGGTTGTGGTCTTGGCCGAGAAAAGCAAGATTTTTTTGGGACTTAAGGATTATGACAAAAAGTACTTAGTGGTCTTTCAAAATAGTAATGAACTTCGGGCCACCGGCGGTTTTATAGGCAGTTTTGCCGAGATAAGTTTCCGGAACGGAAGATTGGAGGATGTTAAGGTTCCCGGTGGAGGGAGTTATGATGTGGATGGCGGTATGACCGAATTAATAGCTTCTCCCCGCCCCTTGCAGCTTGTATCCGCCCAATGGAATTTTCGGGACGCCAATTGGTGGCCGGATTGGCCCACTTCGGCCCGGAATTTGATCAGATTTTATGAGAAGAGCGGCGGGCCGACCGTGGACGGTTGCATAGCCATAACTCCGGAAGTTTTGGGTAGAATATTAGAAGTTACCGGTCCTTTGGATATGACGGACAAATATGGTATAATTATTAATAAGGATAATTTTTGGGCCTCTATCCGAGCTCAAATAGAAAAAGAAAAGGAAAGTGACAAGCCCAAGCAGATAATCCAAGATTTAACCCACAAAATAATAAGAAGATTGTCCCGGGATCTTAACAAGGAAAAATTATTGGGCTTGATCAGTGGAGTTCAAAAAAGCTTGGCCGCCAAGGATGTGCAATTCTATTTTTCCGACTCAGAATTACAGCAAGAAGTAATCAACAAGGGTTGGGGTGGAAGGATCAAGGACACTGACCGGGATTATTTAATGGTGGTTAACAGCAATATCGCCGGCCAAAAGAGTGATAAAAAGATCAGTCAGGCCATTGACCATAAAGTGGATATAAAGAAGGACGGATCGGTAGTGGATACTTTAAGAATAACCCGGATCCACCACGGAAACGAATCTGATAAGCAGTATTATCGGGCCAGGAATGTGGATTGGATGAGAGTGTATGTTCCCCAAGGCAGCCGCTTGTTGCAGGCCCGCGGTTTTGAAAGGCCGGGAGAAAAATTTTTCGAGGAGCCGGATAAGGATTGGGACAAGAATCCTTTGATAAAGGAGCAGCAAGAGAAAACTGAATATCACCGGCCCAGCGGCACCAGGATCTATCCGGAGCAAGGCAAAACCGTATTTGCCAATTGGTCCATTTTACCCCCGGGAAAGACCGAGATCATTGAATTAAAATACCGATTGCCTTTTAAATTAAAATCAGAGGATAGAGCTCCCCGGAATTGGAAGCAAAAATTACAGCGTTTCTTCCAGCGGTCGGAAGAGGAATATTTATCTTATTCTTTATTATTGCAAAGACAGGCCGGATCTGATGTTAGTCAGATCAACTCCGTGGTTGTGTGGCCTCAAGAATCCAGTTTGGCCTGGCATTATCCGGAAGAAGCTTCCATTAATGAAAATAGTTGGTTTTTGTCCCGAAAATTGAACTCTGATCAGTATTGGGCCGCGGTTTTAAAAACGGAATAAATTTTTATGAGATCCCAAAAAAATAAGCAATCAAATAAAAACAAGGAAAAGATCACTATAGATGAGGACAATTCCAGTGTTTCCGAGTTTATAAGAAGGCCGCTCCCGAGCAAGGAAGAAGTTAAAAAATTCGAGGATAGCTTATTCCGTCGCTCTCGGGCGGAAAAAGAAGAAACCGTAAAGAATAGTTTGTCCGAGATCTATAAAGACGATCAAGGCAATATGGTCAATGTTAAAAAGATAGACAAAAAGAAAAAAGGAGGGATCATTTTTTGGTTCTTCTCTATTTTGTTTTTGGTTTTGCTTATAATGGCGGCCGGCGCCGGAGTTTTTTATTTTATCCAGAATCCGGGCGGAGGGGCCTCTGATGTGGAAATAACCGTAGAGGCCAAGGACAAAATAGCGGTCAACGAGGAATTCTTTTGTCGGATCAAATATAAGAACCCCACTAACGCCGATCTTAATAATGTGGGAATAAGGGTTAAATTACCGGAAAATTTCCTCTTTTTAGATAGCGATCCGGCTCGAGACCGACAAGAAGCCCAAAGAGATGTTTGGGTGATCGATAAGATACCACAAGGACAAAACGGAGAAATAAAGATCAAAGGTAAAATGATAGGAACGAAAAAAGAATCAGGGGTTTTCTTGGCGGAAATGAGCTATGTACCCAGCAATTTTTCCAGTGAATTCAAAAAAGAATCGTCTTTGAATGTCCAGATAGAGAGATTGGGTCTGGATTTTACCTTTGATACCAGCTCCAGTGTTTTGGTTGGGGAAGAAGAGGAATTAAAGATAAACATTACCCCTCAGTCAGAGAATTATCTGGACAGCTTTATAATAAAATTGGCGGAAAACAAGAATATGGAAGTTTTGGACATGGGGCTGGAGTCCACCTCCAGCGATTCCGCCTTGGACTTAAGCCAAGCGGAGAAAAATACTTGGCGGCTTAGCGGAATAGGGGATAAGGCCATACCCCTAAAAATGGATTATAGATTCCCTAAAAAGGAGCAGGAAAAAGAAAAAATAAATCTTATTTTCCAAAAACAGGAAGGAGAGAAAAAGCTTGATTTTCTGGAAAAAGAAATAGAATTAGAGGTGATAAAAAGCGATATGGACCTGAATTTGATCATTAACGGTTCTCAGAAGGATCAGCCGGTTAATTTTGGAGAAAAACTCAATTATTCCATTGATTATACCAACAAGGGTGAAGCGGCTATGGAAAATGTTATGATCATGGCTGTCTTGAACAGTAGTTCTCTGGACTGGACAAGCCTGCAAACCGATGTTTCTCCGTCTGAGCAAGGCAATACCCTGACCTGGTCCGGGGAGGAGATATCCCAATTAAAGAAACTGGAAGTCGGAGAAGGCGGGACCATAGATTTCTCCATTAATGTTTCCCCTTTTACCGGAGTGGACAAGGACAAGGATTATGAGATAGTGAGCTACGCCCAGTTTGTTACCGGTAGCAGTGATTCCCCGGTCGTTGCCACCAGCGCTTCTTCCACTATGGATAATAGAAGCAACACCATAACCAACCCCATTAATAGCGATCTAAGGATAAGTGAGGAAGTTAGGTATTTTAGCGAAAATAATATCCCGGTGGGAACCGGGCCTTTGCCGCCTCAAGTGGGAGAAGAGACTACTTTTAAGGTTTATTGGACCATTAAAAACAATCTCCATGAATTAAAAGATACTCGGGTCAGTTTGAAATTGCCGGATTATTTGGAATGGGACGGCAAAAAGAGAACCTCAGTGGGAAGCATCAATTATCAAGAAGGGGAAAACCGGGTGGTTTGGGATGTAGGTAGACTGCCCTTGGCCGTGTATCGGGCTGATGCCGAATTCAGTATCAGTTTAACTCCCGAGCAGCAGGATGAGAACAAGATCTTGGTTCTTTCGCCCGGAGCTACAGTGGAGGCCTTTGATACCCAAACTCAAGCCACTATAACCAGGTCCTCCGAGCCCAAAACCACTAAACTGGAGGATGATGATATAGCCGATCGGAGCAGTGACGGGCGGATAGAGGA
>CAZPEL010000035.1:0-10401 GCA_964585585.1 uncultured Gammaproteobacteria bacterium | reverse complement strand
TTATTTTATTATACCGGGACTTAATTGTAAATCTGGAACTGAAACCATCCCTGAAAATTGATTGACACAAACCAAAATTTATGTTTAAATAAAGTATCGATTAGCTCTTTTTAAAACCCATACAGCCAAAGGAGATGTAAATGAAAAGGATCATCTTATTCCCGGGATGGCCAAGCACTAAAAGACTTTTAAAACCCCTTGTCACTGAATTACGCCAAAACTATCCGGTCAGTATTTATGATTCCAAACCCATAAACACCCAAAACGAAGAACTGATCCTGATCTCTTATTCCGCCGGTGTCATACCGCTTTTGAATTTTTACGAACAAAGACAAAGACAAGTCACCAAAGCTGTTCTAATAGCCCCGGCCGGAACCATTAACAGAAAACTCGGCCCACACTGCTTTTCCTTCCTATCTGAACTTCTTGTTTTTTCCAGATCCAATCCCCTGAAGGCCGCTTGGACAGTCCTGGAAAGCTCAGCAAACATTTTAATAAAACCGGTGAAATCCTGGAAAGAAATAAATGAGATCAGAAAATTCGATCTGGTCACAAGGATAAATACCAGCGGTATCAAGCAAAAGGAAGTGTTTATTATAAACTTCCCCCAAGATAAATTCATGTACAACAGGAACACCTTGAAAAAAACCCGGATCAAAAGATTTCAGGTACCCGGCTGCCATTTCCGGCTCTTAAAAGACCCGGACAGATTTGCCAGGGCCATAAAAAGCAAAATAATAAAATAATCCGATCCTTTTAAAAAGGCAGAGTCAAACCCTGCCTTTTTTAATTGTTTGTTTCCCGAGCCAGCCAGGCCAAAAGCAGATCCACCACATATTCCACTTCCTGTTCATCCAAGGGTCTGCCCTTTTCCACTCCGTGCCACTTGGCCAAGCATTTGCGGCAACAAGTGGCGGTGGCGTGCTGGGCCGTAAAGACCGGGTGGCCGCGGAAAGGGGTTTGCCTGGTGTCGTTCCTGGGATGGGCCGGGGCCAATCTGTTAAGCACAAAATCCCGGGCATGTTCCCGGATGACCGCTTTCCCTTTTCTGTAATAATATTCCCGGTCTTTGGGGCTTAATTTCTGCCGGGCCCGAAATCCGGAGCCGGCCAAGCGCTTCCAAATATTTTCCGTATTCCGTTTGTCTCCACCAGATAAGATTGACATAAAGACCTATTTGTATTTAAATAAAGTATTAAACCTAAAATCGAACCTTAAAAACCATAAGGAGGTAAAAATGAAATTAAAGAGTTTGGCGGTTTGTTTGTTTGTGGCGCTGATTGCCACGGGATGCCAGGTAGAAAGACAAGAAGGCAACAACTTGATCGAAGAGCTGGGGAATAAACACCATATTTTCCGCCAAGGGGAATATGAAGGGGCTATAGACTTAGATTCGGAAATTTACCGCAAGATAAACCAGGATCAAAATATCCTATGGGAATTAGTATTCCATAATGGAACAGAATTTAATTTCGAGAAAAAAGATCCAAAATTGGGTTGGAAATGGTCTTTGTTTCCCGTAGAAGACCTGAGCACCTACGAAAAAGAAGGTATAGAATATTCCCGAGACCAAAAAAAGCTGGTCCTAAGCCCGGCCGGCACGGTTATCGGCCATAAAGAATGGAAGATCAACCTTTCACTTATCTATATACCCTTAATGTTTCTCCTGGCTGTTGGATTTTATATTAATTCCGTTGACCTGGAATGGGATAACCCAAGAAAGATCTATAAAGATAAAACCACAAAATACCTTAATCCGACATTCTTGTATTTGACGATCATTCTCCAATACTACATATTGTTTTTACTTTTTACTCTCGGAATCAAAATTTACCTATGCCTATTGATGTTTATTTTGTTTTTAGCAGTAGTGGCTCTCTTTGGTTTTTTGGTTGCGGATGTGGCACTTATGATCTTTTCTGTATTTCTTTCTGTATTTTTATTTATGGATCTAATTACTTATGTAGCCCCCACCAAAGACACAATCTTCCTGAATCAATATATCTTCTTTTTGGCCGTCGCTTCTTTTATTGCCTACTTTCTGGGCCAAATAATAACCAAAAAAATAGCGGCCCGAAAAAAAGCAAAAATCGAAGAAATGGAAGAAAGGGAAAAATATTGTAGCAAATAAATCCCAAACCGGGCAGACCTCAAAAGGTCTGCCTTTTTATTTGCTCGAATTTCTTGCCAAACCTATTTTAGAGATCTTAAGTTCCAAGTAATTCCCTCCGCCTCCGGATTCACGGCCGGACTTAAAGCTAAAGCCAAGGGGTTCCCCTCCTTGGAGAGTAATTCATTCACCACCCCGGCCCGGTCCAAGTCTTTTTTGATATTGGTCAGTTCTTTTCGGTCCGCCCGATAAAATTTCACTTCCCTGTCCTCATACATCCACATGGCCATGTCCGGATCCAATTTATCCACTTCTCCTCCGGCCCGCTCCAGGGCTCGGCTGACCACGCCCTGGCTGGCTCTGACAGCCAACCGAGACAGTTCCGCCGCCTCGCCCCCACTCGATCCTGTCTCCACTATCAAAGTCATAACCCTTCTCTTGGAGACCCTGCCCACGGTTATACCCGGAATAGTGGTGGCCGCTATCCCCACTACTACTTGCTTAGGCGCTTCATAAGGATAGTCCCTTTCCCACTGGAGTAAGCTTTGAGCCGCAGCTTCGCTTCCGATCTCTTCTTCATTGATTCGATTGATCAGCCAGATCGCCCTGGTAATGGCCGTTTCGTCATTAACCGGCGCTAACCATTTTCTCGCCAATATCTCCTTTTTTTGTCCATCGACCCGATAATTCCCTTCTAAATACCGACACAATCTCTTCAATTCCCCGGCAAAGCCATTATTGGAAGAGGCATATTCGACTAAGGAAACAGCCAAACTCTCTAAATAAGTAAACTTCAAAATTTTGTTTTTGGTTGGCGATAGCCAAGATCTTGTCCCCGACATATTTTTAATTTAATAATAAATTGATTCTTGATCTGAATTATACCACAACCATTTATAATTTGAATAGATTGCGCCTATCCTGTGGATAACTCAATACCGATATTTTAACCCTTTATATTTTCTGGCCAATATTAAAGCAATTAATTTTACTTGACAGGAATAAAGAGTATGCTAATATAATAAACAAGATTGAGAGTGGATTGAAGTTTAAAAAGATATGAATAGTGACGGCGAAAGTTTTGGATCTGGTATCCGGGCCCAGAACTTTCGCCCTCACTTAAAATATCTTTCATCAACGCTCAATAGAGCACCACAAACCCAAAACCCAACAAAAACCCAAACTTCAATCATCAACAAACCCCACACTCTCAATCTTTTTTTATTTCCAAAAACTTTTTAATAAAAAACCGCGGCTCCAAACGCGGTTTTTGTTTATTTGTCTTGACCGCTGTTCTCCCACTTATACACCGCCGCCGCCATACTGCGGACATCGTGCAGGGCATTGTGGATATGACCGGACATATCCACGCCCGCGGCCCGATACAAGGTTCCGCTGGAATATTTGTCCGGATCTATCCCCCACTCCGACAGTTTGGCCTTGACCCGGATAAAATCCGACAAAGAAAAATCCAGGCCAAAATACCCGCAGTTCTGTTGCAGGACCTCTTGGTCCTTATCAAAGGTCCAGATCGGACGGTCTCTGCAGAACTCCACGAACTTTTGAAAACCACGGGGGAAATCCACGCCTTCCCGGTCCAGATCCTCCTGGGTGATCCCGGTCAACTCCACAAAAAAAGGAGGCAGCTGTTTGGCGTAAGCCGGCCGGGTTAAAACATTGAAACTCGCCTCTTCCTTGCCCTTATCATTATCAAACAATATCGCCCCGATCTGCACCACCTGACGCCTATCCCGAGCTGTGGGGCGCCCCGAATCCGCGGTCATCCCCGGATAAATATATTCCAGATCCAAATAGATCCTTTTATCGTTTTTCATCTGGACTTAGTTAAAATCATCTTGCCTCAATTTTAGAACAAAAGAAAGAGCACGACAATACGTGCTCTTTTAAGGTTGGTTTTAAACTGAAATTGAATTTCGAAACAAAGGATAACGAATGTGGGATTTTATTATCATTTTTTGGGGATCCTGCTCCCTTTCCCAATTCAGTCTTTGCACAAGAGAAGCGCGAAAACTCTCGAGCAGATCGGACACTTTTCCCCTGCGGTCCAAAAGAACCCATCTTTCCGGTAATATGACATTAAAATACATACTGGAATAAAATTCTCCGTTCCGGATCATATAAATAGGGATATGAGCGCGATAACTATTCCTTTCCTTTCTGTTCTCAAAAGCCGAAACAGTCCCCTGGCCGTTAAAGTTATAATGGGTAAAAAACCCCTCTTTAAAGGCGTCGCTACGACAATCTTCTATCAAAAAAGAAGCATCCTCTTGGCGGGAAAGATCCAAACACAAGTTGTCGATCACTCTTTTCAAACAGCCCCATTCAAAGCAATGAAAACTGATAGTGAAACCGCGATCCTTGTAATAGAAACGTTGGCTCAAAACCTGAGATGGTTCTTCCGAATCGGGGGAACGAAGTTCTTTTAGTCTTTTTCGAAAGAGTTTTCGATTCTCCGCGTCCAAAAAAGAAGCTCGGACCAAAGGTTCTATTTCCCGTTCATTATTCGCCACCAAAATAACATCAATATCCGAGCTGTCCTCTTGGGAGTCCCTGATATTGTAAAACCTGCCGTAACTGACCGAGCCGCCCACGATCATACCTTCGATATTGCCCAATTGATCCGAAAGATCCTGCAGGGCTTCCAGCCGAATCAAAGTGGCCCGGCAACATTCCGCCAACCCCGGTATTCTCTTGCCCTGAAGCACCACTCCCGGATCTTCCAGAAGACCTCCATTTTCCCGAAGTAAAGTGAACAATATCTTTTGAAACTCAAATATAAATACCCTAAAATTAAAACTTCTGCCGTAAAAATTGAAAATAAGGTCCAGATAATCAGCTAAGGCCTGCCTTAAATAGAGGTAATCCCCTTGAGTTAAAGAATTCCGGCGGGTGAGTTCGTTTGCTTCCTGCAAAAGGTCGAGGATCTCTTTTCCCCAGCCGCAAATTCCAAATATTCCTTCATCCTTGTTTCTTGTGAAAGAGCTCCTGATCCTTAAAAAACATTCCTTGGCCTGTTTACTGTCAAAATCATTCATTTTCCCCTCCTTGTTTGGGATCTTGTTTTTATTTGCCAAACACTTTAGCAATTATTCAAAGGCCTGTCTAATTCGCTCCCAAATTACACCTTCACAAATTTTTCCACTCCTTCCGGATAAAAATTGGAGCTCAGCAGAACTTCCTTATCAAACCAATGCAGGGTTTCTTCCCCCGGTTTATCCAAAACCACCAATTTTTCCTTTTCATACATATCCTTATCCACAAAATCAGCCCGATACAAAAAAACTATCTCATGTCCCGGTTCACCCTCATAAGTAAAAATATTCTCTAGCACTTCCAAAAGCTCCGCTTGCTTTAGCTCGGCATTGAACTCCTCCCGTATCTCCCTTCTCAAGGCCTGCTCCGAAGTCTCGCCCAAATCAATACCTCCGCCCGGAATGCGGTAAAAATCTTCTTGTTTATGGCTATCAAAATCCTTTTTGGCCAAGATCTGGCCCCGGTTTTCAATCAAAACCAAGGCCAAAGGCCTGATCCTATTTGGTGTGTTGCCCATATTTAAATTTATCAATAATAATTAACTTAAAAGCCAAGCCACTCCCCGTCGAACCTTTCTGTTTATCTCATCCACTCTTCGCCGGGTCATCTTTCTGGCATTATAGATCTGGACGGTCTTGGACCGGGCTCCGAAAAAACCGAAGATAATAAACCGGTTGATTATCTTTACCGGATTCAACAACAGGCCATAAAATATTCCGGGTCCGCCGGAGGTGATCAGGCATACCGCCTTTTTATCAGTTAAAAGCTTGTCCGGAATGGATTTGATCAATTTATCCTTTCTGTATTTAAAGGCAAAGCCGGGGGTAAACACCCTTTCCAAAAAACCCTTGAGAATAGCCGGCATACCTCCCCACCAAACAGGATAAATAAACATCAATTTTGCGGCTTGCTTGATCTTGTTCTGAAATTCCAAATTTTCCTCTGTTATATTTTTATTGCCGGCGGTATAGTGCTCTTCTTTTTTCAACACCGGATCATAATCGATCCCGTAAAGATCGATCACCTCATACTCCTCCCCTTTTTTGTCCAAAAGCTGCCTGGCCCGGGCCAGGATCCGGGAATTAAAGCCCTCGGTACCCGGATGGGCGTAAATTATTAAAGTCATAATTATTTTTTAATTATATCATCCACCGCCTCCCGGTAAGCGCAAAAATCGCAATCCGGGTCGGCCGGCGGTACTTTCTCCGAGTCCAAGACCTGCTTGATCTCGTTTAATTTGGGCTCTATCCAGGAATCATCGCCTTCATGGCCCACCAAGGTTATCCTGAATTCCAGCTTGGCATCGAATTTCTCCACATTGGTCAAGCCATTGCAATAAACAAAATAACCGGTATTAGAAACCGGATAACCGTTCTGACGCAAAAGCCACTGATAAACCTCCATTTGCCTTTTATAGCCCTCCTGCCACTCTTTGTTAAGTTCGGTTATCTCTTCATTCTTGGAAGTGGATTTGTAATCAACCACGATATACTCGTCCCGGGAATTGATCCAAAGATCATCAATGGCTCCGCTTACTTGGAATCCGGTGGGCTGATGGTAATACTGCACCCCCTGAAAATTCTCCCGCCAAACATCAAGCTGTTCATGTCGAACCGGCTTGGCGTCCACGCCGTAGCGATCGATCAATTCATGGGTTTCGCCTTTCTCCCGCAGGATATCAAACTCCTTTTTTAAAAGCGCATCTACCGCGCTGTTTAAAGCAAAAGGGAATCCCGGCGGCCGCTTCACACCCAGTTTATTATCCAAATAAAAACACCGCGGACAATCCAAGTAAAGATCTATTTTGGACCGGCTTAATTTCCACTTACTCCCGCCATAATTATAGGCGGGGCCTCTTTTGGGATTATAATATTGGGACATAAAAATTATTTTAATTATTATTTGAATTTTACCAGATATCCGGCCCAAACTCAATTTCCGCTATTAAAAAACGGGAAGCTTCTACTTCCCGTTTATAGTTTTTATTCAATAAAGATCAAGTCACCGACTTGAGTATCCCGGAATATTTCCCGAGCATCATCCTCCATTAATCTGATGCAGCCGTGCGAATCGGGCCGGCCCGGCAACTTTCCGACATGGATCCAATAATCCGCATAGAAATTCAAGGCATAAGGCATGGGGGTGCCGCCATCGGGCTTGGGATAGGTCTTGGACCTGTGATTTTTATCCTTCCTGGAAATACGGAAAAATCCCGTGGGCGTGGAATGACCCTTTCTCCCGGAAGAGATGGCGTACCACTTCTGAAGATCACCCTGGTCATTATATACCCCCAGGGCCTGCTCTTCCAAATAAACCAAAAATTTCACTCCGCGATCGCTTGTCTTTGGAAACGGACACCTATAATCCTGAATCGCCTTCGGTTTAACCGGCACGGTCAATTTCATTCCCGGCCTTAAGGCCGAAGGGGATATTCGATTGATCAAGGCCACCTTCTTCCAATCCGGACCAAACAGTTCGTAAAAAGTATCTCCGGAACGAACCCGGTAAACACCAAAAGCGGCCGCTTCGCGTTCCGGTGAAAGAACAGTCTTAACTTCTGTGTTAGTGCTGGCCCGGGATGGACTGAACAAATTTTGTGTACAACCTACGAAAATAGCCAAGATCAACAAAACAAATAATTGCTTCCGAATTTTTGTCTTCATTATTTTCCCTCCTTTTTTGATTTTAAGGTTCTGTTATAAAATATCATAATCTATTACCATATTAACAAACAAATGTCAATTCGACCCTGCTACAAAAACGGCTTTAAGATCAATAACAAACCCAAGGTCAGTATAATAACACCCAATATCTTATTCAAATTCACTTCCCGGAAATTATTGACTATCCTGGAAGAAGCAAAAGAACCGGCCACTCCCCCGATACTACCCCAAAGCAAGGCCTGCCCGGGAAAAGGCCAATTAACATAATGAACCGCCCCTCCGAGCAAAGCTATAAAGATCATCAAGAACACAGAAGTGCCAATGGCTTCGTGGGTGTCGTAATCCAGGATCAAAGTCAGGCCGGTTAGGATCATTATTCCGCCGCCGGCCCCGAAAATGCCGGCAATAGTCCCCACCCAGAGGCCGATCAAGACCAAAGATAGATTTCTATGTTTTTTAAAAAAAGTAACCTCATGGGGAAAAATAGCGCTCTTGCCGTTCTCTTTCTTGTAAATAAAAAAACCGGCTAAGACTATACCCGCTCCACTGGCCAAACTCAATACAAGCGGCGGTATGTCCACCGAAACATAACTACCCGCTATAGTAGCCGCCAAGGCAAAGAACAAAAGGATCAAGGAGGGCTTAACCCTTACTCTCTTATACCTCTTGTAGATAATAGTGGCGGCCGCGGAAGAAAAAACATCCACGGCCAAAGCTATGCCGATGGCCATATACGGAGGGTAACCCAACATAACCACCAAAAGCGGAGCCATTACCGTAACCGCACTGGCGCTCACCAAACCGGTTATAATTCCGGCGCCGATCCCGGCTGACAAAAGAATAATTATTTCTAACATTTTTCAAAAAAACATTATTTTTTACTGAAAAACCCCACTAACATCCCGTTGAACAAGGAAAAAAGCAACATATAAAAGGAGAGAACCACGCTGAAAGGCAGGCCGAAATAATAGATCATAGCCGGTAAAAACTGGACCTTAACATTCCGATTGTAAAGCACCACCGCGATCAAGGAATTCTTCATCCCGCCTTTTTGCAAATCTCCGAAAATCGGATAAAGAACATAAGGCGGCCCGGCGATAAGAATACCGGCGATAACCGCGTAAAGCCAACCCCTAAACCCGGACTCCTCCCCTAAATGCCTTTCTATTTTTTGCGGATCCAGATAATGATTAATGACATAGATAACTCCAAAGACAAGGACCAGGATAGGAAGGATTTGAACAAAAACCTCGCCGGTCTTCCAAACCGCTCCTTTTATCAAAGCCGGATCCCCAAAAGCCAACCCGATATACAGGATAACAACCACCAACAAAAAACGCATGCTGTTGGATAATCTTTTCTTTTTCAATTGCTCCAAGCTTTTTTTGTTCATAAGCCCAAAAAATTCAAGGTAATTATGGTCAAAATGGCCACTATTATGGAAAAGAAAAAATTAACCACATTCCTCCAAATAGCAAACCTTTTGCCCAAATAAATTATCTCCAAAGGAAGCATGGCCAGCCCCACCGTGGTCCAGGCCAAAATAAAGGCCGTAACCGCTAACAAGCTCACCCCGCCGGCTAAAAGCTCTCCTCCGGCCACATAACTGGTCAAGGGAATCCCAAAAGAAACGCTACCGCCCAAGGCCCCCAAAAAAGGATCCAAAAAATAATTTCCAGTAAATATCTTGGGGTAAAATTTCTGGAAAAGCGGATTAAGCAAATTGACCAAAAGCAAAACCCCGATTATCATCGGGATGGCCGTTTTCATGTTATTAATGGTTTTGCGCAAACTATCACTCATAAATATTGGTATTTTAATTTTAACACAACATTTTTAAAAATGCATTATAAAAGCCGCAGGGTGAACCGTGCGGCTTTTAGTGATGGGCCTAAGCTTGTCTCTCCAAAACGCTGTCATTGGGGATATCATCCAGGGAACGAAGCAGTTCCCATAATTTTTGGGATAACTCCCCCACTGTCATACCCTCCTCGGCAAAAAAGGAAATTTTAGTTCCACTGTTCCCAAAGCGGAAAGACAATTTAACTTCCTTGTCCTTCTCGCTCGAACATTTGACCTCTTTGAGTTCGGGCACTTTCCGGGTCTGCTTAAAGATCGGACAACCCGCTTCCTTGAATTCCCGTATTTTCTTTTCCGATAAAATACCCAATACATACACAACCATGGACTCTTTATCTAAAAGCCAAGAGGGCGCTCCGTTCAGATCAAAATGATAATCCCAGCCGAGTTCTAAGCGGACCTTTCCCAGCTGTTCCAGGGTTAACGGACCGATCTTGGTTTTGGCCTTCCAGATATTGAGAGGGTCGGCCTTGTGCTCTCCGCCGAAATAACCGATCGGTTTCACGCCGTCTCTCAAATTACTGCAACATCTGCATATAAGGCCTTTCTCCTCGTCCAACCCTTCCTTGCTCAGGGGGTCACAGGGATCAAATTCCGGGTGCTTTTCACAATAAAATCCTTTCTTCCTTCTTTTAGTCGTCATTTTTCCTCCTTTCCTCCTTTTAGGGTGATTTTAAGGTTCATTTTGGCTTAAAATATATTTAAAATTCAAGT
>CAZPEL010000034.1:0-10412 GCA_964585585.1 uncultured Gammaproteobacteria bacterium | reverse complement strand
GTTGGCTTTAATGCCTCCAATTTGGTGGTCATGGACAGTGATCTGGAGATATTGGGCCACAGGAAAAGTACGGAAGAGGATCTAAGTCCCACCGAACCCCTGTTTCTAAGGGTGGATAAGAATCGAGCCCCGGCCGGAACCCCGATATCTTTAAGGGGTGGAGGTTTTGGCATTAAAGAGAAGGTGAGGATAGAATTCGCTGACGAGACCTTTTATGCCTATACCGATGACCAGGGCAGATTTATCAAGATACTGGATGTTCCTTCGGTCCTGCCCACTAAGACCGATATTAAAGTAATCGGCGAAATATCGGAATTGGATTATAGCTTGGGCTTTCGAATTGAGTAACATATTTTATATATAATTAATTTTGAAAATTATGGAAAACAGTAAAAGAAAAATAGGGAGGGGCGGAATTTTTAAAACTTCCATGGTCATTCTATTTCTTTTTAGTTTGGCTATCGGAGCATCCGTTTTTTTGCAAGGAGGTTTGGTCAACAGCGCTAAGGCCGTTGACAATCTTATTAACGGTGGGAGCTTTGAGGACGACCTGGAACGGAACTGGGTAAACTGGAAAGCACCCAGTAACACCCGGGACTATGATTTCCATAGATCCTACGAGGCTTCCTCTTTTGGCAACGGTTCTTATTCCGCTGCCATAACCGCCAGCGGTACCCCCCAGGACGAGATAGCCGGAATAATCTCGGACGGGGACAATAACAGTTTCCGGGTCGAGGGCGGCCAGCATTATTACCTGAGTTTTTATGCCAAAGCCACCCAGGATATGGACATTTTCTCTTTCTTGGAGGACAAGAACCAGGATTATGCCGCCATGACCGACTGGAAATTTTCCCGAGTGACCACTGATTGGCAGAAGTATTTGGTCGAGATCACTCCGACCTCAAGTGCTGAGTCCGCGGTCCTAATGATCGGCTATAACAATATGCCGGAAGGGGCTACTCTTTATTTGGACGGTATCAATTTTTTTAAGAAAAACATCCAATTAAAAACAGGTAAGGTCAAGGGTAAGATCGGACACGAGAAGAATGTTAATCTGAACAATCTGTCCTTTTTTAACAAGGATGATGTCAGGGTAGAGCTTCCTTATTATAACGGAGAGAACGGCCAGCTGGAGACCACTCGGCTCGAGCCCACCCGAACTAAAGGTTCCCGTGTTTATTTTAATATGGAAGAAGGAACCTTTTCCGGAATCGGTCGAGTTTATGTAGCCGGAGAAATGGTGGGAGAATTCCAATACGAGGTTTTGCCGGAAATAGACGAAATATCTCCTGTTAAGGTCAGAGGAGGCAGTAATCTGGTTGTTTATGGTAGTGGTTTTATTCCCAAAAAGGACAATACTTTTTTGGTTTTAAAGGTTAAGGATACTAGCAGGGATAAGGAAAATAAATGGCTAAAGTATTCCTTTGTTGATTCCGATATGTCTAGTATCACTTTTGAAACTCCTGCCAATGTGGTTTTAGGTAGTATGTATATTGTTACTTCCTACGCCAATAGTGACGGCGAGGTAGTGGAAAAGAAGTCCAATAGTATAGATTATACCATTAAACCCCGGATTGATCGGGTGGAATGGAGTAAAAAGGGCTACGAGCAAGTAGGGGACAAGATCAAGATCTACGGCCGAGGTATTGCCGGTTGGCCAAGTGTTTATTTTTATGACCAAGAAGGAGAACGTGTGGGTAAAACAGTGGCTAAGAAGCTTGTTGCCAATGAAGATGAGGTGATAATTGAAGTGAAAACCCCCCAAAATATAAACGAGTTAAGCGTAACCGTTTATGCTGGAGGCGGGATGAGCAATAAAGAGGATGCCTTAACCTATGTGGCCAAACCCAAACTGAGAAAGATCAATGCTCAAAAATACAGAAAGATCGACTCCAGCAGCCCCAAGATCCCGGCCTCTAAAGTCGGACGCAAGATCACTTTAGTGGGCAACGGTTTTAATATAGCCACCGGAACCGTAGCCGTGGAATTCCAGGGTCTGCAGGAAAGAGTTACCGCTTCGGTCACTCCGGAAAATATCAAGAACGGAGGCACAAAGATAGTGGTAACCGTGCCTACCAGCACCCAGAATGGTTATACCAATGTGGTGGTGAACGGCAAGAAATCCAATTATTTACCCTTAGAAATAATTCCCTCAGTGGTGGATGTTTCTCCGGATAATATTCAGGCCGGAGAGGAGATGTCCATTTTAGCCGCCGGTGTCGGAGATAACCCGGAACTGACCAAGGTTTTCTTTGATGTGGGCCGGGGGCAAGAAGTGGTTAGAACTCCCAGTTCCACTCAAAGGAGCGGGGACCACGCCTTGATCCAAACCGAGGCGCCAGTCAACCTGGCCAACTCCCAGTCCTCGGTCAAGATTCAATATGACAGATGGAGCAGTGATGAGGAATTCGATCTTCATGTTCCTCCCCACATCTCCAGGGCTTCCATAAACATGGATAACAACATCCTCACTATTTACGGTCATGGTTTTTCCTTGGATCCCAAGGATAACAAGATCACTTACAAATATGCGGATGAAAACAAGACCGTGATCGACCCGGATGTTAAAAAATTGGGTGTTTACCCCACAGAAGAAGGCCAAGAAATACGGATCAAAGTCAAGGATGATTATCATTACGGTTATGTGACCGTGCAAGTAGGTGAGGAAGTGAGTAACGAAGTTAATTTCGGCCCGGTCAAGATCAAGAGATTGGCCCGCCGAGTGGAATATATAGAAAGCGAAGGCAGAACTAGGGGCGTTCTCTACATCAGCGGTTACAACTTTGGAGAGGATGGCGGAGTTAGAGTCGGCGATCATTGGGCCGATGTCCATTACAGAAGCGAGTTCTTCATTATCGCCGTTATCGAACAGGAATATCTTTACGATAATCCGGTGATCATCGCCAGAAATAGATAAAATATATGAAAATTTACTTTATTGGCCAAAAAGGGATCCCCTCCCATAGCGGGGGCGTGGAAAAGCATGTAGAGGATTTGGCCTCTTGTCTGGTTGAACGCGGCCATAAAGTATTTGCTTACACCAGATTCAATTATACTCCTAAAAGATTGAAACAATTCCAAGGCGTTCGTTTAGTGGGGTTGCCCAGCATCCCCACTAAACACTTGGACGCTATCAGCCATACTTTTTTGGCCTGTTTGCATTTGTTATTCCAGAGAAGGGTTGATGTGGTTCATTTCCATTCCATCGGCCCTTCTTTTTGGATATGGCTGGTCAAATTATTAAAGCCGGGCACCAGGATAGTGGCCACTTTTCATTCCCGTTGTTATCAACACCAAAAATGGGGATTCTGGGCCCGTTTATCCTTAAAGTGGGGAGAGAAGGTGTGCGTTAAATATGCTGATAGATTAATAGTGGTTTCTCGGATCTTAAAGAACTATGTGGAAACAAATTATGATCGGAAGGCCTATTATATACCTAACGGAGTTCTTCCTTCTTCCTACTTGGAGCCGGACAAGATAAATGAAAAATGGGGGCTGAAAAAAGGTGACTATATTTTGAATGTATCCAGATTGGTAAGACATAAGGGGACCCATTATTTGATTCGGGCTTTTAAGGAATTGGAAACCGAAAAAAAATTGGTCTTGGTGGGAGAAGGGGCTCATACCGACTCCTATGTTCGGCAGTTAAAGCAAGAGGCCGAAGGCGACTCCCGTATAATTTTTACCGGAGTCCAATTCAATTCTGTGTTAAAAGAAATATATTCCAACGCCTTTTTGTTTGTCCAACCCTCGGAGGCGGAGGGGCTTTCCATCGCTTTATTAGAGGCCATGTCCTACGGGCTGCCGGTCCTGGCCAGTGATATCCGGGAAAACCGGGAAGCGCTGGGCAAGAACGGCGTTTTCTTTGAAAATAAAAATCATCAGGATCTGGCTTTGAAAATAAAGGGTCTTCTCTCGGATTCGGAGTTTATCGCCGCAACCGGACGAGACAACAAAGAAAGAGCGTTACAGAAGTATGGTTGGGACAACATTGTGACCGAAACCCTGAAGGTTTATTCCGATTAGATTTCCCGCAGAGTTTTAAAATGTTATTATTAGAGTATGGTCTTAAGCATAGATACCTCTAAAACCTCCTCTATTGGGCTGAAGCTAAAGCAGGGTTCAAAAATTTTGGCGGATAAGAAAATAGCGGCCCGATTACGGCAAGCGGAGAAATTATTGCCCGGTATCCAGCAAATCCTGGAACAAGAAGGTTTGGATATTTCCCAAGTTCGAGAGATCCAAGTAGTGGTGACCGGAGAAACCTTTACCGGATTGAGGGTAGGGGTGGTAACAGCCAATGCCTTGGTTTATGCCCTGGGTATTCCGATTCGGGCCGTAGATGAGTCCGGTCGGGAGAAAAAGAAACAGATCATTCAAGAAAAAGGTTTTTATATAGTTTTCCCGGAATACCAAAAACCCCCGAATATCACTACCAAATATAAGGATTGAATCCAATTGTGTATTAATTGTGGATAAGTTTTCTAAAAAGTTATCCACAACCCTTTTATAAAAAAAGTCCCCACCAATAGGTGAGGGGCTTTTTTATTATAAAATTTGGCTTATTTTGGATATATTTAAAATGGGACAAAATGGTTGAAATATGTAGGTTAGTGGTGTATAATTAAATCATAGAGGTGAAGATAGGTGATTGGTGGGGAAAACTTTGATTATCGTTTATTCTAGAGATGATGCATTGGATAAAATATTTTGGCGAAAATTGCTCCATTGTTCCATTGCTAAATTGTTATAAATAATATATTTTTCCGGTTAAACATTGCAACAATTGAACAATTGAACAATTGAACAATTGAACAATGAATTTATGTTCATAGGAGAATACAATCATAATTTGGATTCCAAAGGCAGAATGGCCGTACCTGCCAAATTTCGTAATATGCTTAAAAAGGGGGCGGTTGTTACCAAGGGTATCGATAACTGCCTTTTTTTATACCCCAAAGAAAAGTGGCAGGAAATGGCCCAGAAATTCGCCGAGCTGCCCATAAGCCAATCCAAGGCCCGGGCCTTTGCCAGACATATGTTGGCCGGGGCGGTGGAAGTGGAATTCGACAACCAGGGTCGAGTTACCATTCCGGAATATTTAAGGGATTTTGCCGGGCTTAAGAAAAAGGCGATCGTGGCCGGATTGTATGACAGGTTGGAGATCTGGGACGAAGAGAAATGGAACAACTATAAGAAGGGCGCCGAGGCCAACAGCGCTGATATAGCCGAGGCCCTGGGGGAGATGGGAGTTTGATAATTTGTTAATTCATTAAGTATAAATAACTCAAAACTATGGAGAAGTTTTTTCAAAAAATCAATAAAAAAAGTTTGGGCGTAGCCGTTTTGTGTCTGGCTATTGCCCTGGGCTTGGCTTTGTTGGCCCCGGCTAATTCCAATTCTTTGGCCCAGGCCCAGGATGATACCGGCACCACCAGTGAGGAAGAGGCCACCACCACTGACGAAGAAGCCACCACCACTGACGAGGATACTTCCACTACCACTAATGAGGATGAAGAAGAATCTTGCGAGACTAATGAAGCTTGTGAGTGGGTGAGCACTAACTGTTGCCCGGGCAGTGCCGGAGCGCAGTGGGAGTGCGTGAATCAAGAAAATTTGGATCTTGATTGCCCGGAGAATCCGATCTGCCCTCAGGTTATAAGCCCTAAGCCAGAGGAGGATTGCGTATGCGTTGACGGAGAATGCCGGGCACAAGAACAACAGGAAGAGGAGAAAAGTGAAGAGGACGAAGATGAAGAAGAGGAAGAGAATGAGGATGAAAACGAAGATGATGAAGAAGAGGAAGATAAAAATGAAGATAAGGAATTAGAACAGGAAGAAAAGAATGTCTGTGTCGGCAGGAATGGGTTTTTAAGACCGAATATTGATTGTTGCTCCGGTTTGGTTCCTTATACCATCGGAACCACTTCCGTTTCTTCCGATGCCACCAGTTCTGTAGCTCAAAAAAGACATAGAATAGCTAGACCTTCCAATCGGGCCAGATGTTTTGCCCCGATGGAGAATTGTTCTACCACTTATGAACCGGTTTGCGGCGAGGACGGCCAAACTTATCCTAATAAATGTGTAGCTGAGGAAAAGGGGGTCACTATCAAGAGCCAAGGCGAGTGCCAAGGGGACGAAATGGTCAAAAGGATAAGATCCCGGGCCAAAAAACTTTTCCAAGGAGACTTGGAAGGTGTTTTTAAGAATCTGGGCGACAAGATACAGGAAAGATGGGAAAAGGTTAAGGAAAAAATGGAAAAAGATTGGGAAAAGACCCGAAACCGCGTCAATAAACATTTGGAGAAAGTAAAAGATAGACTGGAAAAGCTGAACAACAGGGCCAAGGAGGCCATTAATAATTTCGTGGCTTACGGAGTGGATGAGAATACCCAAAAATTGGGCTCCGGCGAAAGGGCGGCCGTGGTTCATTCCTTTAAAAAGGCCTTTGGTGATCTGCCCGAAAATGAACAGGAAATAGAGGATATGGTCAAAATATCCAACGGTAGATGGCCGGAAATGAGAAGTCCGCGGGCCGAAAAAGAGGCCAAGGAGCAATTTATGGAAATTTATGATCGGGTTCCGGATATGAGTAACCCCAAGGACAGAGCCGCGGTAACAGTTATGGCCTATGGTTTGAGGCAGAAGGCGGAGAACAGGAATCTGGAATCGGAAAAAAGAGGTATTCAGATATTTGAGAATATTTTTGGCCATGCTCCCAGTTCCACCGAGGAATGGAACACTATGCAGGCCATTACTTATTCCGGAGCCACCAGAAAGCCGGATACTGACGGAGACTTCCTGAACGACGAGAGAGAGGAAGAACTGGGAACCGATGTCAATGACCCGGATACTGACGGAGACGGCTACAAGGACGGTATAGAGGTGGCCAACGGCTACGATCCGCTGCAAGCGGAAGAGTAATTAGGCAGCTATTAATATAGCCAAGAAAATCCCCATGCTTCCCCCGTTCCGCTTCTTGCGAGAAGCGGAACGGGGGTCAACCCCTAAATCTTTAAAATAGCAGTTTTCCATGCAGTATCATCATCAGCCGGTAATGTTAAAGGAGGTTTTGAAAATATTGGATCCCCGGGAAGGTCAGTATTTCTTGGACGCCACCCTGGGGGGAGCCGGATATACTCAGGCCATAGCATCAAGGATCGGGGAAAAGGGGAAGATCCTGGCCCTGGACCTGGATCCCTGGGCCGTCAAGAACGCCGAGGAGATAATTCGAGAAAAAGATCTTAAAAACATAAAAATAGCCAATTCCAATTTCAGTGAGTTGAAAAAAGCGGCCCAAGAAGAATTCGGGCCGGATATCAAATTTCACGGAATGGTATTTGATCTGGGCTTGTCCTTGGCCCAGCTCGAAGACAAGTCAAGAGGATTTTCCTTTAAGGGAGATACCCTGCTGGATATGTCCTTTGCCGGAGAAGACAAAAAAGGCGAGGTCAGTCGGGTCGGTCGCATTCTGAATAAATACGAGGTTTCGGAGCTGGAAAAAATATTCAAGGAATTCGGAGAAGAAAGGCTGTCTCTGCGGATAGCCAGAAATATCGAAAAACACCGGCAAGAGAGCCCTATTCGCACCACAGGTGATTTGGAGAAAATAATAGAAGAGGCCATTCCCGGAAGATTCACTCCTTATAAGGATAATATCAAGGCCCGGATATTTCAGGCCTTGAGAATCAAAGTCAATCAAGAATTGGATAACCTGAAACAAGCCCTGCCCCAGGCCCTGGAATTGTTAAAACCGGAGGGCAGGATAGTGGTTATTTCCTACCATAGCTTAGAAGACAGGATAGTAAAGGATTTTTTCCAACAAGAGAGCCGGGATTGTATCTGCCCGCCGGAATTACCGGAGTGTAGATGCGGCCACAAGGCCAAATTGGAGATAATAAAACATAGTAAAGATCGGGGAAAGACCAAGAAATTTTTAGTCCCCACCCGGGAGGAGATAGAAAAAAATCCCAAGGCCAGAAGCGCCAAATTAAGAGCGGTTAAAAAATTAAGATCATAATAATATAAAAAATATGACCAGGTACAGAACAACAAAAAAATTTTCCAGAAACAATAAAAAATCCGGTTGGAATCAGAGAATGAAGATCGTGAATGTTTTCTTATTTGCTTTGATCGCTTTTTGCGGTTCTTATTATGTGGCTTTGGTCAATGACTTGACCGTTAAGGGTTTAAAGGTTCAAGAATTGAAAAATCAGGTCTCTTGCCTTCAGGAGGAGAATAGAAATTTAAATGTAAGGGTAACCTCCCTCAAATCTTACAACACTGTGGCCAAGAGAACCGATGATCTGGATATGGTGTCGATCAAGAATGTTAAGTATTTGCGGGCCCCGGGTGAATTTTTGGCCAAAAAGTAGCGTTCTATGAACTATTCCCGGCATCAAAAAACCAAGGAATGCAACAATCGCATCAGATTTATTACTGCGGTTGTTTTTTTAATGGTCCTTGTTTTTGGTTACCAACTGTATAAACTGCAGATAGTAAAGCATGATTATTTTTCCGCCCTGGCTTCTGACCAGCACCAGGTTTATAGCGAGCTGTCGCCGGAAAGGGGAGAAATATTTATAAAAAATCGGGGCAAGGGCGAGGAGAAACTTTATTCCTTGGCCACAAATAAGGACTTTGCTTTGGTCTATGCCATTCCCAAAGAGATCAAGGAGCCGACCGAGTTGGCGGAGAAATTGTACACATTTTTTGATCAGGAAGAAGTGAAGCGAGAGGTGGGGGAATATTTCAAGGACAAGGATCAAAAAAGCTTGAAACAAAAATTGGACAGGATCCCCCTGGATCTGGAGGAGCAGAAAAGGCGGACCAGAATAAAAAAGGTTCGGAATAATTTTGAGGCCCGCCGGCAAAGTAAGCAATGGCAAGAAGAAAGAGGGGAGGACATCGAGGAAGAAATAGAGATCAGAAAAGGCGAGATCATAAAAGAGTACAAGGAAAAGTTGGGTAAAAAGAATGATCCATATGAACCCATAGAGAAAAAAGTGGAAAAGGAGAAATTAAAGCGAATGTATGATTTCCTGTGGCCGGAAGACAGGGGTAAGCCCTTTTCCTATCAAGATCTTTTTATTGAGAACGGTCAGGTTTATTATCAAGAGGATGGCGAAAAGGTAAAAATGGATTTGCCGGGAATATCCCACATAATTAAAAAATATCGGTATTATCCGGAAGGCGAGGTCGGGTCTCATTTCTTGGGCTTTGTTAGTTCGGAGGATTCCAGCCGGGGTAATTACGGCCTGGAAGGGTTCTTTAATCAGGAATTGGCCGGTCAGCACGGATTTATAAAATCCGGAACCGAAGAAAAGGAGAATACCATAGTCATCAATAACAAGGAGTACAAAAAACCACGGGATGGCAGCGACTTGATACTTTCCATAGACAGGGCCATTCAATTCTATGTTTGCCGGCAATTGGAAGAAGCGGTGAAAAAGCACGGGGCCGAAAGCGGTAGTGTGGTAGTGGTTAATCCGAGATCCGGGGGGTTGATAGCCATGTGTTCCTATCCCGATTTTAATCCCAACAAATATAATCAGGTCGAGGATATCCAGGTGTATAACAATTCCGTAATATTTGAAGATTACGAACCGGGCTCTGTTTTTAAGACCATAACCATAGGGTCTGCCCTGGACAGGGAAGTGATATCCCCGGGCACTACTTACAAAGACGAGGGAAAGATAAAAATAGATAAATGGACCATCAAAAATTCCGATTACGCCAGCCACGGTCCGCACGGAGTGGTGGATATGAATTATGTCCTAACTCACTCCTTGAACACCGGTTCCATTTTTGCCATGGAGCAAACCACCCCCAATGTTTTCGGGGATTATGTCAAGAAATTCGGCTTTGGCAGCAAGACCGGGATCGAATTGGAAGGGGAGAGTAAAGGGGATATAAAGAATTTGAGACGAGAAGATATACCCAAAATATATGCAGCGACCGCTTCCTACGGCCAAGGCATAACGGCCACCCCTTTGCAGATGCTTATGTCCTATGCCGCCATAGCCAACCAAGGGGTCTTGATGAAACCTTATATAGTCAAAAAGATGCTTATGAGCAATGGTCAGGCCGAAGTGACCGAGCCGGTAAAAATAAGACGGGTCATTTCGGAAAGGGCGGCCACCCTCCTGTCCGGCATGCTGGTCAATGTCATAGAGGGGGGTCATGCCAAAAAGGCCGGAGTGGAAGGTTATTATGTGGGCGGTAAGACCGGAACCGCTCAAGTGGCTTCCGAAGAAGGAGGGTATGGCCAAAAGACTATTCATACCTTTGTTGGTTTTGCTCCGGTGGAGAAGGCGCGGTTCGCTATGTTGGTAAAATTGAACGACCCCAAGGATGTCAAATATTCCGCTTCTTCCGCCGCGCCCCTTTTTGGGAAATTGGCCGATTTTATG
>CAZPEL010000033.1:0-10631 GCA_964585585.1 uncultured Gammaproteobacteria bacterium | reverse complement strand
TTGACTTGATTAGAAAAATTATTTATACTAAGTATTAGTTTTGCATTTTCAACCGAAAAATGCAATATTTATTTTTAAAAAAACATTAGACCAACAAGGCCCTATCGTCTAGTGGTTAGGACATCAGGTTTTCATCCTGAAGACCGGGGTTCGATTCCCCGTAGGGCTACCAAATAACATTTTTTACAGCTGTAAACGCAATACTAATAAAAAATGACTCCTTGTGGGTCGTTTTTTTTATTAGGATTGTTGCAGGGCGACAAAAAACACTGTGCGGAAGATAAAATTAAAAACGATGAAATAAAAATTATCAAAAAAAAACTTTTTCTGCTAAAATAATAATAAATTTAAAATTAATAACTAAATACTATGTCCCAAAAAATCTTTTATTTAACTTTATTTTTTTTATTGCTTTTCTCACCTGTTTATATTCTCAATGCCCAAAACATATCAGAAAAAATTTCCGGCCAAATATTGCTCCAAATAGAAAGGAATGGCGAAGCATGGTATGTCAACCCCAAAACTAACAAAAGACACTATATGGGCAGGCCCGTGGATGCTTTCGCCTTAATGAAAAATCAAGGAATAGGCGTTAGTAATGAAAACTTAAGAAGGATTCCCGTAGCTTTAAAAAATTTAAGTGGAAAAGACTCTGACCAGGATGGGTTACCGGATCTGTTAGAAGATTCTTTAAACATGAATAAAAACAAAAAAGATTCTAATTCCAATGGAATAAACGATTACAAAGAATTAAAAAACAAAAATTCAAAAAAAGCGGAACTGAACAAAAAATTTATTCAAAAACAAAAGGGAAAAATTTTGTTACAGGTTAGAGGATATGGAGAAGCATGGTATATAAACCCCAAAGACGGGAAAAAATACTTCCTGGGGAGGCCAGCCGACGCTTTTAAAATAATGAGGGGATTGGGCGTCGGAGCCACAAATAATACCCTCTCCCAGATCACCAAAAATAAAGAATTTATTTTTGAAAAAATAGACCCCATGATAAACACCCGAGATAAAAAAATTATAAATGGCGAAGCGGCTTATATAAAAAAGGTGGATAATGGAAAAAAATATATCGTCATTCACGGGGACTATAAGAGCAGAAAATACGATGATGTAATAGCTCACAAAAGAGGTATAATTCATTATTATGGAATACACCCCGGAACTCACAGGGAAACAGAAAAATTCTTCGAAATAGACGGAAAATTAACTTACAAGGCAAAAATCGGGGACAAAGAATTTGTAGTCCACGGCGGAAAAGAAGGGGAAAAATTTAATGAAATTTGGGACACTTCTGAAATCAATGGAAAATTATTTTATATAGCCGAGAAGGATAAAAATATTACAATAGTATATGACGGTAAAAGTAAAGAATACGACAAAGCCAGAAATCTTTATATAAAAGATGATATTGTAAAAACTTTAAATGACCAAATAGTGTATTTGGCCGTGAGAGATGATAAATTTTTTGTAGTAAAGGATTACCAGGAAGGAAAAAAATATGAAAAAATAGAAAAACAAAGCCTGGAAACAAAAAATAACAAAGTCTTTTTTGAGGCCGGAAAAAACTGTGAAGGAAATATAGTAGAAGGAAGTTGTGAAAAAAGATTTTATGTGTACGGAGGTAAAGAATTTGGGAAAAAATATGATTTTGTTAGTAGATTCGGGAGAGTACTCCCCAATGGGCTAGCATACACTGCGAATGATGGGGGCAAAGAATTTGTTGTACATAATCAAAAAGAGGGGAAAAAATATGATTCTATTAGATCTGAAGCAAAATTTATTAACAATAAATTGACCTATGCAGCAGAACAAAACGGGAAGGTTTTCATTGTTCAAGGAGGAGAAGAAAAAAATAAAAAATACAACGATATTTATCTCCTTGATTTTGATGAAGAATTGGTTTATCTAGCTGAAGATGACGGAGAGAAATTTCTAGTTAAAAACGGCCAAGAAGGCAAAAAATATCACGATATTGATTATTTTTCTCTTGAAAAAATAAATAATAAAATAACTTATAAAGCAATTGAACAAAATCCTACATGGAAAGAACTTGTGGTATACGGGGACTCAGAAGGAAAAAAATACGATAGTATAAAATATGTTTTTAAGGAAATCGGTGGGGATCTCGTATATGTAGCAGAAGAAGGTAACTCTGAGTTTATAGTTAAAAATAATAGCGAGGAAGGAAAAAAACATGACTCGATTTTAACTTACTCCGAATTTAATAATAACTTACTTTACGAAGTTAAAACTGGAAATAAATATAAAGTCAGTAAAGAAGATAAATACTATTTTATATACAAAGGCAAAAAAAGCAAAGGGTATGATGAATTGGGGGAAAAATTTATGTTGGGAGAAAATTTCTGCTTTTGGGGTAAAAGAAACGATAGGTGGTTTTTAGTAAAAAATAATCAAGAAACAAGAGAACATTATAGGATCAAAGATTATACTATAATAAACGACAAGTTGGCCTACATAGCCAAAGAAGCTAATGTTTGGTATGTGCTTTATGATGGAGAAAAGGTTTTCTGGCAAAAAAAACCTATTTATAATATTAAGGAAGATCAAGACAAGTTATCTTTTCACCTAAAGAAAGAGGACGGTTCTTATGTGGCTCGGGAAAAATAAAGATACTAAAAAATAAATCGACATAATTTGACAATCAATCATGATAGAACCGATCAAACAAACTACTATTTATGACCACAACGCGATCTATTACGGCTACCCTATGGAAAGATTAATGGAAAATGCCGGCCAGGGGGTGGCCGAAATTTTGGAGAAAAAGTACGGAAAGAATAAAAAAATAGCCTTTATCTGTGGTCCCGGCAACAACGGCGGCGACGGCTTGGTGGCGGCCAGGTATCTGCAAAAAAGCCATAAACCGACGGTATTCTTGGTTCCGGAAAAAACCAAATCCGAACTTACCCGGAAAAATTGGGACAAATTCACCGGAGAAAAACATACCGGGGTCAAGGCCGGGGATATCCCCGACGACTTTGACATAGTGGTCGAGTGCCTGTTCGGAACCGGAATATCCGGAAAGCTAAAAGAACCCTATGCCTCCGTTGTTAAAAGAATAAACAAATTAAAAGGAAAAAAGGTGTCGGTGGACCTGCCGACTCCGGGATTCAAGGAGGACCTAATAATCTCTTTGATGACCCAAAAGGATCCCGGGGCGATAACAGTGGATATCGGTTATCCGGACTGGCTTAAGAAAAAAATAGGCACGGGCGAGGTTAAGGCCTTGAACCGGCCGGGCGAGAAGTCCCACAAGGGCCAAAACGGACAGGTTTTAATAGTGGCCGGAAACGAGAAATACCACGGCGCTCTGCTTTTGGCGGCCCGGACAGCCGGCCAAATAGCCGATCTGGTCTTTGTCTCCTCTATTCCGGAAAATTTGGAAATAGTTAAAAAAATGAAGCCGAAACTGCCGGAATTCATAGCAGTAGAGGAACAAGAGATCCCGGCTTATTCCCAAAAGGCGGACGCTATTCTTTTGGGTCCGGGCCTGGGGACCGGAGAAGACATCCGACCCAGGGTAAACCGGGTAGTTTCCCGAAATAAAAAGAAAAAGGTCGTCTTGGATGCGGACGCCTTGAAAACAATAGACAAAAAATTTCTTCATAAAAATTGTCTGCTCACTCCGCACGCCGGGGAGTTCCAAGAGCTATTCGAGATAAAACCGACTGAAAAAAATATTAAAAAAATGGCGCAAAAATACGGCTGCACCATTCTTCTTAAGGGAAATAAGGATATAATATCGGACGGCGAAGAGGTAAAGATAAACGAAACCGGCAATCCCGGTATGACCAAGGGCGGCACCGGGGATGTCCTGGCCGGCCTAGCGACCGGCTTGGCCTCCCGGAACGACCTGTTTTTATCCGCCTGCGCCGCCGCTTTTATAAACGGCCTGGCCGGAGACAGATTGCAACAGAGGAAATCCTATTATTACAGTGCGTCGGAGTTGGTGAGGGAAATACCTAAGGTTATTAAAGAAGTAAACAGTAATTAGTAAACAGTAAACAGCCTCCACTGTGGATTGTTGACTGTTTACTGTTGACTATTGACTTTTCCATAATCATTTAAAAAATCCACCTTTCCATTCTCATCAAAAAAGAATTTCATCTTCACATACTCTCCTCCTAATAACCTCTTTAACCAATATTTGTCGTCATCCCACATCTTCTCCAGCGGGATGTCCTCGATATCGAACCAACGCAACTCTCCCTCTCCTTTGTCCCGGGGTTCGCCCTGGAATTCTTTGGCCACAAAAACATAGGAGAAAAAATTATCTCCGTTGGGAAAAACAAAGCCCAGTTCGCCCTTGATCTCCGGGTTCAAAAGCTTTAAACCGGTCTCTTCCCAAATTTCCCTATGAACCGAGTCCTCTATGGTCTCGTCCGGCTCCTGTTTGCCTCCGGGGCCGTTCCACTTGCCTTGGCCGAAGCCCCGGGCCTTTTTCTGCAAAAGAACCCGACCCTTATCATCCAGGACATAACAAATATTGGTTACGACATTATAGTTTTGAGAATCCATATTATTATAATGATAAAATTATTAAAAACCCAAATGCCAAAACCCAGTCTCCAAACAAAACCCAGAGGTTAAAACACAAAAAAACAAACGATTATGTGTACTTTGTTTGGGTTTTGAAGATTTGTGCTTTATTTGGGTTTTGGGTTTTTGATATTTGTGTTTTGTACAGGTTCAAGTTTTATTCTATTTTACCCAATACTGCTTCTTGATCTCCTTATCCTCCTTGTCCTGTTCTTCTTCTATCTTTTCCCGGGCCCAGTCGCGGAGCTGCTTTAAATTCTCCTTATTGAGTTCCTTGGCCCTTTTCAAGAGATGCTTCTTGGTGTTGAGCTTCGGGTCATCCAAAACCTCGCTCAAAAGTACATCCAGAATAGCTCCGATCTTGGGGCCCGGCTCTAAACCCAAGTCTTTCATCAAAATATCGCCGTTGATCTTAAGCATTTTGACTGAGATCGGATCCTTACGGACCTTTTCCATCATATATTCCAAATGCCTTAATTTGTAGGGCTTGGCCTTGGGTACTCCGGAACCCAGCCGATCCGCTACCCGAAGGTCTATTAGATCCTTTAAATTCTCCTCCCCCACCTTTCGGATCAAGCGTCGAACCGAGGAGGCAGTCACCTCGCCTACGTTATAATAGAACATATGGGCCTTGACCAGGGCAATTATCTTCTCTGCGTCCTCATTACTGAACTTTAATCTCTTGGTTATCTTGCTTGTTATCTTAGCCCCGACATACTCATGGTTATAAAAAGTGGCCTCGCCCTTGATTATTTTTTTGGTTCTGGGTTTGGCAATATCATGGATCAAAGCGGCGAAACGAACCCGCCAATCCGGGTTGGGGCAATTCTTTAAAGAATAAACATTGTGTTCAAAAACTGTGTACACATGGTGGCGGTTCTGCTTTACTCCCACTCCTTCTTCCAACTCAGGCAGGATATATTGCAAAAGCTTGTTCTCATGAAGCATCATTATCCCCTTATAAGCATGGTCTGACTCCAAAATCCGAATAAGCTCATCCCGGATCCTCTCTTTGGCAATGAATTTAATGGCTCCGGCCATTTTTAAAATAGCCCGTTGGGTCTTGGGTTCCAAGTCAAAATCCAACTCGACCGCTAACCTGATAGCTCGCATCATCCGCAGGGCGTCTTCCTTGAACCTGTCCACCGGTTCACCCACAGCCCGTATAAGTTTTTTGTCTATGTCCTTTCGGCCGCCAAAAAGATCAATAATGATATAACCATCCTCTTCTATCCGATGCTCCTCTTTAATATGCTCCGGGATGGAAACAGAACTGCTTTTTTTCTTCATAGCCAGGGCGTTCATAGTAAAATCCCGCCGGGCCAGATCCTTGTCCAGATCTTTCTCGAATTTAACCTCGTCCGGACGGCGACGGTCGCTATAACCGAACTCGGATCGATAAGTGGTTATCTCTACCACATCCACGGTTTCTCCTTTTTTTTCTATCGGAACCAACACTGTCCCGAATCTATTCTCGTATTTACCGTCCTCAAAAACCCCCAAGATCTCTTCCGGTTTGGCCTTAGTGGTCACATCCCAGTCCTTGGGGGCCTTACCCCTTAAAATATCACGGACACAACCACCCACGATGTAAGCTTCGTAGTCGGCTTCTTCCAATTTCTTAACTATGTTTTTTACATATTGGGGTATTTTCATAAAATGATGATATTGGATATTGGATATTGGAAATTCGTTTCCCTGTAGCCCAATATCAAGTATCTAATATCCAATATCTAAATTTAAAATCCCACATACTGTATCTCTTCCCGCAACTGCAAACCAAAATTATCCCTGACTTTTTGCTTAATATAGCCAATCAGGGTGATAACGTCAAGCGCAGTGGCCTGGCCGGTGTTGATTATAAAATTGGCGTGTTCATCACTGACCTGGGCTCCTCCTATTTTCTGACAACCCAGATCCAACTGATCTATGACCCAGCCGGCTCCGACCATGCCTTCTTTGACTATCTCCTCATATTGAGCTCGATCCGCCAAACTCGGCGCATACTTACGCATATGCTCCAAGCTAAAATTTTTAAAAACACTGCCGGCACTGGGCTTCCGGGGTTGGCCTTTATTTCTTTTCTCCGTATTAGCCCGGATATCCTTTTTGATCTCGGCCTTATCTCGGGACTCGAACTCCAGATCCGCCCGCCAGATCAAAAGGTTCCTTTTGTGCTTAAAAACACTGTCCCGATAACCAAAATCGCACTCCCGGTGCTTAAAATATGACCATTTTTTTGCCGCAAGATCGTAAACCTCGACTGATCGGATCACATCGGAAGTATAGTGGCCAAAGGCCCCGGCATTACCCCGGACAGCTCCGCCCAAAGTAATACCGGGAATGCCGGCGGCCCACTCCAGGCCGGAAAGGCCCTTTTCCGCAAGCCGGGGTAAAATTTGGTTCAAGCCCGCACCGGCCCCGCAACTTATTCTATTTCCTTCCAGTTCCCAATCCTTATTAGCCAGCTTCATAACCAGGCCGTCAAAACCATCATCGCTGACCAGAATATTACTGCCTCCGCCCAGCAAAAAGAGCCCTAGATCCTCTTTCTCAGCCCAATTTTTGGCCTCATCCAATTCCTCTTTGGTCTCCACTTCCACAAAAAACCGAGCCGGCCCACCGATCTTGAAAGTAGTAAAGTCGGCTAAGGAAACATCTTTTTTGATCAAAGAATCAATGTCCATATGGTTATTTTAACACAAGCTTGCTTAAAATGCATATTAACAGCATTAATCCACATTCCCGGTCTTTTGCAGATCCAGGAGTTTGCGATACAAGCCGCCGCCATTCCGGGCCAGTTCTTGATGCGAGCCCTGTTCCACTACTCCTCCTTCTTCTACCACTATTATTTTATCCGCCTTTTGGATAGTACTCAGGCGATGGGCGATAATGATCATGGTTCTGTCTTGGCCTATCTTCTCCATAGAGCTTTGGATCAATTTTTCACTATAACTATCCAAATTACTGGTGGCTTCGTCAAATATCAAAATAGAGGGATTGGCTAAAACCGCTCGAGCGATACCTATTCTCTGTCTTTGGCCGCCGGAAAGTTTCATACCTCTCTCTCCCACCAAGGTCTTATAGCCATGAGGAAGATTATTGATGAATTCCTCGGCGTTGGCCACTCGGGCCGCTTCCCGGACCTCATCCCAAGAAGCATCCGGCTTGGAATAAGCTATATTCTGTTTCACATCCAAATTAAATATTTCCACCTCCTGGGGTACTATGGCAATAGATCTCCGCAAAGCATAGAGATCGTAATTCCTAAGATCGATCCCGTCCAAAAAAATGCCTCCTTTCTGAGGATCATAATGCCGGTAGATCATCTTGGCAATAGTTGTCTTACCTCCTCCGGAAGGTCCGACCAAGGCGGTAACGCTGCTCGGGTCTATTTGGAGGTTCACCTGCCGTAAGGCCTTGAATTTATCCTTATTCCGCAGTCCTTCGTAACTGAAATCAACTCCTTGAAATTCTATTTCCCCCCTTATTTTCTTCGGCTTATAGCCGTCCTCGGGGTTCTTGATACTGGGTTCTTCATTGATGATGTCCACGAACCGATTCACTGCCTCGGCCCCTTCTTCCATTTTGTCGTAAAAACGAGACAAACGATACAAAGAAAAATAGGACTTTTCTGATAAAGTAACCGCGAACACCAGGGAGCCGATACTGACCTGGCCTTGCCAAACCAAATAAGCGCTCAAGAGCAAGACTGTAACCCGCCCCAGGTCAATGATCAAATTCCGGCCCAAATTCCAATTCAAAAGCTTAAACCATTCTGACATCTCCCAGTTCCTCACCCGCTCCTTGATACCTCCATACTCCTTGGCCTCTCTTTCTTCCTGGCTAAAGGATTTGACCGTATTGATATTGATAATGGATTGGCCCATTTTTCCGGAAGATTCTTCGTGTTGTTTGAACCTGTTCTTGCGGATGGGATAAAGCTCCCGATTGACCTTGTAAGTGATCACGATAAACAAAGGAGAAAAGAAAGCAAAGGAAAGGCCGATCCGCCAATCCAGAACCGCTAAAGCCACTAAAGTAACTGCTAACTGGATCAGGGTGGGAACCACCTCAAAGGCCATATTGGCCAAAAGCTCCACGATCCGAAATATACCTCTCTCTATTTTGGTTATCTTGTTACCGGTATTCTCTTTCTCGTGATAGTCCAAAGACAGATTAACCAATTTCTCCTGTACTCTCAAAGGCAAATAATACTCGGCTTCCACCAATATCCGAAAGGTCTTTCTATCTTTAAAATAAGAAACCAAGGAAGCGCTCTGCTCGCTTAAGAAAAGAAGGGCTATTAAAAGCAAAAGAGGTATGACCTGTTCCGGGTTAAAATGGGAAAGTTTATCAATTATCAATTTTAGAATATAAGGGGTGGCCAATTGGATCAAACGAAAGACCACTATCAAAACCAACAGAAACTTGATCTGCTTATGCGACGGGGAGATGATCTTCCATAATTGCCTCCAGAACTCCTGACTCCCCGCGGTTCTGGGATGTTTATCTTTATTGCTCGCCATAAACACGAAAAAGAGGAGCGCGTTACTCCTCCCGGGTCATTTAAATAATAACATTATTTAATAATACGAAGAAAAAACTAAAAAATTACACATATCAATTTTTCACCAAATTCTCGCCTATACGAAAGACATCCCCGGCCCCCATCAAAACCACCAGATCCTCCGACTTAAGGTCTTTGCGCAAATATTCCTCGCATTCCTTAAGGGTGGGGATATGGGAAACCCGGAGATCGGAGTTGTGCTCCTTTATCTTGGCGACCAGATCCTGACTGTCCACTCCCCCTTGCTCCTCCCGAGCCGAACCGTAAATATCCAAAACCACCAATTCGTCCACCAAATCAAAACTCCGGGCGAACTTATCCAATAAGGCCTTGGTTCGGGAAAAAGTATGGGGGTGAAAAACCACTCGCATTCTTTTGTCCGGATAAGTCTGCCTGACACCGGACAAAGTGGTCCGGATCTCGCTGGGATGATGAGCGTAATCATCCATTATAACAGCTCCGCGGAACCGGCCCATTATCTGAGCTCGGCGATGGGTGCCCTGAAATTCCTCCAAATAGGTTCTTAGCTCCGCCAGGCCGATATCAAACTCCATGGCCGTGGCTATTACCGCCAAAGCATTGTAAATATTGTGTTGTCCGGTCAAAGAAATGCTGAAATCGCCTAAGTCGTTCCCTTCTTCACCGGCGGTTTGAACCTTGAAATATTGTTTGTCCTTGTCCTGACGCAGATCATAGGCCCTATAATCGACTTCTTGATTCTCCAGGCCGTAGCTGATCACCTTGCCTCGACAATTGACCCGGGCGGTTTTAGCTATTACGGAATCATCAAAATTGGCCACCAGGAAGCCCTTGTCCGGTATCTTTTGGATAAAATCCATAAAGGTTTGGATATAACTCTCCTCGGTCCGAAAGTAATCATGGTGATCGTGCTCGATATTGTTCAAAAGAACTATTTCGGGATCGAAATATCGCAATTTATCCTGGTATTCATCCGCCTCCACTATCAAATAGTCAGAACCACCGGTAATGGCGCTGCCCTGGAATTGCTCCACCCGGGCCCCGACCAGAACATTGGGCTTCAGCCCGGCCCGCATCAGGACATAGCCCAGCCAGGCCGTGGTCGTGGTCTTGCCGTGGCTTCCGGTCACCGCTATACCGTAATACTGATTAAAAACCTCGCTCAAAGCTTCCGGGTAGGTCAAGGTCTTGATCTTGCCCGCCAAGGCCCGGGCCACTTCCGGATTGGTTTTGTTATAAGCGGTGGAATAAATTATCAAATCCGCATCCGCGGGAATATTGTTCTTGTCAAAATCCTTTTTAACCCCAACGCCGCAATCCCTTAATACTTGGTCGGTCATAAACTCCTCCGGAATATCCGATCCGCTCACCTCAAAGCCCTGGCGCGTCAAGAATTGCGCCAACATGGTCATACCCACTCCCTTGATACCGATCATATAAATTTTTTTGATACGGGATAGATCCATATATATCAAAACTCAAAATGCAAAGTTCAAAACTCAAAACTATT
>CAZPEL010000032.1:9681-11015 GCA_964585585.1 uncultured Gammaproteobacteria bacterium | reverse complement strand
TTGCCCTCGGTCTTGCCCATTTTCTTGCCCTCGTTGTCGGCGAAAAGCTTGCCGGTCAGGACCAGCTTCTCTTTGCCCTTCATGGCCTTCATCAGGTCCCGGCCGCACATCATATTGAACATCTGGTCATTGCCTCCGACTTCCAGGTCCACGTCCAGGGCCACGCAGTCGTAACCTTGGGCCAATGGATACAGGAACTCGTGCAGATGGATGGGCTTTTCGTTCTTCATCCGCTCCTGGAACATATCCCGCTGGATCATCCGGCCCACGGTAAAATGGGCGCTCAACTCGATTATATCTTCAAAAGTGAGTTTAGATAACCAAGAACTGTTATACTCCACCCGGGCCGGGTTGTCGCCGTCAAAGTCCAGGTAAGCCGAGGCCTGGTCCTTGAAGTGCTTGGCGTTCTCCTTGACCTCCTCGGCCGAGAGCTGGGTCCGGGCCGCGGACTTGTCGGTCGGATCCCCGATCATACCGGTGAAGTCGCCGACCAAAAAAATAACCTCATGCCCCAATTTTTGGAACTGGCTCAATTTGTTGATCAAAATGGCGTTGCCGATATGCAAGGAAGGGGCGCTCGGGTCAAACCCGCAATAGAGCTTGATCCTTTTCCCGGAAGCCAAAAGCTCCCGGAGTTGTTCTTTGTCCGGGTAGATGAGTTCCACGCCGCGGGTGATAACTTCTTCTATTTTGTCTTTGTCGGTTATAATGTTGGACATAATATATGAATAAATTCTAAATTCTAAACAGGGATAATTCAAAATGCAAAACTCAAAAATCAAAATGACAAATCAAAATACAAAAAAGAGTCAAATATCAAGAAACAAAAATCAATATATCCCCATATTCGCTTCTATAAATTTTAATTTTTCTTTGCCCGCCCCGTGGCGGAGCTTTACGGGTTCATTTTGCATTTTGCATTTTGAGTTTTGATTTTAAAATAGTGCGGGCGGTGGGACTCGCCCAGCCCCTCTCGAGGAGCTGGGTTGCTCGCTCACACGCTCGCAAAACCTATAAACTTTACCGCTGTGCGGGTGGAGAGACTCGAACTCTCACGGACGAAGTCCACATGCTCCTAAGGCATGCGCGTCTACCAATTCCGCCACACCCGCGATACAAAATTCAAAAATCAAAAATCAAAATGCAAAGAGATAATTAAAAATTTTCAATGTAGCTTGTCCTCCGAACCCCGCTGTTCGCGAACGGCGGGGGTAGGAGGGCCACACCCGCTATATAAAATTCAAAACTCAAAAATCAAAACTCAAAATTATTTTATAAAATAAGTTGTTAATGTAGTTTGTCCTCCGAACCCCGCTGTTCGCGAACGGCGGGGG
>CAZPEL010000032.1:0-9581 GCA_964585585.1 uncultured Gammaproteobacteria bacterium | reverse complement strand
GTCTTGGGCGTCCGGACAAAGCTTACTGGAAATGAACCAATAGTTCTCTCCGTTGATGTCCATTATCAAATTGAAACGGGTGGCGCCCTCGGCGAACATAAGCTGGGAGAGGTCCAATTTACCGCAACCGTCGGTGACTATAACCGGAACTCCGTCCAGATAACTCCAACTCGTTTGGTCGGAGACGGCCATGATCTCGCCTCTGGCATCATCCGGAGTTTCAAAACCCTGGTAAATGTTTTCCAGGCACAGGATCTGGTTGTCTTCATCAATGGAGACGGATACGCAATCGATCGGTTCTTCGTCCTCGCCATCATCACTTCCGTTAACAAGGCAAGGAGACCTGTCATGGTTCCGGGATTCGATCGGCCAATTGATCCTGTCCCGGCCGTAAGCTTCTTGGTTAGTTGGAACCGGAGAAAAGCTACCATCGGACCAGAGAACCGCCAAAACCAATTCGCCGGCTCCATAGGTCGAGCCCGAACCGGTTTTCCGGACAAACATTTCCCGGTCTTTTTCCGACAGATCAGCCGGGTCGATAAATTTCTTACCTGCCTCCGGAACTGAATACTTCAATTTGAACCTGATAACTCCGGATTCCAGGCCCTGAATCTTTTTAAAATCGAGCTTTAAAGATCCTTCCTGAAGCTCATACTTAATGCCCTGGCCGGAACACCAGCCGGTATCATCGGAAAAAAAGTATACCGTTTTCTTCGCCTCTTTCGGATCTAAATCTTCATAGGAAAGTATGTTTTCGAAGGTGAATTCTCCTTCCCGGGTCACCGACAAGTCCTCGCCGGAATAAACAGAAACCTTGTCTCCGTTAACATCGCCGCCGCTGCTACCGCTGCCGTGACTGCCGCCGCTATCACAACCGATAACGGCCAAACTAAAAACTAATAACGCTACTGCCAATTTAAAGATGATCTTTTTCATTTTTCCCTCCTTTTTTGTTTAGCCGGTTTTAGGCCGGCTGTGATCAGATATCAAAGAACATGGAAACACTTAAAAATAGCAATATTCGGACAAAAAGTCAAGGTGAATTAGCTTTTAAGGTATTAGCTTTGAACTTATAGCTATTGGCTTTTAGGGGGATAAAGCTACAAGCTCAAAGTTCCCTTTGTTACTTTTTTCTTGTATTTGCGTTATAGTAAATGATGTTAATCCTTAATTTAAAAACCATGACAAGCAAAAACATTCTAACTGTGGGACTGACCGTGGTGATCGCCTCCGCTATAATCGTCGGCGGCGCCTATGCGGTCAAAAATTGGCAGGACCGGCCCGGGCCCGGGGAAACGGTTCTTAAATTTTATGAAGACTGGGTCAAGTACGAAGGTAACCCCTTGGCGGACAAGATCTATCGGGATCATGTGGCGGTATCAAGCAAATACGCCGAGAAAGTGGACCGGATCCTGGCCTCCTTTGACAAAGGCGGCTACGACCCGATCCTGTGCGCCCAGGACAAGCCGGAAAGCATTAAAATAGAAGATATCGCTGAAAAGGACGGTTCCGCCTCCGTGGTGATGATGGCAAACTTTTACGGAACCGAAAAAAAGTTGGATATAAATATGAAGTTTGCCGAGGGCAAATGGCAAATAACCAATATCATCTGCCCGGATTCCGGAGCTTCTGACAGCGGCGAGACCGTGGGTTGGCAGAACGCGGTCGGAGACCATATCCGGGGCAATATCTCGGATCTTTCCCCGGAAAAAAAAGTGCTGGGCGGAAGCTTCTATATTACCAATATCGAGTTCCTGGACGCTTCCTCGGCCCTGGTGGAATACGAAGACGGCCATAAGGCCTATACCGCCAAAGCCGACTTCACTATCACTCCGGATGAGGAAGTAACTATAAATTCCTTTGAACTCTTGGAAGGCGGAGATGAAGATATCTCGGCGGAAGTGGATTTCTCCGAAACCGGAAATCTGACCGAAAAAAACGGCGGTTGGCAACTGGTCTATGAAAAACCGGGCCAGCCGGCCCTGACCGCGCGGCTCAACTTTACCGATCAAAGCCAATGCATCACCGCTACCGGAGATAAAATTCCTTGCTCGGAGACCTCCTGGGAGCAGGGAGCCAGAGCCACGGTCAACGGCATAGAAAAAGACGGAGCCGTGGAAGTGGTATCGATCGCCCTGGAAAAATAATCTCCCCAAACAAAAAGCCGCTCTCTGTAAAAGGGGCGGTTTTTTTGGTGGAGAAATATTATAAAGCCAAACACCAAACTCCAAATCATAGATAATTCAAAATGCAAAAATCAAATCTCAAAATGACAAATCAAAATATAAAAGAAAGTTAAATATCAAGATACAAAAATCAATATATCTCCCTATGTTCACTTACTCCCTACTTTTTAACGTATTTTCATAAATTTGAATTTTTCTTTGCCCACCCCGTGGCGGAGCTTTGCGGGGTCATTTTGAATTTTGCATTTTGATTTTTGATTTTAAAATAGTGCGGATGGTGGGATTTGAACCCACACGGAGATAACTCCACATGATCCTGAATCATGCGCGTCTACCAATTCCGCCACATCCGCGATATAAAAATCAAAATGCAAAAATCAAAATGCAAATAGATAATTAAAAATTTTCAATGTAGCTTGTCCCGCGAACCCCGCTGTTCGCGAAACGGCGGGGGTGTAATGTAAAACTCAAAATGCAAAAATCAAAAATCAAAAAGAAATTTGAATTTTTCTTTGCCTGTCCCGTGGCGGAGCTTTACGGGGTCATTTTGAGATTTGATTTTTGATTTTTGAATTGTCTATGGCTTTATGCTATAATAAAAGAAATTTAAAAATTAATCAAGCGCAAAAATTATGCCCAAAAAAAACACCAATTCCAAAAATTCTAAAAAGCTGGATGTGGAACTAAACAAAGCGGTTTCCGCCCTATCTTATTTATGGATCTTGTTCCTGGTCCCCCTGCTTTTAAAAAGGGATTCGGAATTCGCCCAGTTCCATGCCAAACAGGGGTTGGTCCTTTTTGTTATCAGCTTCCTGACCATCATTCCGTTCATCGGCTGGATCCTGTCCCTGGTCCTGATAATAGTGGCAGTGATCAGCATCGTAAAGACCCTGAACGGAGAATGGTTCAAGATCCCGTTTGTGTATGAGTGGAGCGAGAAATTCAACTTATAGGTCAAATGCAAAATGCAAAAATCAAAAATCAAAACGACAAATTAAAAATGTAAATTTATTTTGAATTTTTCTTTGCCTGTCCCGTGGCGGAGCTTTACGGGGTCATTTTGCATTTTGCATTTTGATTTTTGAATTTTTCAGAATTGACTGAACTAATGACTGATCACTGATTGGAATACTATAATATGATAAAATTTTAATACAACAATCCTATGAGTAAATTCATAAAATTCTTTGACGAGCTTTCCAATAAGGATGTGCCCAAAGTGGGCGGGAAGAACGCGTCCCTGGGCGAAATGTACAGCAAACTCAAGAAAAGCGGAGTCCGGGTACCCAACGGCTTCGCCACCACCGCCGACGCCTACGACCACTTTATGGAAAAGGCCGGACTCAAGAAAAAGATCCGGCAGGCCCTGGAAGGTCTGGACCCCAGTGATGTTAACGACCTCTACAAACGCGGGGAGAAGGTCAGAAACCTAATACTGAAAGCCGATGTGCCCCAGGACCTGAAAGACGAGATCAAAAAGGCCTATAAAGAGCTTTCCAAACAATCCGGAGTCAAAAACTTGGATGTGGCGGTCCGCTCTTCAGCCACGGCCGAGGATCTGCCGGACGCTTCTTTTGCCGGCCAGCAGGAAACCTATTTGAATATCAAAGGTGAAGTACACCTGCAAAAAGCTATTAAAAAATGTATCGCTTCCCTTTTTACCAATCGGGCCATCTCTTACCGGGAGGACAAGGATTTTGACCATTTTGACATTGCCCTGTCGGTCGGGGTGCAAAAAATGATCCGCTCCGACCTGGCCTCCAGCGGTGTTATGTTCAGCCTGGACACCGAATCCGGTTTTGAAAATGTGGTCCTGGTCAACTCCATTTACGGACTGGGCGAAAACATAGTCCAAGGAAAAGTTAACCCGGACGAATTCTGGGTCTTTAAACCGACCAATGCCATAATCTCCCGATCCATCGGGGCCAAATCCCTAAAAATGATCTATAACAACAGCGCCACTAACCCGACCAAGGATATAAAAGTAAATAAAAAGGACCAGGAAAAACAATCCATAACCGATGAGGATGTGAAGAAATTGGCTGAATGGGCGGTGATGATAGAAAAACATTACAAGACCCCCATGGATATGGAATGGGCTCTGGACGGCAAGGAGAACAAGCTTTACATCATCCAGGCCCGGCCGGAGACGGTCAATAGCGTCAAGGACAAGAATGTGATCGAGAGATACGAGTTGGAAGGATCCGGTGATACCATCACCACCGGCCAAAGTGTGGGCGACAAGATCGGCAACGGCACCGCTCACAAAATAATGGACCTGGAGGATATCAAAAAATTCAAAAAGGGCGAAGTTCTGGTAACCGATATGACCGACCCGGACTGGGAGCCGATCATGAAAATAGCTTCCGCCATCGTAACCGATAAAGGGGGGAGGACCTGTTTTTCCGGGGATACCCCCATACTGACCGACAAAGGGTTTTTAAAAATAAAGCAAATCACCAAAAAACACATCAAGGAAGGTATAAGAACCCCTTCTCTAAACAAAGAAACCGGCAAGATAGAATGGAGAGCGATCGTGGATGTTATGAACAGAAATTCAGAAACCATTAAAGTCAATTTTTCCCAAACCGGCAGAAACAGCGACAATTATCTACACGTCACCCCGGACCACAGATTCGTAACCTTGAACAATCGAACCCTAATAGAAGAACAAATAGAAAAGATCCTGAAAAACAAGGATATGGTATTGGCGGCCGACAATCTCCCCACCCCCGACACCAAAAACATATCCGCTAAATTGGCCTACCTCTGGGGCGCTATTTTAACCGACGGTTCCATCTATCTCACCCAAACCCATGGAGAAGTTCAACTGATCCAAAAACAAACTCCAGAGAAAGAAGAATTTATAAACACGGTTAAAAAATACTTTCAAGATGTCTTTAAAAAAGAATTAAAAACATCGCCTAAAAAATCGGGGGAGGGAAAGATAAGAGGCAAAGAGGTTGAAGGCGAAGCGACCGCTTTTAGGTGTTATAGCAAAGAAATAGCCACCAAATTCAAGGGCTGGCAAAATAATTTAACCACCCATCTATTATCCGCTCCGCTGGACGCCAATCGCTCCTTCCTGGCCGGAGTTATGGACGGAGACGGGAGCTTTAATAAAAAAGCATCTCGTATCAATCTCTATATCTCGTCCGAGAATTTATTGCAAGGAGTGATAATTAGCTGCCTAAAATTGAATATCCTGCCTCAAGTCACCCGAAACAGGGATATCTACAATGTCCAAATTCCGGAAAAAATAGAAGAATTGACCCGATATGCTCATCGACTACAGGCAAAGGATGATCGCCAAACCAACGGAGTCAAACTTTTGGCGGCCAAACAATTGTTCGAGGACATCGCCGAATTGATCAACTTTAAAGGCCGAATCAAACCTTATATCAACAAAAATCTGCTTCTTGATAAGGACAAAATCGAAAACAATATCCTCCCCCTGTTAAAAGGAAAGGTTAAAAATATAACCCAAAGTTTATTGGACTCCGATTTTGTCTCCTTGCGGGCCAGTAGCGACCGGAAAAAAACAAAAGAAAAAGTCTATAATATCACGGTTGAGGGCAATCACAATTATTTGGCCTTTACTTCCAAATATACTCCGATAATAGTTAAAAACTGCCATGCAGCCATAGTCTCCCGGGAATTGGGCATTCCCTGCGTGGTCGGGACCGGGGATGTTTCGGAAAAAGTAAACACCAAAGAGGATATAACCGTGGACGCCTCCCAGGGCGAGACCGGATATATCTATGAGGGTAAATTGGATTACAAGATAAACACAACCGACATCAAGAATCTAAAAAAACCCCAGACCCAAATGATGATGAATGTGGGCTCGCCGGATCTGGCCTTCCCCTCCTCTTTTGTGCCCAACGACGGGATCGGCCTGGCCCGGCTGGAATTCATCATCAACAACCATATTAAGATCCATCCGCTGGCCCTGCTGGACTACCGGAAACTCAAGGACAAGGAATTGAAAAAGAAGATAGACGAGATCACCGGCGGTTTTGAGGATACCAAGGAATTCTTTATCCAAAAACTGGCCGAGGGCGTGGCCACGATCGCCGCTTCGGTCTATCCCAAGGACTGTATCGTGAGATTATCGGACTTCAAAAGCAACGAATACGCCAACCTGATCGGGGGCGAGGGCTATGAGCCGGAGGAATCCAACCCCATGATCGGCTGGCGGGGAGCCAACCGCTACTACTCCGAGGAATTCCTGCCGGCCTTTGAGATGGAATGCGAGGCCCTGCGCCGGGTCCGGGAGGATATGGGCCTGAATAACTTGAAGATAATGGTTCCTTTCTGCCGAACCATTGAGGAAGGCAAGGAAGTGAAAAAGATCATGGCCAAAAACGGTTTAAAGCAGGGCAAGAATCACCTGGAGGTCTATGTTATGGCCGAGATCCCGACCAACATCCTCCTGGCCGAGCAATTCGCCAAGGAATTTGACGGCTTTTCCATCGGATCCAACGACCTGACCCAACTCACCCTGGGCATCGACCGGGATGCCGGGGATATGCTTCATATAGTGGGCCAGTCCAATGAAAAGAACGAATCGGTCAAGATGCTGATCCGGCAATTGATCCAAGCGGCCAAAAAACACAAGACCAAGGTGGGCATCTGCGGCCAGGCCCCGAGCGACTTCCCGGACTTCAACGAATTCCTGGTCGAGTGCGGCATAGACAGTATCTCTCTGATCCCGGCCACCGTGGTCAAAACCACCCAAATCGTGAACAAAGCCGAGGCCAAAAGAAAAAAGAAAAAATAAATCTCTGTATAATAAAATCCCCGCCCTCAAGTGGCGGGGATTTTTTATTGTCCCGAATCTTTTATTTTACAATCTCATACATGGCCTCGGCCTTGATCCTTTTCATTTTGGCCTCGTCCAGCTCATCTTCGCCCTCGCTCCCGGCCTCTTCCTCTTGTTTTCTCAAGTCTTCCAAGCCATTTTCTCGGTTGCGCTCCAAAAATTCCTCTATTTCCCGGTCCACCTCCTTTTCTTGACCTTGCCGACGATATTCCAACAATTCCTCTATTTTTCGATCACTGATCTCATAAGCCCCTTTATGGAGATAATTCTTTATTTTTTTATAGATCTCGGGGCTGTTCTCGTATTTATCCATCAATACTTTGATCCTATCCCGGGCCTTATTTTGAAAAGCCCTTTTATCGGCTATTTCCACCCATATATCATTGAATGCTCTTAAAGGATCCTTTTTGCGAACATATTCCAAGGCCTCTTCGTCTTCCAAAACCTCTTTCATAACCTGCAAGGACTCGGAAAAGGAGGCGGTGGCCACATCTATTTTGGGCTTAAGACCGTACTTATTTTCCAAGGCCTTTATATTTTGGCTTTCAAAATTATCCTCTATTTGCCGGGTTTTTTCCGAAACCTCTTGGCTGTTTTCAAAGATAGCGGTTAACTCATCTCCGCCATGCCGAAACCCCTTAGTGTCTTCCAACTCGCGCAAGGACTTACCGGCCTTGTCCAATAATTCATCTCCATGTTCATGACCGGCCCGATTGACCAAATTAAGATAGGAAACATCGGCCATCATAACCGCCGGATCCCGGTCATCCCGGAAATCCTCCGGCGAAGCTTCTTGGAATTTCCGGATCCACTTGTCAGCCTCCGCATAATCCTCTACATCCAACAGCTCTTTCACTTTTTGGTTCATGTTTTTATATAGCCACTCTCTTCTCTCCAGCTTGGTAACGCTATCTATTCGGGCTTCTTTTTCTTCGGAGATGGCCTTTTCCGTTCTTTGGTTGGAATCCTCCAGATCCCGGGATTTTTCCATTTCCTCTTCCACCCATTTCTGCTTTTTCTTTTCGTATTTTTCTTGGCTCAGGTCCTCTTTTAGGTCCTGGTTCTCTTCGTCAAATTCCTTTTCCAGGTCCTGGCGTAAAAGGTCCTCTTGTCTTTGAGTATAATCCTCGGGGTTGGCGGGAAAATTTTCGAAATTATTAGGGGACATAGATTGAAGTTAGAAGTTAGAATTTTGAAGTTAGAATAGCAAATTTAAGGCAAAAGGTCAAAGTTCTTATTATCCTGAATAAAATATTATTTAAAGCTAAATTTACGGAATTTATCCAATAAACAAAACACCAATCGGAGCAAGCACCAATTTACTGTTGACTGTTCACTATTTACTATTGATTATTGAAATTTGGTGCTTATTTGATTATTGGTGCTTGGAATTTGGTGCTTATCCTGATTGATTTTTTGTATAATTTTCATTTTGGGTATCGAGATCGATGTCTGAAATGTGGTTGAACTTATTCAAGCTCGGAGTTGCAGTTGGCCTTTACTTCTGGCCAGCTTGAAGTTTTCTGATGTAAAGCACGATAATAACCGGCGGCCGCGACCATGGCGGCGTTGTCAGTGGTATATTCCGGACTTGGAGAAAAAAACTTGGCTCGGGGCAGCTTCTCGGAGACACTCTTTTGCAATTGCCCTTTCAATTCGGTATTGGCCGAAACCCCTCCGGAAAGCAGGACCGTCTTGGCGCCTTTTTCCCGGGCGGCCCGGATTGTTTTTTGAGAAAGCACCTCCACTATCGCCTCTTGGAACCCGTAACAATACTCTGAAATTCTTTTTTGCCAATCCGGATCCTTTTGGATCTTATACAAAAGCGAGGTCTTAAGCCCGGAAAAAGAAAAATCAAAATCCCGGTTCCGGAGCATGGGTCTGGGAAATTCAATGTCCGAAGCCCTCCCTTTCTTTTTAAATTCAGCCGCTTTTAGGGCTACCACCGGGCCACCGGGGTAGCCGATATCCAATAACTGGGCCGCTTTGTCAAAGGCCTCGCCGGCGGCATCATCCCGGGTTTCTCCCAAGATCTCATAGCTAAAATGGTCTTTCATAAGAACCAACATGGTGTGCCCCCCGGAAACGGTCAAAACCACAGCCGGGAATTCGATCTCTGCGGCGTGCTCTAAAAAATTAGAATAGATATGCCCTTCAATGTGGTTTATCCCGACCAGGGGTAGATCCCAGGCCAAAGCCAAGCTCTTGGCAGTTTCCACTCCCACGATCAAAGAAGTAATCAGACCCGGACCGTTGGCCACGGCAATAGCATCCAGGTCCTTGGAGGCCTTATCTTTTTTTATTCCGGTCTTTTCCAAACTCTCATTAAGCACCGGCAAAATATTCAAAACATGTTGTCTGGCGGCCACTTCCGGAACCACTCCCCCGTATTTTCGGTGAACTTCTATTTGAGAGGAGATAACACTGGAAAGGACTTGAAGTTTATCTCCTTTTCCCCGGATCACGGAGGCGGCGGTCTCGTCGCAACTGGTCTCTATTCCCAAGATTTTCATACTTGACTTGATTAGAAAAATTATTTATACTAAGTATTAGTTTTGCATTTTCAACCG
>CAZPEL010000031.1:0-11457 GCA_964585585.1 uncultured Gammaproteobacteria bacterium | reverse complement strand
ATAACAAAACCCATATCCTTGGCCTATCTCCAGGCAACAAGATCTTGTCTGCCGAATACAAAATCAACCACTTTTATCTTAAGGGCTCTCAACTAAAATGTCCAACCTCTCTCTGGCCTGTATCGCCTCCTCCCGGATCAACTTGGCTCCGCTGGCATCAGTGGACATAAGCCGGCCCGACTCCCGGACGTGGTCCAACCCCAGGATATGTCCGACCTCATGGGCCAGAACCCGGAAATTATAGACAGAGGTGAACTCGGCCACGGCCACGGTCCGGCCGCCGACAAAGGCAACCCCGTTAATCCCGTTCAAGGAATGGACCAGAAACACTACCACTCCCCGCCGTTTCTCGGCCGGCAACTCCTCGAGCAAAAAATCCGGACTATATAAAAATTCCGTGATCCTTCTTTGCTCCATTTCCAAGGTAGCGTAACTTTCCAGTTCCAGATCTATCCGGGCCTGGTCCCAGATCCGGGAGGCCTTGTCCACCAAGGGTTCGATCTCTTCCCGGCTTTTAACCCGGTCTTTATTGGAGTCTGCTCCGATCACGCTCACCACTGACAGCGGCAGGGTCTTGACCTCTCCGTTAACCAAAACCGGCAACTCCTGCGGCTGGGCGCTCGGAGGAGTGCTCTGGAAAAGAGTGCCCTGGTAGATGCCGGAAAAATATAAAAGCCCTGTGATTATCATCAGGGCTACTATGGCTTTGCCAACACTGAAAAGAAAATGTTTCCCCTTGCTTCGGGGTTCCTGAACCGGCTCGTCCCACCCCTCGGTGGGAACCTGGGAATCGAAATCTTGGGGGTTGAATCGAATTGACATTGTAAAATAATTAAATGGGGCTAAAAGAAAAAAATGAACTCGAATAAAGGGTCAAGGATATGAATTTTGTTATCCTGAGGGCCATGGCAAGGTAGGCCGGAATAACAAAATTCATATCCTTGATCCGTTCGTTGACCATAAAATCACCTGGAAAGCCACGGATCTTGAGTATATATTTAAATATATATTTCTATGGTCATAATTCTTGATTATTATATCGGTTTGTTCTATTATATTGGATTTGGGTGGAAAATTCAACCAAAATAAAAAAAGACCCGGAAAGGTCTGAAAGAAAATGGGGGGGCGAGAGTGGTTGTTTGTTTGATGGCTGAATGGGTTTTGGATTTTTGGTTGAGACTGCTCGCCCCGGGTGTTGTGTGTTTTGATATTTATTGAAAGATCTATTATTATAGTATTACATATTTACAAATCTGTCAATACCTTTTAAGATAAAGGCGTTCTATTTAAAATTTTAACTAATATTAAAATAAAAAAATAAATGGACCTGGATAGAGTAAAAAAAATGGATCTGCCCCCAAAACCCGGTTGCTACTTTTTCCACAACCGGGAAGGCGAGGTCATCTATATCGGCAAAGCGGCCAACCTGCGCAGCCGGGTGCTTTCCTACTGGCAAAAAAGCGCCGACCACACCCCGGCCAAAAACGGTATGATCCAAAAAGTGGACCGCATAGATTGGATGGAAGTGGAAAGCGAAATAGAAGCTTTACTTCTGGAAGCCAACCTGATCAAGAAACACCAGCCCCACTTCAATGTGGTCATGCGGGACGATAAACGCTTTGCTTATATCAAAGTAAGCACCGAGGATGAAATTCCCGGCGTCTTTATGACCAGAAAGATCACCAGATCCGGCCGCTTCTTCGGTCCCTTTACCAGTGTCACCGCCATCAAGGAAGTTTTAAAGGTGCTCCGCAAGATCTGGCCCTACTGCACGGAAAGAAAAAGCAAAAATAAGCCCTGTTTTTATTATCAAATAAACCGCTGCCCCGGTATCTGCGCCGGGGTGATCAGCCGGGAGGAGTATATGCGCCAGAGTATAAACCCGATCCTCCTTTTTCTGGAAGGCAAAAAAGAAAAGGTCATCCAGGACACGGAAAAAGAGATAAACCGGCTGGAAAAGCAATTAAAAAAACAAAAAGGAGACTCCCAAGAATACGAAGAGCTGGCCTCGGACATAGACAAGAAAAAAAGACGGCTGGCCCATATGAACGAAATACTGAAGCACACCCGGATTATAAGCATAGCTGAAAAGTACGCGGCCGATGTAGTGGAGTTGGCCAAGGTTTTAGGCCTGCCCCGACCACCGGAGCGGATAGAGGGCTACGACATCTCCAACATCTTCGGCCGGGAAGCCGTGGGCTCCATGGTGGTCTTTGCCGGAGGCGAGCCGGACAAGAACGAATACCGCAAATTCAAGATCAAAAACGAAGAGTCCAAGGGGGATGTGGCTATGCTCCGCGAAGTTTTGGAAAGAAGATTCAAGCGGATGAATTCGGAAGAAAGCGAGAAATGGCCCCGGCCGGATCTGATCATTCTGGACGGAGGTAAGGCCCAGCTAAACACCGCCACAAAAATCCTAAAAAAACACTCCTTGGATATTCCCATCCTGGCCGTCTCCAAAGGCGAAAAACTCAGATCTTCCCGGGCGCCGGACAAAATATTCTTCCCGGGCCGAAAGGAACCCCTGAAACTACCTTTGGCTTCTCCGGCCCTACATATAATCAAAAGAGTCAGGGACGAAGCCCATCGCTTTGCTATTGAATACCACAGAAAAAGGAAAAGAAAAACTTTAAAATAAACCAAAAATTTTCTCTTTATCCAATTTTGAGCTACAATATAAACAGGAGGAATTTAACTCTTGAATTTTTGATATATGGAATTTGAAAAAGTGCCCCGTCCCGAGTCGCCCAGAAAAAATAAACGCAAAAAGAGATCTTCGGAAAAAGATGAAAAATTCGACCCTAGCAGAAGAAATTTTTTGAAAAGAGCCGGCCAAGTGGCGGCCGGGGCGGCTGTGGCCGGCGCCGGCGGAGGTTCTATTAAAAAACTTTTGGAGATCATGGGTGAAGAACCGGAACAAAAACAAAGCCAAACCAAGGAGCCGCAAAAACCGGAACAGACCCAACCGGACCCCCTGGAAGAGGAATTAAAGGAAATGGAAGAAATAGAAGAAGCCGATACAACCCCGGAACAAAAAAATATTGAAGAGAATAACACTCAGGCCATCCAAGAGATAGTCAACCTGGACCAGGAAGGGAAAATAGAACTGACCCCGGAAAAAATGGAGAAAGTAAAGAATTATTGGAAGGAAAAATATCAAAAAGATGAAAAATTAAGGACCAGCTTGGAAGGCGCTTACTACGAAATGGGTGCTTGGGAACCCTACCTAAAAGAAGAATTTCGCAAACAAGGAGTGCCGGAAAAATTCATTTATTTGGCCATTCCGGAATCCCATTGGCAGTTGGAAGCCCGTTCCGGGGCCGGAGCGGTCGGCCCTTATCAGCTCATCCCGCAAACAGCCAGGTCCTACGGCCTGGAAACCAATTATTACCAGGATAATCCGAAGAATATAGACGAAAGGAAGGATCCGATCAAAAGCGCCCGAGCCTGCGCCCAATTATTAAAAGACCTGCATGATGCCTGTGGCGACTGGGATCTGGCCCTTTCCGGATACAACGGCGGATTTTTCTGGAGATACTTGAAACAGGCCTATCGAGAAAAAAGGAATATATCCTACAAAAATTTTTTGGGATATATGGAAAACAAAATAAATACTATCAAACAAGACCTGGAGGACCCAAGAGAAAATATTTATGTGATAAAGCCGGGCGATTCCCTGGAAGTAATAGCCCAAAAATTCAACTCCTCTGTAAAAGAACTGAGTCAAACCAACAACATTCAAAACCCCAACCGGATCAAGGTGGGCCAAAAAATAAACATCCCGATAGACTCGGAAAATAAAAAAAGAATATTCGTTGATAAAACCCGGGGCTTGGCGGAGAATCTTAACTATCCGGCCAAATTCAACGCAGTCCACGAATTAATCCGGGAAAAATATGTTAAAAAACAAAAACCTACCCATCTTTTCTCCGAGGCCAAAATAAACAAACCCGTAGCCGATACCTATACTTTTAAACCAGAGGATCAAAATCTTTACCGCCTGGCCCAAAAATGGCCGGGAATAGATTATCAGGATATTGTCCGGGCCAATCCCGACATAGACCCCAGCAACCTTCAAGGCGGGGAAAAAATAAACATCCCCGAAAAAAACACCCCCGAATGCTTGAAGGACCTGGCTCAAAATAAACAGGAATTAAAACAATTACAAGAATTCAATCCAGGGGTTGAGGATCCGGGTGATCCTCTGCCTTCCGGGTACGAGGTAAGAATGCCGGACACTACTTTGGCCTCTAAATAGATGGTTTTTACTTTTTAGTTTTGTTTTCGTTTTATATAAGAGATATCTTTTATCTATAAAAATTAATGTTTTTTTATGACTGACAAAAAATTCTTCGCTTTCTTGGTGCTGGGGCTGATCGCGGCCATTATTATCAGTGGCATCTCTTTCACCCTGACTCAGAATCCGGCCGGACCGGACCAGGACCAAGATCAAGGCCAAAACCAGAACTCAAACCAAAACCTGGAAGAAAAAATAGCTTCCCAGGGAAAGATCAAAAAATTCTCTGGCCAAGAAGAGATCAAACAATTCCTACAAGAAAATCAAACCGCATCCAGATCTTACGATAGCTACACCCAGACCCGAATGGTGGATAATCTTGAAGCCGGAGAAGCTATGACCAAGAACGCAATCGGAGCTAACGAGGACTCAGCCGCTCCATCCTCCGACTCCCGGGATCACTCGGAAACCAACATTCAAGTTCAGGGAGTGGATGAGGCCGACATTGTTAAAACCGATGGTGAATATATCTACGCTGTATCAGGTAAAGACCTGTTCTTAATAAGATCCTATCCGGCCCAAGACTCGGAGATCATTTCTCGGATCCAATTCCAAAACCACCCCCAAAACATCTACATCAACGATAATAAACTGGTTGTTTTCGGCCGGGACAGCCAGATATATGAAAAAAAGAACATGCCCGAAATAACCAGACGGGGCAATTTTACTTTCTTTAAGGTTTTTGATATCTCAAATCAAGAAGAGCCGAAAGAGGTTCGCGACCTGAATTTTGAAGGCAGTTACTTTGACTCCCGGATGATCGGCGATTATGTTTATTTCGTCACCTCCAACCCCAGGTATCATTACCTGGAAGATGCGCCGATCCTGCCTCGAATACTTGAAAACGGCGAGATAATAACAACCGAAAAATGCCAAGGCGCCAAATGCCTGAACCCGGAGGTTTATTACTTTGATATCCCGTATGATCGCTACAATTTTACCAATGTGGCCGCCATCAACGTCCAAGACAAGGAGGAAAAAATAAGTAGCGAGATGTATCTTTTCTCCGGCAATCAAGAAATGTACGTCTCTCCCAACAATATCTATATCACCTATACCAAAAGGGTTAACCCCAGGCAGATCATCATGGAGATAACTTTGGAGGTGGTTCAACCCATGTTAAGCCAAGAAGAACAAGAAAAGATCACTAAGATCCGACAAGTGGAGGACTATATCCTGACCGAGGAAGAAAAATGGGAAAAGATCGGAGCTATAGTAGAAAAACACATAAGCCAAATGCAAGGCCAAGAAGAACAAAAAAATATGGAAGAAGAAATAAAAAAACAGATTCAGGAAAAATGGGCTGAAATCAGAAAGAAGCTGGAACAAACAGTTATTCATAAAATAGCCGTGAATAAAGGCAGCTTGGAATACCAGACCCAAGGGCAGGTAACCGGCCATGTACTCAACCAATTCTCTATGAGCGAACAAGGCGATTATTTCCGAATAGCCACTACCAAAAATAGGGATTGGGGCTATTTCCCCGCGGACTCCGAAGACATGCAGTCCTATAGCAATATCTATGTCTTGGATAAAAATATGGAAGTGGTAGGCAGCGTGGAGAATCTGGCTCCGGGAGAAAGGATCTACTCCGCCCGCTTTATGCAGGACCGGGCCTATTTGGTAACCTTCAAGCAAGTGGATCCCTTGTTCGTGGTAGATCTGGCCGACCCCGAGAGTCCGGAAGTGCTGGGTAAACTCAAGATCCCCGGTTTCTCCAATTATCTCCACCCCTATGATCAAAACACCCTGATCGGTATCGGCAAGGACACCGAGGCAACAAAATGGGGCGTGGATGAGAAGGGCTTGAAATTGGCCTTATTCGATGTCTCCGATGTCTCCGACCCAAAGCAAATAGACACTTATGTTATGGGCGATAGAGGTAGCGATTCCCTGGCTCTAAATAATCACAAGGCCTTCCTGTTCGACCGGGACAAAAACCTATTGGCCTTGCCGGTAAGGTTAAGGACTGAATCCGAAACCACTGTGGAAAATTCCGAACAAACCCGATCCAGTATGCCTTATCCGGGCTATAGAAACGAGTATTTCCGCGGAGCGGCGGTGTTCCATGTAGACAAGGAGGGCTTTGATCTCAAGGGCAAGATCCAACACGGAGATAACAACAGCTATTCCAACAGAGTCAAAAGAATGCTTTATATAGAAGATACCTTGTATTCGCTTTCCGATAATTACTTAAAAATGAATAATTTAGAGGACCTGGGGGAAATCAAGGAATTACGCTTGGAACTGGAACCGAACGATTATCAGGTGATCAATTGACATCCGGAGCAATTAAGAGGAAAATAGAAACCAAAAATTAAAAAGGAGGCGAAACCATGAAGAAAAACAAGGATTCTTATTCCCTGAAATTATTCCTCTCCGAGGCCAAATTTCTCTGGGAACTGGTTGTTTTCTGGAAAAAAAGAAAAAACCTGGAAAAGATCCGGACTCCCAAATTGCCCTATCCCATAATGATCCTGCCCGGATTCTTTACCAGCGACCTGTCCACTTCTTTCTTAAGGAAATTGCTGCGACAAAAGGGTCTGGCTTGCTACGGCTGGGAATTGGGCCGAAACAGGGGCTATCATCGCCATACCCTGGAAAAACTGCGGAAAAGAATAGAAGAACTTTACCGGGAACATGGAGTGCCGGTGATACTTATAGGATGGAGTCTGGGAGGGATCTACGCCCGGGAGTTGGGCCGGCACTATCCGGACAAGATCAAAAAAATAATCACCCTGGGCAGTCCCTTTTATGTTCCCCGCCGAACTCCGGTGGATAGACTCTATCGCAGAAGCGCCGGACACGACTTACAGGCCCTGAATTCCCTAATGAAAAAACACCGAAAAACCGACTTTCCCGTGCCCATCCTGGCCATAAGCGCCCGTCGGGACGGGATCGTACCCTGGCATACCTGCACTCTCTTTAAAAACAACCGATTCAAATGCTTTGTGGCTCCGTCCACTCATCTGGGTTTGCCCCACAACCATTCCGTGACCAAAAAAATATTGGAGGAGTTAGCCGAAAATTAAAAAAGAGCCGTTTAAAAAACGGCTCTTTACTTTTGGTAGAAACAGATTAGATAAGTTTATATACTAATAAATTCTCATCCTCCCTTTCAATTCTCAAATCCAAACCGTGGGTCATGGCAATTATTCTGCCTATAACAAAGGCCTGCTCCCTGTCAAAAAAAAGATGGCTATAAAACTTATTGTCTCCATTACTTAAACGCGTCCTGTGTCCTTTCTCAGTTAAAAAATAGCCGGTTCCGTTTTTTACACTAATAAGCAACTTCCAACCTTCCTGCAAAGGACTCTCTCTGTTCTCCTTTTCAATAAACATAACTCCCTCCTTTATAAAAGTGCGAATAAATTCAATTTGAATCAAAATATAATATAAAAATCATTTTTTGTCAATCATTTCTCTACAATATCGTCATGAAATCTGGTTTGGATGGTCCGGGGTTTGATGCCGTGCTTCCGGTTGTATTCCTGCTGCAGAGATCTCCTCCGTTCGGTTTCCTGAACGGCGTATTTAATGGCCGGGGTGACGGTATCGGCATAAAGTATGGCCTTGCCTTCGGCGTGGCGGGCGGCCCGGCCGATGGTCTGCATTATCGAGATCTCATTCCGCAAAAATCCGCTCATATCCGCGTCCAGGATGGCCACCAGGGACACCTCGGGCAGATCCAGCCCTTCTCTTAAAAGATTGATGCCGATCAGGCAGTCAAATTCCCCTTTTCGAAGATTTTTTAAAATATCCACCCTCTGCAAAGTGTCGATCTCGCTGTGCAAATATTCCACTTTAAGATCCTGCTCTTTTAAATATTCGGCCAGGTCCTCAGCCATTCGCTTGGTCAAGGTGGTCACCAAGGTTCTCTGTCCCTTGGCCGCTCTTTGATTCACCTCTTCGATCAAGTCATTGATCTGATCCCGGGTGGGCCGGATCTCGACCTCCGGGTCCAGTAATCCGGTCGGCCGAATGATCTGCTCTACCACTTGCTTGGATCTGCTTATTTCATAGCCAGCCGGAGTGGCACTGACATAAACAACCTGGTTGAGTTTAGTCCGGAATTCCCGGTAATTCAAGGGACGATTATCCTTGGCACTGGGCAGACGGAAACCGAAATCCACCAAGGTCTGCTTTCGAGACTGGTCGCCGGCATACATACCGGAGATCTGGGGGATGGTCACATGGGACTCGTCGATCATCATAAGGTAATCCTCGGGAAAAAAATCCAAGAGGGTGGCCGGCGGTTCACCGGGCTTGCGGCCGGATAAATGTCGAGAATAATTTTCAATCCCGTTGCAATATCCGAATTCCTCCAACATCTCCAGGTCATAATTGGTTCTCTGCTCTAATCTTTGGGCTTCCAATAATTTATCCTCCCGCTTAAGGTTTTGCAATCTATCCTGTAACTCCGTCCGAATAGTTTTTAAGGCCCGATCCATTTTTTCCTTCGGGGTAACAAAGTGCTTGGCCGGCAAAATGGTAATGCCGTCCAGGTCTTCGCCTTCCAGGTGGGAAAGTTTATTTATAACATCCGAACCACTGCTACCGGGAGCCAAGGTAAAGGAAATTATCTTTTCGATCTCGTCGCCGAACATCACTATCCGGATCAAGCCCTCGCCGGTGGCCAAGTGGATATCAATAGTGTCCCCCCGGGCCCGGAATTGACCCCGGTCTAATCTGATATCGTTCCTTTCATATTGAATGGTTATTAACTGCCGCATTACCTCATTGCGTTTTATTTTCTCCCCCACTCGAAATTTTTTGCCCAAGGCCTCGTAATCCTCCTTTTCTCCGATGCCGTAGATACAGGAAACACTGGCCACGATGATCACATCCCGGCGGTTGACCAAGGATTGGGTGGTGGCGTGCCGAAGCCGGTCTATTTCCTCGTTGATAGTGGCCTCTTTGGCGATATAGGTATCGGATTGGGGTATATAGGCCTCCGGCTGATAATAATCATAGTAGGAGACGAAATAATGGACCGCGTTATAAGGAAAGAACTGCCGAAATTCGCCGTAAAGCTGAGCGGCCAGGGTTTTGTTATGCGAGATGACCAAAGTGGGTTTCTGGGTATTCTCTATGGTCTGGGCCATAGTAAAAGTCTTGCCACTGCCGGTGACACCCAACAAAGTTTGCTCCCCATAGCCCTGGTCCAGCCCCCGCGTTAACTTGTCTATAGCCCGGGGCTGGTCGCCGGTGGGCCGGTACTGGGATTGTAATTGAAATCGTTTCATATTGACCTAAAAACAAAAGCCGCTGGAATTGATCGAGAGCGGCTTTTGCGAACTTTCTTGCTGGCTTGCTGGTGGGTTTAGTGATGACCTCGGGTCATCTTGTCTATAACTTCTTCCGCCTTCTTTCTTCCTCCTAAGCCAAAGGCCAGGCCTCCGGCCAAGGATACCATTACCACTAAACCGGTAAATAAGATCTGGATCATACTGCTGGCCACGCCCAATTGGACCAAAGCCGCCATTACAGTAAACACTATTATGGCCCATTTGGCAATAGTGGCCAATATCCGAGCAGTATAGGAAGACATCTTAAAGGTCTCTGTCCCCTTCTTAATGGCGTCATAGGCCAAGCGACCCACTATAATGCCAATGGCCAGAATGACCACAGCCACTAAAACATTGGGGATGTAAAGAACCACCCTCTCCAAGAATTGGGTGATCTGAGGGATCTTTAAAACATCAGCCACGGCGATCAAAGTGGCAACAATAAAGAACCACTTTACTATTGTTCCCACTACCATTCCGAATTCGAATTTCAGACCTACCTTGTCCAGCTCTTCTTTGACCTTGATCTTTTTCATTAAAGCATCGATCTTTAAATAATCGGAGATCTTTCTTACCACCTTGCCGGCAATAGAAGCTATGATCAGCCCCACGATCAAAATAACCACGGCGCTCAAGATCTCCGGAAGAAAAGAGATGATTTTAAGCCAAAGGTTTTGCATGGAAGTGAGAAAAATCTCGCTCCATTCATCCAAAACCCCCGGCGTGTTAGACCATTGTCCCATAAATTTATAAGTTAATTATAATTTATTTAATTTTAGCAAAAACCCCGGAAAAAGACAACTGTTTTTCCGCTTTTTTTATTGACAAAGGAGCTAAAATGCTATTTTATAATAAATAAGGTCTTTACATCCTTTTTTTGTTATCGGTGATTGCTGCGCCTACCAACCGCAGTATTGTGAGTCCATGCTTGCCTTGCAATATCCCGCACCTTTTTAAATTTCACGTTTACTTCTGTTGTATCTCTATATAAATTATGGTCCGATAAACTTTGATTTACGTGAAATACAAAAAGGTGCGGGGCTAAGCCGAATCCCAAAGAAGCGTCCTGTCCTCGAGGGACGGGAAAACCGGGTGGAACCGCGGGGAACCAAAGCCTCGTCCCGGTATACTGATAATGCTTTTAAAGTATTGTCGGTATATCGGAACGGGGCTTATTTTTTTAAATTGATTACGAATCAAGCAACATTCACCTGCTTGGAATTATCATGAAAAGAAAAAGCCCTCCAAAAAAATCCAAAATTAAAAATCCAAATGTCAAATCAAATCCATAAAGAATCAATTCGGGCTTTGGTGTTTGTCATTTTTTTCCACTTTAAATAAATTTTATAAAATAAACAATGTTTTATGTCTGAACAAAATAACCAATTAAAAAAGATCCGTCATTCCATGGCCCATATCCTGGCCGCGGCCGTAAAGGAGTTGTATCCTCAGGTAAAACTGGGGATCGGCCCGACCATAGAGAACGGCTTTTACTACGATTTTGATTTTGGAGAAGAGGGAATCAAGGAAGAGGATCTGGCCCGGATCGAGAAAAAAATGAAGCATCTGATCAAGCAAAACCTGGGCTTTGAACCGAGTGAAATGGATATTGATGAGGCCTTAAAAAAAGAGCAAGAGGCCGGCCAGGATTACAAGGCGGCCTTAGTGGAAGACCTGAAGCAAGCCGGAGAAAAAAAGGCCTCTTACTACCAAACCGGGGACTTCCAGGACCTTTGCCGGGGCCCTCACGTGGGATCCACTAAGGAGCTGGACCCCAAGGCCTTTAAGTTGACCTCTTTGGCCGGAGCTTATTGGCGCGGGGATGAGAACAACCGAATGCTGACCCGGATCTACGGCGTGGCCTTTGAGAAC
>CAZPEL010000030.1:0-11669 GCA_964585585.1 uncultured Gammaproteobacteria bacterium | reverse complement strand
ATGCGGGGCGAACCTCCTCTGGAGACAACTCTTAGGACATTATCATTCTTTTGAAACTATGTGCGCCGTGGAGGATTCGAACCTCCGACCTTCTGCTTAAAAGGCAGTTGCTCTACCAGCTGAGCTAACGGCGCTCTCTAAAATAAATAAACCTGCTCGCTGAACTACTCAAGCAGATTCCGATTTTATAATAACAAAAAAAATCCGATTTGGCAACCCCGAAAGCATTGCCTAAAAATAAATAAAAAACACTCTTTAAAAAACTATTTCTTTAAATATTCTTCAGCATCCAAATAAGGAGCTAATTTCTGAACTTTTCTAACTATCTCTTCTTTTTCTTGTTTTTTAGAGACTTGGGCATATCTTTCCTGTAATTTTTTTAATTTTTCTTGCCTCTTTTGCTTAACCTGAATGTCCAGTTGCCTGGATCTTGGATTAGCTTTTCCCATATGTTTTATAATTATTTTTAATATATTATTAATCAATATAAAAAAATTCTTTTTAATACGCAAGCGGCTCACTCCCCTTTTATAACCGCTATCGGCTTTAATTGGGCCACTTTTCTGGATAAACCGGCCCTGTCCACCACATCTACCACTTCATTGATATCCTTGTAAACCCCGGGGGCCTCTTCGGATATTCCTTTTTTGGAGGCAAACCTAAGTGATATTCCCTTATTTCGCATTTTTTCCACCTCTTGCTCTCCCCGGAATTTTCTCCTGGCCTGGCGCCGCGACATTAATCGGCCGGCTCCGTGGGAAGTGGAATAAAAAGATTGAAGGCCGCTCTTTTCCCCGGCTAAAACATAGGAATGGGTTCCCATGGAACCGGGTATCAAAACCGGCTGGCCCGTTTCCCGATATCGCTCGGGGATTTCCGGATGACCCGGAGGAAAAGCTCGAGTGGCCCCCTTACGATGAACCAAAACCTCTTCTTCTTGACCGTTTATCTCATACTTTTCTCTTTTGATTATATTATGGGCCACATCATAAACCACTTCTAAGGAAGGGTTCTTGTTCTCCAGAACTTTACTCCATACTTTTCTCAAAAAATAAGTTATCATCTGCCGGTTAGCCCAAGCATAATTAGCGGCCGCGGCCATAGCGGCGAAATAATTTCGACCCTCGGACGAAGAAAAGGGAACGCAAATAAAATCCTTGTCCGGCATCTCCACTCCATATTTCTTCTGCTTTGAGCCGAGAATATCCAAATAATCAGAGCACACCTGGTGTCCCAAGCCCCTACTGCCACAGTGGATCATTACGGTCACCTGGTCTCGGAAAAGTCCGAAGCAAGAAGCTGTTTTTTCGTCAAAGATCCTTTCCACTTTTTGAATTTCCAGAAAATGATTCCCCGAACCCAGGGTCCCCACTTGATCCTTGCCTCTCTTCTGGGCCTCTCGGGAAACAAAAACGGGATCGGCCCAATCCAACTTACCCCCGCTTTCGCAATTTTCCAGATCATTCTTTTCCCCGAATCCGGAATTGACCAAATAAGAAGATCCCAAGGCCAAAATATTGTTTATTTCCGTAGCAGTGAATCTTTTTCCCTCCTTTCTGCCCCGGCCCAAGCCGGAAGGTATTTTTTCCTGGATCTTGTCCGCTAATTTGGGCAAGCAAGAAGCTATTTCCTCATACCTATAAGGAGATCTTAAAAGTCTCATGCCGCAATTAATATCAAAACCGCAGGCACCGGGGGAAATAACCCCGTCCAAAACTCGAGTGGCCCCGACAAAACCGATCGGAACACTGTAGCCCTGATGGCAGTCCGGCATGACCATAACCGGACTGACCACACCGGGTAGCATGGCTCCGCGGATCAACTGCTCCACGGAATCATCTTGTAATACATCATCCAAGATCTTGGCCGACCCATAGATCCGGGCCGGAACCTTCATTCGCGGATCCCACCTGTCCGAGATCTCCCACAGCCAATCGTTCAATTGTCGGAGATCCTTTCTGTCCATAAAATTTTAAGTTAAAGAATTGAGCTGCCAAATAATATAATTGAGATAACCGGCGAAAGCAACCCATAAAGCATAAGGCCACAAAAGCGCGGAGGCCGACCTGGATACTTTCCAGATCAAAATTATCAAAACGATAATGGAGGCCTCTAAAGCAATTATATCCAAAAAGGCCAAGAACAAAGAATTTCGAGTAAAGAAAAGATAGCTCCAGAAGGCGTTCAAAAAAGCGTTAAGTAAAAAGACCCCGATTATCAACCAAAACCTGCGGCCGCGCCGGGCTCGATTCCAGAGTACTAAGGCGGAAATAGCGATAAGCACATAAAGGATGGTCCAAACCAATCCGATAAAGGAACCCGGAGGAGTCCAACCGGGTAAATTCAAGGTCTGATACCAAGTATCCACCCCCTGGCCGGTGAACCAACTACCTAAAGTGGACACCCCGATAACTATTAAAGGAATGATAAAATAATTAGGCCTCATAAAAATATATTAATCTATTAAATTATTATCCCGCAAAAAATTCTCCAGTAGTACCGGCTTATAATCAACATACTCCAAGGCAAACAAAGTCTGGGAACTGTTTTTTATCTTTACCAATTCCCTTTCATGATATTTTTCGCTTATATTGTGGAAATGTCCGTGCAAGTTGATATCATAGCCCTGTTCTAAAGGAACCGGCATATGACTAAATAAAATATTTTTGCCGAAATAAGTATCCTTGAATTGTTCGCAAACAAAATCCCAGCCGTTATTTAAATACCAATTATTGGACTTGCCGTCGTGATTACCGCGAACCAATATTTTGGTGAAGGAAAAATTGCTGATGATCTTATCATGAACTTCTTGGTCCTTGCCCACGCAAATATCCCCCAAGTGGATCAAAAGATCAATATCCCGAATTTGTTTCAGTCCTTGCCGGATCAATTCTTCAAAATTATCCGGCCTGCCGCAATCCGGGATCAATTTATGATGATTGAAATGAGTATCCCCTATGATCCAAATTTTTTTCTTCATAACACGAGATTTATCTATCTCAATGATATCATCTTTTCTCTAAAAAAACAATTAAAAAGGCCTCCTGAAAAATTCAAGGAGGCCTTGCGGGCGGGACGGATATCTCTTTCCTTTACAAAAAAGGAGGGAGTCCTTTCGCTTTTAAGGGGTGAGACATTTCTCGCCCCACCCGAGTTTATGGGAATGAGGAGGCCCGAGGGCTTTTTGTTTAAAAAAGGAGGTTGAAAATGAACCTGATAAATACTTCTGCCTCTCGGGCATCCTCAATACCCTCTTTTAGTAAAGAGCAGTCTTTATATTAATATTATTTTTCCTTTTTGTCAAGAGCTGTGGGGGCGGCTTGATAAAAACAAAAAAATTCTATAAGATAAAAAATACTTATGACTGACCAAAACACTCAAATAGAAAGAATGCCTCCGCAGAACCTGGAAGCGGAAAAGTCGCTTTTAAGCTGTATTTTGATAGACAAAGACGCCATGGCCAAAATAGTGGACATACTTTCGGAAAATGATTTTTACCAGGATTCGCATGCCTCCATATATAAAACCATGAAAGAGCTTTACGGTAAAAGTGAAGCTATAGATATCTTAACCCTATCAAACCGCCTGGAAGAAAAAACGGCTCTGGAAAAAACAGGAGGGCGGACCTACTTGGCCCACCTTTCCACTTTTGTTACCACTGCTTCCAATGTGGATCATTATGCCAAAATAATCCAGCACAAAGCCACTTTAAGGCGCTTACAAAGGGTGGCCAGCGAGATCTCGGACCTTAGTTACGAAGAAGAAAAGGATGTGGAGGAAATACTGGATCTGACCGAACAAAAGATACTCCAAGTATCTCAAAAATATTCCAAGAACGCCTTTATTTCCATCGGCAATCTTTTGACCGACGCTTTTGACCGGATAGATGAACTTCATAAACACGGGGGGAAGCTCCGGGGTTTAACCAGCGGTTTTGAAGACCTGGATAAAATAACCGGAGGGTTTCAGAACTCGGATCTTATCATTATAGCCGCTCGTCCCAGTGTGGGTAAAACTTCTTTTGCTCTGGATATAGCCAGGCAAGTAGCCACCAGGTCCAAAAAAGGAGTGGGCATATTCTCCCTGGAAATGAGTAAGGAACAATTGGTGGATAGAATGCTTTGCGCCCAGGCCAATATCAGTCTGTGGAAAATGAGAACCGGCAAACTGTCAGACCAAGAAGAAGACGACGATTTTTCCAAGATCGGGGACGGAATGGGTCAGCTTTCCGAGGCGCCCATTCATATTGACGATTCCGCCATATCCTCTATTATGGACATCCGAGCCAAGGCCAGAAGATTACAGATCGAAAAAGGATTGGGCCTTTTAATGATAGATTATTTGCAATTAATGGAAGGACGAGGCAAATATTCCGATAACCGGGTTCAAGAAGTGGCTGAAATAAGCCGGGGGCTAAAGGGCATAGCCAGAGAACTGGATGTTCCGGTAATAGCCCTATCCCAGTTATCCCGGGCAGTGGAACAAACCAAGCCGGCCATACCCAAATTAGCCCATTTAAGGGAATCCGGTTCTATTGAGCAGGACGCCGATATGGTCATGTTCATTTACAGGAAGGCGGCGGATAGAAACTATAACCCGGATGAGTTGCCGGAAGAGGAAAAGAATTGGACCGAAGTTTATGTTGCCAAGCACAGAAACGGCCCCACCGGTAAAGTAGACCTTGTATTTGACCCGGACACAGTCGGATTCAAAAACATGGAAAAACTCCACCCCGAAGAACCACCGGATTTTTAAGACCCAAATTCTAAATTCCAAATTCTAAATTCCTTTGTGGTTCTATATAAAAAATAATAATCATACGGTTAACGATCACTAAAAGAATTTCGTTACTGTATTATCAAAAACTATGTTCAACAAATTAAAACAGTACAAAGATCTCAGATCTCAAGCCAAGTCCATGCAGGATGAATTGGCCAAAGAAACTATCACTGCGGAAAAGAACGGAATTAAAATAGATATGGATGGTAATATGAAAGTCACTTCCGTAAGCATTAGCAAAGAATTGTCCCACGAACAGATACAAAGCTCCATGGCCGAATGCATCAATGACGCCATTAAGAAGGCCCAAAAACAAATGGCCCAAAAAATGCAGGAAATGGGTGGTATGCCCGGTATGCAATAAAAAATCTTGGTTAATTGGTATATTGGTAATTGGTGTATTTGTGCTTACCAAATAATATAAAAACAAATATACCAATACACCAGTATACTAATATACTAAAATTGTCCCTACATTTTACAGCCTCATTTAAAGAACTATTTTAAAGTTGATTTTAGGGTTCGATTTCTCCATGCAATTTCCTCCTTCTATACAAAAATTGATAGACCAATTCGCCAAATTGCCTACGGTCGGTCCCAAAACGGCCGAGAGGTATGTTTTCTATTTGCTAAAACAGCCCCAAAAAAACTTGGACGAATTCTCCACCAGTTTAAAAGAATTAAAAAAAGATATTTCGGTTTGCCGGTCCTGCGGGGCCATATCCAACCAAGAGCTATGTTCTATTTGCTCCAACTCTTCCCGTGATCCGGCCCAAGTATGCGTCATCAGCACCACCCAGGATATGATCTCTGTGGAAAACACCAACAAATACCAAGGCATTTACCATGTCCTGGGGGGTAACATAGACACTGTGGAGGGGGTAAGCCCCGATCAACTGAATATCTCTCCTCTTTTGGAAAAAGCAAAACAAGGTAAGATAAAAGAGGTCATCCTGGCTCTGGACTCCACCCTGGAAGGAGATACCACGGCTAAGTATTTAATATCCCAACTTAAACCTTATAACATAAAAATAACCCGCTTGGCTCGCGGGCTACCCATGGGTTCGGACCTGGAATACGCCGATTCCTTGACTCTGATAAATGCCTTGGAGAATCGAAACGAAATAGATTCGTAATGATTTGCGGTATTGAATATTTTAATCTATTAAAAAAAGCAAGCACCAGAACTCACATACGGAAACAGGTTCGCCTGTTTTTTTGTTTCTTGATGCTTGCTTTTAGAAAGCTTATTTGGACTTGATAGAAGAGATTTCGATCTTGGTGTAAGGTTGCCTGTGGCCCACTTTCTTTCTTTGCCTGATCTTATTTTTGAACTTGGCGAATTCCCTTTTTTTGCCTTTTCCGTGTTCCACTACCTTCCCCTCGGTCTTCTCGCCCAGAGAGGGTTCACCCACATTAAACTCTTGGCCGTCATCAGTGGCCACTAACAAAGTATCGAATTTTACTTTTTGCCCTTCTTTGGTATCCAATTTCTCTACTTTCAAAGTTTGGCCTTCGGAAACCTTGTATTGCTTTCCTCCGGTTTTGATCACTGCTATTTTATTACTCATAAGCATTAATTAATGATAAACAAAAAAGCTTGGGCAAGATGCCGCAAACGCTTTGGATATATTTATTATACCTAAATTTGGGAATGTGTCAATATTTTCCGTTTTTTCTTTTGATTCGGGAGGCAATGGCGTCCACAACCGACCTGTCTGTAACTCGGGGCAGGATCCTGTTCTTAGAGGGGTTATCTAAAACATGAGCCAAGGCCCAAGCGGCCTCGATCTTCATCTCCGGGGTGACTTTTCTGACCCGGGAATCCAAAAGTCCCCGAAAAATACCGGGAAAGACCAAGGCGTTGTTGATCTGGTTGGAGTAATCGGATCTGCCGGTACCCACAATAACGGCCCCCGCTTCTTTGGCCTTTTTAGGCCATATCTCGGGAGTGGGGTTGGCCATGGCGAATACGATCGGCTCCGGATTCATGGACCGGATCATATCCTTGGTGGCGATACCTCCCTCGGAGACCCCGATAAGGACATCGGTTCCGGGCAAAGCTTCTTCGAGTCTCCCTTTTAACTTTTCTTTGTTGGTCTGGAGAGCTATCTCCCGCTTGAATTTATTAAGTCCCTCCCTTTCCGGACTCAAAAGCCCGGTCCGGTCCAAAACCCGGATATCCTTGACCCCGTATCTCAAAAGCAATCTGGCAATGGCTATCCCGGCGGCTCCGGCTCCGTTCATGACTACCTTGAGGTCCTCGATCTTTCTTCCGGTCACCCGACAAGCATTGATCAAAGCGGCCAAAGTAACTATAGCAGTTCCGTCCTGGTCATCATGAAAAACCGGAACGGTCAACTCCCTTTCCAATATTTCCAAAACCTCGAAACAGGAGGGAGAGGAAATGTCTTCCAGATTTATACCGCCAACACTGGGCTCTATACTTCGACAAAAACTGATGATATCCTCCACTCCGGAAGAATTGATACACAAAGGATAGGCGTCGATATTGGCGAATTTCTTGAAGATAACCGATTTTCCCTCCATTACCGGCATTCCGGCCTCCGGGCCCGTCCGGCCCAGGCCTAAAACGGCACTGCCATCGCTTACTATAGCCACCGTATTGGCCCGATTGGTCAACTGCCAACTTTGTTCCTTGTCCTGTTCAATGGCCCGGCACACCTCGGCCACTCCGGGGGTATAAGCCAAGGACAGATCCTTTCGGGTCCTTAAAGGAACCTTGGGTTTTATTTCTATCTTCCCTTTTCTCTTTCGATGAAGATCCAGAGATTGCTTTTTATAAGACATATAAAATAAATCAATTTTAAATTAAAAACTATACCTATTTTTATTAATATTTTTATAATTAGAACTTTGAGACTGATTTGAGTTTTGAGTTTTGAATTTTGAATTTTTCCATTAACAAAAGAAAAGCTTAGAAATAAAGATCCGGCTTCTATACAAGTTTATACGCCCCGATGCTCCTTTCTTAGTCCCCATTTCCCAAAATACTTAAGCCAGCTCTTGATATGGATCCTGGTTATGGGGTTGGTGAGTATGGACTTCCAGGCCCTGTCCTGGGCCGAGCCCCGACGATGCCCATGTTTGACCTGGATATTGTGAACATAATAGACCTTCCAGCCGGCCCGCCATACCCGCCGACACCAATCGCAATCCTCAAAATACATAAAAAACCTGTCATCAAAAAAACCTATTTTATTCACTACTTCCATTTTGACAAAAATAAAAGAACCCATCAGCCAATCCACCGGAACATCGCTCCTATGGTCAAAATCCTTCATCAAATAATGATCCACTTTTTGCCGGAACCGCTTGCTTCTTTTGTCCCAGCCCAGACGCCGGCCAATTTGGTCCAGAAAAGCCGGAAATCGGTAGCAGGAATATTGCAGACCACCGTCGGAATTAAGAAGCTTAGGGCCGGCCATTCCTATTTCCGGGTCCGCTTCCAAAAATTCCACCATCCTCTCCAAAACCCTCTCCCCGACCGGAAACTCGCAATCCGGATTCAAGGATAAATAAAAATTAGCCTCCTGCCTTTTCAGCCCTAAATTTTGGGCCCGGCCAAAGCCGACATTGCCGCCGGCGTCGATATATTTTACTTGAGGATATTTTTCATCAAGCAATTCCTTGATCCCGTCCTGATTCTGAGAATTATCCACCACATGCACCACCACCTTGAGTCGACTCTCACCCAGATCATTAAAAAAAGAAGCCAAGCACTTATCAATGTCCTCTTTCATCTTCCAATTGACTATAACTGTATTTATATCCACCATACTACCAAAAAATTAGTCTTTTTACTACTTGCCAATACAGATCAAAAACGGGATTGGCTATATATTTCAAGACCGGATTGTCTATCTCTTGAAACAAGACCCTGCCTTTGAAATCAAAAACCACCTCCCTATCCCCTTTTCTCCTTAATTTCTTAACCTGTTCCCTTTTACGAAATATTTTAACCCAATTTCCGGGATTTAAAAAATAAAGGTCGGCTTTTATTTTGGTCAAAAACCACTTGCCGGGAATGGAATAAAGGATCATTCCCAACTCCATAACCGCCATGGCCGGCAGGATCAAAAACAAAGTCGGGCACCGATAATAGTGGAACACAGCCAAGTACCTGTTCCTTTCCATATAATAAAGCATTCTTATGCTCCGGCCGAATTCATATTTGTGGTACACCACCGACCGAGGAGCTAAGTATATCTTATAGCCGGCCAATTTAGCCCGCCAGCTCATCTCGATATCATCGTGATACATCCAATATTCTTCATCATAATATCCTATATCCTCGATAACTTCCCGGGAAGTGATAAAAGAAGTGCCGCTGGCATAGCCCCTGATCTCCGGCACGTTCTTTATTTCCCTGTCCTTTTCCCGGTAAGCACTAGTAAAGCCAAAGCCCAAGAAATTCATGATATTGCCCAAGCTGTTTATCCGGGGCTGTTGCCATTCTTCCTTGTTTTGAGGGTAAAGAAGCATTTTGGACTGGACGAACCCGGCGTCGGGCTTGCCTTGGAAGCCCCGGACCAACTCCCCTAACCAATCCGGATCAAACCTGGTGTCCATGTTGGCTATGACCATATACCGGCAACCGTCCTCTCCTGCCTTTTTGATCCCGGCGTTGTTGGCGGCGGAATAATTGCCATCCGGCCGGGGAACGATAATGGCTTCCGGATAATGATTCCGAATATATCGCCGGGATTCTTCACTGCTGGCGTTGTCCACAATATAGACATTAAAATCGGGATAGCTCTGCTGTTTTAAGCTATCCCGGCATTCGGCCAAGAATTTGTTCACATAATCCTTGTAATTGACCAGGATTATTCCGACTTTTTCTGACATGAGAATCTTAAAATATTGTTTTATGTAATTGAATTTTAACTGAAATCGAAGCGAAAATCAACCGAACTCTCTATTTTTGCTTTAATTTTGCATAAATAAAAATTTTAATGGTATAATAATATTAAACTCAAATAAATTTTAAATGAAAAAAATGAAAAAAATATTATTATTTTCTTTGATAATCGTAGTAATGTTTTCTTTATCTGGTTGTTTGTTATTAAAAAACAACACTTCTGATAATAAAGATTATTATGTTATTAATAACCATAAAGGAAATTATTTATGGAGCGGTGCCATGAACCTGGCTTGGAATGATCTGAATCAAAACATTCTAGGGGAAAAATTAAAATTAAAAACAAACGATAAAGAGGCCTTAAATACAACCGAAAAATTCAACAACTCAACCTTTACAAAAAAAGATTTAAATAAAGATAGTTATTACATAAAAAGCGGATACGGACAAAACACAGTTAAAAAGATCAACAAAGAAATGAAAGAAAAATTTCCTAATGATAATTTTGGACATTTAGATAAAAATTTAAACCCTAAAGAAATAGTGGCTTATGCTTATTTTGCAAAGGAAGTGGAGTATCCAACAGAATTTAGCAAAAAAAATTGCCGCTTTAAAAAAGAAGAGGTAAAGGGTTTTTATGCCAAAAATCACGAGCAAAGAGAAAATATTAATATCCTAAAATATTGGAATGATGATAATTTTATTATTGGCTTAAAATTAAAAAATAAAGAGGATGAATTGTTTCTAGCCAAGGGGTTTAATATGGACGATCCTCAAGGTGTGGTTACTGAAATAAATAAACACAACAACAACTCCAATGATATGGGGGAAGAAGATAAATTTGAGATGCCTGAATTACATCTTGACTATAAAAAAGAATATAAAAACATAACCGGCGAACAGTTAGCCAATGAAGGATTTGAGGAATATTATATATCGGACATGAGAGAAAAAGTAGAATTTAATATGGATAACAAAGGCGCCAAAGTAAAAAGCCTAGGTTTTATAGGAGGGTCATATGGAGCCACTAAAGAAAAGGCTAATCCCAAATTACTTATACTTAATAAACCGTTTTGGGTGGTTATGAAAATGAAAAAGAGTGACAACCCCTATTTTATTCTCGGAGTTAATAATACCAACATAATGAACAAAACTAAATAAAGAACGAGTCTATAAATATTATGAGAGAAAAATTGTCTGGAGATACTAACTGGAACTTGGAAGCTCAAGAGCTCCTTCCTCTCTCCAGGCAAACCGCGACCAAGACCATAGAGGCCGGGAGCGAGCAGATCCAAGACAGGGATGTTCATTCCCCGACCAGAAACAACGCCGAATTCATTAAAAAAAACAATATCAAGATCTTTCAGGAGTCAGTGGAGATCGAAGAGGATAAATTCTATATCAATATATTCACCCGATCGGGGCCAAACACTCAAAAATACTTGGTCATCCATGACTCGGAAGACGCCGCTTTTGATACCGGACTCAGAGCCATTAAAAACGGCGGCGCTTTAATCGCTCTGGAAAACCGGAACGGCCGGAATCTTTATTCTTTTGGAGCCAACAAGGGCGACACCGGCCAAGACCCCAACCGGATATTTGATAAGGATTCCCATTACTACCCCCTGGCCCGGAAGATCCTGGAACTGCTGGGAGAATCCTCCGGGGAAATGGTGATTGCCCTGCACAATAATAAACAAGACGGGAACTTCAGCTTGGATGATCTGGAAAAACAAGAAAATATCTCGACACTTTCAAAAGAGGATCCCGATCCCAAAAGCATGATCCTGATACCGGGATCCACTTCCGAGCCGGACCAAAGAACACATTCGGAGGTCCGATATTACCGGGATCAAGGCCTGAATGTGGTCTATGAATATGTGCCCGAGGACGAGCCTGGCGACGGCTCCCTGTCCCATTATGCTACCCGAAAGGGTCTGCTTTATCGGAACCTGGAAGCTCCGGCTCCGGTCCGGGGCGACCAAAAAAGCGAAGCCCGATCCTTGGA
>CAZPEL010000029.1:0-11819 GCA_964585585.1 uncultured Gammaproteobacteria bacterium | reverse complement strand
AATACCTTGACTTTTTTGAAACTCGTAAGAACTTTTTTCTCAAAAAAGTTCTTAAACTATTCTACTGCATTTTTATCTCTATGTCCACCCCGGCCGGCAAACTCAAGCTACTCAACTCCTCTACCATCTGGGAAGAGGGCTCGACAATATCGATCAATCTCTTGTGTATCCTCATTTCATATTCATCCTTGGCCTTGCCGTGAACAAAGGTTGACCTGTTCACTGTATACTGTTTCTTTTCTATAGGCAAGGGAATGGGACCGAAAAATTGCGCCCCTTTCTTCTCGATGGTTTCAATAATGGTCCTGGTGGTCTTATCAATGATCTTATGATCAAAAGCTTTGATCTTGATCCTGATCTTTTGTTGAAAATCCTCTTGGTTGTTAGCTTGTTTTTCAGTCTTTTTTTTGCTTTCCGCCATCTTGGTCAGTTTTAAGTATTTAATTATAACAGCTTATATAAAATAAGCATTATCGCCCCGCCGTTCGGGAACGGCGGGACTAAATGCTTATTTTACGATCTTGGTAACGACTCCGGCTCCTACGGTCTTACCACCTTCACGGATAGCGAACTTTTGCTTTTCCTCCAAGGCGATAGGAGCGATCAATTTAATGGTCAAACTAACGGTATCACCGGGCATAACCATTTCCGTACCCTCCGGCAATTCGATCTCACCGGTAACATCAGTGGTTCTGATGTAAAATTGGGGTTTATATCCTTTAAAGAAGGGCTTATGCCTTCCACCTTCATCCTTGCTTAATACATAAACTTCGGCCTCGAATTCGGTATGAGGAGTGATGCTTCCGGGTTTACACAATACTTGACCCCTTTCCACATCCTCTTTCTTGGTACCTCTCAATAGAATTCCGGCATTATCACCGGCTGTTCCCTCGTCCAGAGATTTATTGAACATCTCGATTCCGGTAACCACTGTTTTTTGAGTGTCATGGATACCCACGATCTCCACTTCATCGTTTAAGTGAAGTTTACCTCTCTCGATCCTACCGGTAACTACGGTACCTCTTCCTTCGATGGAAAAGATGTCCTCGATCGGCATCAAGAAGGGTTTATCCAGATCACGCTCCGGCTCCGGAATACTATCATCCAAAGCTTTTAACAGATCAAGAACGGGCTGGGCATCATCACCCTCCGGATTTTCCAGGGCCTTCAAAGCGGATCCTCGAATAACCGGAACTTCATCACCCGGGAATTCATATTGTTTCAAAAGATCCCGGATCTCTTCCTCGACCAGATCAACCAATTCTTGGTCCTCCACCATGTCGCATTTGTTCAAAAATACTACGATGTAAGGAACACCTACCTGACGAGCCAACAAAATGTGCTCTCTGGTTTGAGGCATAGGACCGTCACTGGCGGCTACTACCAAAATAGAGCCGTCCATTTGAGCAGCACCGGTGACCATGTTCTTGACATAGTCAGCGTGTCCCGGGCAGTCTACGTGGGCATAGTGCCGATTTTCGGATTCATACTCCACATGAGCGGTGGCAATGGTAATACCACGATCTTTTTCTTCCGGAGCGGCGTCGATTTGCTCGACGGTCTTGTCTGAGGCCGCTAAACCCTTGGTGGCCAAAACTTTTAACATAGCGGCTGTTAAAGTAGTTTTTCCGTGATCAACGTGGCCAATAGTTCCCACGTTGATATGGGATTTACTTCTTTCAAATTTTTCAGTCATGGTTACTTGCTCACGGCCCCAGCCCCTCACTTGCTTATAAAGCAAGAAGTGCCGGGTTATTACCCACTCTCGGGTGGGAACCAGCCGTTTATTTATTATTTCTTATTTTATATATTATTTTATTCCTCTACTTCTTCCGCGTTCTTCTTTATATTCACCGGTATCTCCCAATTACTGCCACCGCTCTTTCTGTCCTTCTGTCCCGAATCAATTCCTTCCTTTGACTCCGATTCTTCTTGGGACCCTGATTCTTCTTGTTCTTCTTGGGAGTCTTCCCGGGAAGAAAAAGGGTGGAAAAAATTCTCCTCGCTGTAATAATACAGATTATCTTCGGTTTCTTCGCTCTCCTCTTCCGCTTCCTCTTCATCCAATTCCTCCAGGTCGTCTCCCAAAAAAGATTCGATCATTTTACATTCATCCAATTGATCCTGGTTCTGGCTTTGCCACGCTGCAACATTTCGATTTATTTTATCAATTAATTCCTGTTCTGTCAAGTTGCCTATCTCCTCCTCTTCTTGCCCTGAGGTTATTTGATCGGCATAAGATCCGGTTTGACCGCCGGCCAATTTCTCGTATTCCTCGATGCTCATCACCACCACCCCGTCATTGTCGCCTTCTTCAAAAAGAACGATCTTATCGCCCGTCTTCCTGACCAAGTTTATGGCTTTTTTGATCTTGTCTATGATCATAACTATTCTGGCCTTTTTCCCTGTATATTCCGGGGAAAATCGCCATATCTTTTGATTAAGGATTTAACACAACCACCATTTTAACCAAATCTTTCTTAAAAGTCAACCGTATCTGTTTTTGCTTATATTTTAACTAATTTAAGCGTTTTTCTCTTTTATCTTTTCCAAAACACTCTTGGGAACCTCGGCATAATGGGAAAATTCCATAGTATAATTCCCCCTGCCCTGGGTCATAGACCTCAATTCAGTGGCGTAACCGAACATCTCGGCCAGAGGTACCTTGGCGGAAATGGCCTTATTCTTGCCCCTGTCTCCCATTTCTTCCACATTCCCCCTACGGGAACTAATGTCTCCATTGACCGAACCCATATATTCTTCCGGAACTATAACCTCCACCTTCATTATCGGCTCTAACAATACCGGAGTAGCTTTATTGGCCGCTTCTTTAAAAGCGAAAATAGAAGCCATCTTAAAAGCGACTTCGGAAGAGTCAACTTCATGGTAACTACCGTCATAAGCAGTGGCCCGGATGTCCACCATGGGATAACCGGCTACCACACCCTGGTCTATGGCCTCTTTTACACCCTTTTCCAAGGAACTAATGAATTCCTTGGGAATGACACCGCCCTTGATATCATCCACGAACTCAAAACCTCCGCCTTGTTCCATGGGTTCTATTTTCATAAGGACATGGCCGTATTGGCCTCTGCCCCCGGATTGTTTGATATATTTACCTTCGGCATCGGCCGATTCCTTAATAGTTTCTCTATAAGAGACTTGGGGTTCACCCACATTGGCCTCTACTTTAAATTCCCTTTTCAATCTGTCCACAATAATATCCAAATGCAACTCCCCCATACCGGAAATAAGGGTTTGCCCGGTCTCTTCATCGGTCTCTACCCTGAAAGTGGGGTCTTCCTCGGCTAATTTCTGCAAAGCGTTGCTCATTTTCTCCTGGTCCGCCTTGGTCTTGGGTTCAATAGCGATCCGGATAACCGGTTCCGGGAAGGTAATGTTTTCCAAAAGTAGAGGACGGGATTCATCACACAGAGTATGACCGGTGGTCACTTCCTTTAGCCCGACTATGGCGATAATATCTCCGGCATAGACCTCTTTTTCCTCTTCCCGGTGGTTGGCATGCATTCGCAGCAAACGACCCACTCTTTCCTTTTTACCGGTGGAAACATTTAATATATAACTACCGGATTTTAAAATACCGCTATAAACCCGGACAAAACAAAGTTTACCCACATAAGGATCGGTGGCCACTTTAAAAGCCAAACCGGTAAAAGGATCATCATCACTGGCCTTTACCTCTATCTTCTTTTCCTCGTCCTTGGGATCCATGCCCTCCATATTCAAAACATCGGCCGGGGAAGGCAAATAATCAATAACCGCGTCCAAGGCCAATTGCACCCCGATATTCTGCAAAGCGGTTCCGCACATTACCGGATAGATCTCATTATTAAGAACTCCCTTTCTAAGACCCTTTTTTATCTCTTCTACGGTAACTTCTTCTCCGCCCAAATATTTGTCCATCAACTCTTCATCGCTCTCGGATATCTTTTCCAGCATTTGGGTTCTATAGCTTTCCACCTTCTCCTTCATATCATCGGGGATCTCCACTTCTTCCACTTCCTTACCCCATTCCCCCTTAAACTCATAAGCTTTTCTATCGATCAGGTCTATTACTCCCTTGAAATTATCCTCGGCTCCGATCGGAAGCTGGATGGCCACGGCATCCGAGCTCAATCTCTCCCAGATGGTGTCCATGGTCATATAAAAATCAGCGCCCATTTTATCCATCTTATTCACGAAACATAATCTGGGAACGCTGTATTTGTCGGCTTGCTGCCAAACTGTTTCCGATTGGGGTTCCACTCCGGCGGCTCCGTCAAAAACGGCGACGCTGCCGTCCAAAACACGCAAGGACCTTTCCACCTCGGCGGTAAAATCCACATGTCCCGGAGTATCAATAATATTGATCTTATGGTCATGCCAAAAACTGGTGGTAGCGGCGGAGGTAATAGTCACTCCTCTTTCTTTTTCCTGTTCCATCCAGTCCATATCAGCAGCACCGTCATGGGTTTCACCTATCTTGTGCTTTTTTCCGGTATAATAAAGCACCCGCTCGGTAAAAGTGGTCTTACCGGCATCAATATGGGCCATGATCCCAATATTTCTGACTTTGTCTAAGGAATAATCTCTCGGCATAACTTATTAAAATGCAAAAATCAAAATGCAAAAGGCAAAATGATTGCTTATTTTTAATTATAATTATTGATCTTCTGGAGAAAATTTGAAGGTGGTTGCCATTTCATCTACTGTGCCTTTCAAACTTTCCTCATTGGTCCTTAAAAAGAATTTCTTGTCTTCGGTCTCTTGGGCTAAGGTCGAATACTCCTGGTCTTCTATTTCTTGGTCCGGATCCGCTCCGATCAGCTGGATGGTGGAAGTGGCCTTGCCCTCGAACACATCCGGGGTGTTAGCAAATTCCACAAATAAATAATAATCATTGTCCAACTCCTCGGTCAGGGCTCGGCGATAATACCAGTTCTCCGGATATTTTATCTCCACATTCTTGCTTTCCTTGGAATAAAGACGCCAATCACCGTCCATATCAACATTCGAGTCAGCCGGGGTTCGATCAGTTTCCTTTTCTTCCGGTTCTTCGGATCCTTGGTCTTGGTCCTCTTCCGGGCTGGAGGTGGCGTCTTGATCGCCTTGATCCTCGTTCTGATCCCAACTTGAATTATTGGCCTCCCGGTTATTCGGGGATCCTTCCGAGGTGCATCCGGCCAAGCTTAAAGCGGCTAAAAAAAAGATTGAAATTAATATCTTTTTCTTCATATTTTTTTTCTTAAAACGCGAATCCCTGATAAGCGGGAATGTCGCGAATTTAATAATGTAAAGAATTATCTGGCAAAATGGGCAAAGGCCTTGTTGGACTCGGCCATTCGGTGCATTTCTTCTCTCTTTTTTACAGCCGAACCTTCGCCTTGAGCGGAAACCAGGATCTCATCAGCCAACCTCTGCTTCATGGGCTTACCGGTCTTGGCCTTGGCCGCTTCGATTATCCAACGACAACCCAAAACGAATCTTCTGTCTCCTCGAACTTGATAAGGCACCTGATAATTGGCTCCTCCGATCCTTTTCCCCCTAACCTCTACCAAGGGAGACACTTTCTTCATGGCCTTATTAAAAACATGCCTGGGATCCTGTTTGGTTTCTTGTTTGATAATATCAAAAGCACCGTAGACAATTTTTCTGGCTACGGTTTTTTCACCATCCTGCATGATATAATTTATCAGTTTAGCGATATTGACCTCGTTATATCGCAGGTCTCCTTCTATCTGTCTTTTCGGAGCTTGTTTGCCTCTCATAGTTTTATATAAAATTAAATTATTTATTTATCCAACCTTATTTTTCTCCTTCTTAGTTCCGTATAAACTGCGGCTGGTCTTTCTACCATCCACTCCCTTGGTGTCATAAACACCTCGAACCACCTTGTATCTGACACCGGGCAAATCCTTGGTTCTTCCGCCTTTGATCAAAACAATGGAATGCTCTTGCAGATTATGACCCATACCCGGAATATAGGCGGTCACTTCCATACCATTGGACAAGCGGACACGAGCGATCTTACGCAGGGCCGAATTCGGCTTCTTCGGGGTAACAGTGCCCACCTTTAAACACACGCCTTGTTTGAACGGAGCGCCCTGTTTGGTTTCCTCTTTCTTTCGATGCAAGGAATCATAAGTGGTATGCAAGGCCAATTTCTTGGTCTTGCCCTTGTTGGATTTTCCTCGTCCTTTTCTGACCAATTGATTTATAGTAGGCATAATGGTAACAAATTATAAATTCTAAACTCTAAATATAATGTAAACATTAAAACAATCCCGTTATCTTCGGGATATTTAATGTAAAAAATTATTTTGTTCAAGATTATTTTCAAATTTATCAAAATGGAAAAAATAAGTCAAGCCCTTGACTGTCGGGATTAGAAACCGACCAACACCTGAAACAAAAAAATCAAGGGGATAAATATCAGGTCGATCAAACCCACAAAAAGAAGGAATAAGACAATAAATATCCCGTAGGGCTCTATTTGCTGGAATTTTATCTGCCAATCAGCCGGTAAAAAGGTCATTAATACCTTGGAGCCGTCCAGGGGCGGAACCGGGATCAGATTAAAAAGCATCAGGATCAAATTAACAAAGCAGATTATCATGGACATCACGAATATCGACACCAGCAGGGAACCGCTCATCTCTCCTAACACGGCCTCAAAATTACCTTGAAAAAAGGAAGAGATCAGGGTCTGCTTAAGCATAACGGCCGGGGCGGTAAACCTGGCCACCAAACCGAAGAATATGGCCAACAGGAAATTGGAGCCCGGTCCGGCCAGAGCCACCTTTAGGTCGCCGTACTCGGGGTCTTTTAAATTATAGGGGTTGTAAGGCACGGGTTTGGCCCAGCCCAAAACAAAAGGAGATCCGGAAAAAACCAACAACAAGGGCAGAATTATAGACCCCAGAGGATCCAAATGAGGGATCGGGTTCAGGGTTAATCTACCGGCATTTTTGGCGGTCTCGTCTCCCAGCTGATAAGCCATCCAACCATGAGCGAACTCATGGATGATAGCCGACATAATAACTGCTACTATGGCGAAAAATATTAAAGCCATTAATAAATATTTAAATTTGAAATACTAAATTCACCTGCCTGTCGGCACCTGTCTGCCGACAGATAGAGACAGGAAACCCGAAACCTATTTTTTCTCACTCACAACTTCCTGGGCTTTTCGGGACAGGGTTTTCAGGCATTTGGTACATATCTTAAGCTTACGTCCGCCGATATTCTTGGTTTGTAGATTTCGATGTTGCCTTTTTAGAGTTTTAATGTTGGAATGGGATCTCTTGGCTCCTTTAGTGGATCCTTTTCCGCAAATTTCGCATCTTCTGGACATACAAATTCAAGAAGAGAGGTTGGGCCTCTCTTGTGATTAATTATAATAACAAAAATAACATAACATAAAAATTAAGATATATCAAGAACCTAATAAAAGAAACTGAGTCAATAAACAAAAAACCTGAATATAAAAAATTCAGATATCCGATATTGGATATTTGATATTGGGCATAGTAGTTATTTAATCTATTGATCACCAATATCCGATTACCAATATCCAATATCTATTTTAATATATGTTACGTGATATAAAATGCCAAATACGAAGCCAGTACTCCGGCGGTCTCGCCCCGGAAAGTCAACTCGCCCATTTTTAATATGGAGAGATCCTTATTATAGGCCAAGCTTACCTCCTCCGCGCTCCAGCCGCCTTCCGGACCCACAAAAACCCCTACTTTACCTTCAGTTCGGGGCTCTGAATCCAGATCCGCTTCTTCTCCTTCCACATGAAAAAAGAGACTGGCATCCTGGTTTTGTCTGGATTCTTCCAGGGCCTCTTCCAAGCTCATTTTATCCTTGATAACCGGTACTATGCCCCGGCCCGACTGTTCCGCCGCCTCTAACACTGTCTTTTGCAGCCGATCATACCTCAAATTCAATTTTACCGTCCTCTCGCTCTCCAAAGGAACTATCCGGGATACCCCGACCTCGGTCGCCTTTTCCAGGAGCCATTCCATTTTATCCTTTTTAAGAATAGAGGCATACAAGGTCACTTCCGTTTCCGGTTCCTTGGGGTTGGCATAAACCTCCTCTATTTCCGCTATTATTTCCCTGTTGCCAAAATCCCAGATCCGGGCCTTGGCCTCCCGGCCCTGTCCGTCACCCAAAATGACCTTATCCCCTTTTCTCATCCGCAAAACCTTCTGGATCTGGTGCACTATCCGGGTATTGGTTATAGAAAGCTTATTCTGATTTAAATTGAATTCCGGATCAATGAATCTATGTATCTTCATACTCTTATTTAATTATATTTTAGCCAAATTTAACTATAAAGGTCGATTTTTATTTTACCACAATTCGCTCCAAATAAAAACCCCGCCGGTCCGGGGGCGGGGTTGAAGATTATTCGGATTCGCCTGCTCGGCGCTTTTTTCTTCTTTTGTAGACCAGAAAAAGCCAAAGCAATAAAGCTGCTGCTATCACAAGCCACAACCACCACAAATTCCGGGCCCAGCCCACTAAAAGTCCGCCCTCGCTCTCGGCAGCGGCTACCGAACCGCCTCCCGGTTCCGCTTCTCGACTTGAAGGATCATCCCCGTCTTGGGCCGTTTCTTCTCCGGTTGCCCGGTCTGTCCGGGCCTGTTTTTTCTCCAAAGAGGGATCAGCCGGAGTTATCACCAGGTCGTCTTGGACCGGTATTTCTTTGTCCGCTTTAACCTGTTGCTGCGGAGATGGATCCGGATCAATTTCGGCGGATCCGTCGGAAGTCTTACCCCCTTCGTCTTCTCGGGCTACTTCTTTGTCCCCTTTTACTTCCTTGTTCAGATCTTGTTCCGGGGTGGTGAACTGCCCCCGCCTGGCAATAGTGGGAGGAGAAGCATGGGAAACGCACCTGTAATAATAAGTAGTATCCGGAATAAGATCCTTTAAAACCACTGAATGCAATATCACCCCATGGGAAGAAACCGGGGAATCAAATTCTTGAGTGGAATAACTATAGCCGTAATTCGGCGGATCCTCCGGGTTCAAACTGGGTAAGTGGCTTTCCGGAGAATATATAACCCGGCTGGAGGCCTGTTTATTGGTCTGCCAGCTTATCTGGGCCCGGCTACTACTTATAAGCGAAACTTGGATATCGGATATGCGTAAATTTTGAGTGGAAAGAAAAGAGCTGTCGCCGCCACTGGTTCCGGTTTGGCTATTACTATCTCCGCCCGAGCTGACCTCCTCGCTGACCGCCTCCTCGCCGAAGATCCCGACCCGCAGGTCAAAACCGGCGGAAGTATCCTGATAATTATCTCCGGCTCCCCGCTCAAAGAAAACCATTAACTCATAATCAACTTCCGAGCCGGCTCCTATCTCTTCCAGGGAAACTTGGCCCGCTTCATAAAGGGAAGTCAAAGGATCATTAAGCAAAACACTGCCGTTGCTTTTGACCTTTAAGTACAGCTTCTCAGCCAAACAGTCCTGGCTGCAATCGGTGTTATCAAGCAGTTCCAGGCCTATTTGACTGGGCTCGTCGGTCAAATTGGCCACGGTCATGGTGTTGGAGACGCTGTCTCCGGGGGCAAAGTTTTCCACATTCGGGAACAAGGGGTCAGAGCCAAAATCGACTTGAAGCTGCTGGCTTTGGGCCTTGGCCGTCCCGGCTCCCGCAAAACTTGCCAACAAGCACACGGCCCAGATCAGAATTGTTTTGGTGAATTTATTGGTCATTGCTCTGTTTATCTGAATTATTATCGGATCCGTCGCTTTCTTCTTCGGCTGTCTCTTCCTCGGCTCCGTCATCTTCTTTTTTTAGATCCGTATTATTATTTTTAGTCTTGGTATCTTTATCTTTGTTATCTTTATCTCCGGCGGAATCGGTTTCTGTGTCTTCCTCAGAAGTGCTTGTTTCCTCCTCGGTATCCTCCTCGGAGGTATTCTTATCCTCACAACCGACCTCGGATTCCTTGTTTTTCGGATCAGGGTTATTTTTCTTTTTCGAAGATTCGTCCTTCTTGCCTACCTCTGCTTGATCCTTATCTTCTCCTTCTTGATTAGCGGTATTTTCTTCTTCTGTTTGTTTTTCTTCCTGTTTTTGAGGATCTTTATCCGGCTTTTTATCCGTATCGTCGGTTTTCTCCCCTGCATCATCTTGACCTGTGTCCGGCTTCTTTTCTTTTTCCGGAGAACTTGAAGCCGACTTCGGCTCGGGGGTATCCTGTTTCATTGTCCGCGATGCCGACCCCAGATCCTTATCCTCTTTTAACTTGTTGGGCGCACCCGGAGTGGGAACCGGGTCTTTCCATTTTTTACTTCCGTCCGGGATCCGGGCATAGGATTTACCTTCGTTGCCGGCTGTTTCCTCTCCGGCCGGATTCTGGTTGTCTCCTCCCGGCGTATTATGGGAATCACTGTCATCGTCGGTATCGCTGTCCCCGAAAGCATAACTATCCTGAAGCTCGCCGGCGGAATTATAAAGCTTTACCGTGTCCCCGGTATTGTTCAACTGGGCTCCGTCGATCAAAAGGACCAGCCACTCCCGGCCGCTGTTTTTGCCCCCGATCTCGGTTTGGCCGTTATAGGTAGTGGTGGACCTTACGGTGCCGCGGATATTGCCGGTGGCGTCCCGGATATACCAATCGGTCATATCCTGAGAATCCTTGCCTTTATTATAAAATTCCACCCATTCGCCCTGTAGGCCTTGCTGATCATCATCCCCTTCCGGATTGGGCAATACCTCGTTCAGGACCACATTGGCCTTGGGCTTGCCGATGCTGTCCACAGTGGCACTGATTCTTTCCGTGTCCGAAAATCCCCGATCCGGGTCGTCCATATTGGCCTGCCAAGCCCGGAATAAAAGATCAAAACTACAAGAAGTATCGCGGGATATATCCCCGTCTCCGTTAAAATAGATCTTAAAAGTCCAATTCTCCGGATCACTGGAGCTGGCCAAGTAAGACTCTTCGCTGACCAAACCGACCAAAGGCCCTTGGTATTTAATATCACCTTTGACTTTGGCTTTGATATCCAAATACTGACATAGCTCTCCGGTTGGGTTGCCTGCCTTCACTTTGTATTTAATATTCGAGCTTCCCTGGTTTCTCACCTGAACATTCTTTACCGCCTTATTATGAGAATTCAAACGCAGAGAAAAACCGCCCAGTTCCTTAACTGACAAATTCAAACTACCTACGGTAAAGGAATTAGAGCCGATACTTTGGCTGGCGCTGAAATAGGCCTTGGTGTCGCCAATAGCAAAGCTTCCGAACCAAGCCAGTCCGGCTACCAGACATAAAACGATCAATTTGGAATAAATTCCCTTCATTGGTTAAATTAACTCTATTAAAACTAAAGCGCGGAGTAATGGTAAGTCTTCTGAGAACCGCGGTCGGCTCGCTCCAGCGGCTCGCCGCCGCTGCGCTCTCGGCGAAAAATCCCTGGCGGGAACCGAGCTTTTTCGCCTCCGAGAGCTTCTCAGAAGACTTACCATTACTCTTTCCGAGTTATTATTTTTTATGGTCCTTACTCCTCAACTCCTCCAGCTCTTCTTCCAAGTGCTCGATCTTTTCATCCTGTTGCTTGTCCTTGTTCTTGTTCTTTTTGATCCTTTTTACTTCCCGCCAGATCTTTCTTATCTCATCCCCGATGATCACCAGGGCCGGCAGGACCAGAACGGCCAGAAAACCGACCGGTTTTTTGGCAAAATCCACCACATAACCCAAATACGGAATATCCAGCAGAACCTTGCCTATGACGGCTTGAGGGTGGATCCCCTCGGAATCCGGGGCGTTATTGGCGTCGCCTTTGGTGACAAAATA
>CAZPEL010000028.1:0-13146 GCA_964585585.1 uncultured Gammaproteobacteria bacterium | reverse complement strand
CGGTCCGGGCTATTGCTTACAGTGGAGCCAGTAAATAATATTAAAATTCAATTAATAAAATAATATGTGGGAATCAAATTTATACCTATTTGGGTAAATATTATTTACTACCGGTATAATTCTTGGTCTGATGGCAATATTCTTTCCAATTTATTTCTATTTTAAGGGAATAAAGAATACCAAAGTTAGAGCAAAAATAATTTTAAAAGCAATATCCGTTTAGCTAGTGATCATGTTTGTAATAATAGGATATTCTCTTTTCGATGCTTATGTTTTAGGAGAAAAAAAGGTTTGGTACATAAAGATCATGCTTCGTGTATTCAGGAAGATTATATAAATGCAAAGCGATTTTTTAATTCAAATTATAAAAAAGATATTTCTAAGGTAAAATGGAACAGCAAAAATAAATCCATAATAGTTATTGTCCCAAAGCCAAAAACTGTGTTGGGTATATTTAAATATACAACATACGAAGGTTGTGATGTAATTTATAAGGAACCTAACGGCCGCCAGATCAATATTTCTAGATAAAAAGATTTGCCGGGATGTTTTAATTTATATAGATTTCCACAATATTTCTTGACATATATTTCAAAAAATAATATTATATAAGTCCCTTGTGTTCTTTTGTGAACAAAAAATCAAGGAGAAAGGAGGTGTTTTTATGGCATTGGGACCGATGGACCCCAAAGATCTTCCTGCTGCGCCATCAGGTTTAATGGACCCTAAGCCCGGAATTTCATCCGGGGAACCGTTTCCTACTCGTAGTCCTGTTCAGCCCTCACCCACTCTTCTGGATGGCAGAAGACTTATTAAGGAGCCCGGAGACTTGGTTCGGGAAGTTATCAGGTGGCCGAGGTGGTAGGCCAGTTCTTTTTTAAACTTGGGGAGAACCTTTTTGGTTCTCCCTTCTTTTTTAAAAGACCGGATTTTGGTATATACTAAAAGCAAGGAAAAATGAATATATAATAAATTTTTGTTCTTACAAAGATCGGAAGGGGGAACTAATGATAATTTATGATATCGGCGGAGTAGAGGGTGTCTCCAGGCCAATATTTAGGGCTAACATTTTGGCTATGGTGGTTTTTTGGGTTATGCCTTGCTCAATGACCTTTATCTTGTTCTTTTTTAGTGTTTTTTTGGTTTGGGGATCTATTTTTATTTTTTTAGATAAAGTTTTGGAATACCCCCAAAAGGAGGTCAAGCTTGCCTTGAATTTTTTTGTTTTCGGCAGCATTCCTATTATGGCTCTGATATTGGGGTCCAAGGTCTGCTGGCTGTTTTAAAACCCACTTACTAAAGTGGGTTTTTCTATACCGGAATTATTTTTTGTGATAAGCTGAAACAAAGTAAAAATGTACATTTAAATGTACATTTAAATGTATATTTTTGTCTTGAAAATAAATGGATAAAGGGTATGGTTTTTGTTGTCCCGAGGGCTATGGCGGGGCAGACCGGAACAACAAAAACCATATCCTTTATTTGACCCCTTCTTTATGGGCTTTTATCTATATCTATTCTTTTCCTTGGGCGCTATCCTGTTTTTGTTGGTAGTGATCTTTGCCTTTGGTTTGCCTTATTTCAAAGGTGCCCCTTATGCCACCACCACCAAGACCAAGGCCAGGCAAGCGGTTTCTTTGCTGGCCTCAAGGATGAAAAAGGGCAGGGTGGCCGACCTGGGATCCGGGGACGGGAGATTGGTGATAGCTTTGGCCCAACAAGGATATCGGGCCCATGGTTATGAGATAAATCCTTTTTTGATCTTTTTTTCCCGAAAAAGATTAAAAAAATATCGGCTTGACAACAGGGCCGGGATAAGCCGGAAAAACTATTGGCGCGAAGACCTGTCCGGCTATCAGGGTATCGTAGTTTTCGGGGTTTTCTATATAATGCCCCAACTGGAAGAGAAATTAAAACAAGAATTAAAGCCGGGCGCGGTGGTGATAAGCAACTATTTCCAATTTCCTGATTGGAAACCGGCGGAGAAAAAGAACGGTCTTTATGTTTATATTAGATAAATTATACCCCAAACACTCTTGAAAGGGTGTTTTTTTTGTTTTTTAGCTTTAAAATTGGTATAATAAAATAGTGAAACAATTTTAATTTTTTTAAAAGTATTGATCCATATGTTTAAAAAGCAATTGTTTTATTGTTTTATTGTTTTAACTATTTTTGCTACCTTCTTTTTCGGGGGTAAAGTTGAAGCCCAGAGTTTGTCCGAGGATCTATCGGGTCGAATTCTTCTTCAGGTGGAGCAAAGCGGAGAGGCCTGGTATGTTAATCCGGAGAATAAAAAAAGATATTTTATGGGCAGACCCCGGGATGCTTTTGAATTGATGCGAAATCTGGGTATTGGAATAAGTTCAGCCAATTTATCCCAAATTCCCATAGGAGGATTGGATAAATTGACCGGAAAAGACTCCGATCAGGACGGCTTGCCTGACCTTTTCGAACAAGCTATTGGAACCGAAGTCAACAAAAAGGACTCAGATGGTGATAGTTACAATGATAAAACGGAGTTACAGGGAAGCCATGATCCCAATGGACAAGGGGGTTTGAATTTTAATAAGAGTTTCTCCCGAAAGCAGGCAGGCAAGATCTTTTTACAAGTGGAAAACAATGGCGAGGCCTGGTATGTTAATCCAGAGGACGGCAAGAGGTATTTTTTGGGACGGCCGGCCGATGCTTTTCAGGTTATGCGCCATTTGGGCATGGGAATAACCGAAGAAAATATCAAAAAGATAGAAGCGGATGAAGAATTGTTGGATAATGGCACTGAAAAGGATGTTAGTATAAATTTTGTCAAACATAAGGGCTATGACGAGATCAAGTCTCTTGTTGATCTAGGGGGTAAAATTTTATACAAGGCCCAAGAAGATGATAAATGGTTTGTGGTCAATAATGGCGAGGAAGGCAAGAAATATGATGACATAGGAGCGAATAGCCAAACCTTTTTTGAAATAGAGGGCAAGATAGCCTATAGAGCCGTTGAAGGGGAAAAGGAATTTATAGTCTATAACGGCAAAGAGCAAAAAAAATATAACAGGATAATTCCTGATTCCGTGGCTAAAATAAACGGCAAATTGATATATGTAGTCGAAGAGGGGGACAGAGAATTTGTGGTTTATGACGGAGAGGAGCAGAAAGATTATGAAGATGTGAAGCTCGGGTCCTTTTTGGTAAATAACAATAAATTGGCTTATGTGGCCACAGAAGGAGATAAACAATTCATGGTTTACGGCGGAGAGGAGTTAAAGAAATATGACGAGGTGTACAGGTATTATTTGACCGAGGTTAACGGACGATTGACATATGAGGCCCGGGAGGGCAATGATTGGTTTATAGTTTACGGAAACCAAGAAAGAAGGAGATTGGATAATGTGGGCCATCCCATAGAAGTGAAGGGAAAATTGGTGTATTGGGGGAAGAAGTATGATCGGGAATTCGTGGTTTACGGAGGGGAAAAAAGGATGAAATATGATTATATTTGGAGCAGAAACAAACCAACAGCCAAAAAACATTTGAAAAAAATTGATGACGGCCTGGTCTATGCGGCCAGAGAAGGAGAGGAAGAATTTGTGGTTTACAGGGGAAAGGAACAAAAAAAATACGATCAAGTCTCACCCGAATTTTTGAATCTTAACAATAGATTGGTCTATATCGCCGGTGAAAGGGGAAAGTGGTTTGTGGTTTATGGAGATAAGGAATTGCCAAAATATGATCGTGTTTTTACGCTTAATTCCTTTTTTGACGGTGTTTTAACTTATATAGCTGAAGAAAACAGGGAGTATTTCGTGGTCCACAACGGAGAGGAGGGAAAAAGATATGATTTTATTGATCGTCTATCCCTGAAAAAAACAAACAATAAATTGGCATACATAGCCAGACGGGGGGATGACTGGTTTGTAGTGAACGGGAACAAGGAAAGCGAGGGGTATGACCTAATTTATTCTATTAAGAAAATAGACAATGAATTGGCCTATATAGCCCAAAAAGATGATAAGGCCTTTGTAGTTTATAAAGGTAGAAAATTAAAGGAGTATAATGACATAAGAGATTTAAAGCAAATAAACGGAAAAATAGTTTATAAAGCCCTAAAAGAAGGGAAGTGGCATATTGTTAAAGAGGAGTGATTATTCTGGCAACATCTTTTTGATTGTTTTTCAAAGCAAAGAATTTTATAATATTTATTATGTTTAGACAGAAATTATTTTTTGGTTTGATTTTATTTTTACTTGCTTTTTTTACTCTTTTTTCATTTAACAAAGCGCAAGCCCAGGAACTGGAAGAGGAATTGTCGGGCCGAATTTTGCTTCAGGTAGAAGAAAACGGGGAGGCTTGGTATGTAAACCCGGAGGACAAAAAAAGATATTTTATGGGTAGGCCTCAGGATGCTTTTGAATTGATGAGAGAATTGGGAGCGGGGATAGATACGGCAAAACTTGATCAAATTCCGGTTGGGATATTGAATGAGTTGTCCGGCGAGGATATGGATAAAGATGGTCTTGTTGATAATTTGGAAAAAGCCCTGGGAACAAGTATTGGAAACAAGGACAGTGATGGCGATGGATATAATGACAAAAAGGAAATACAGCAGGGCTACGATCCCAATGGACCAGGTGAACTTGAATTGAATGAAGAATTTGCCCGCAGTAAAGCCGGAAACATTTTTCTTCAAGTGGAGCAGAATGGTGAGGCTTGGTACATCAACCCCCAAGACCAAAGGAGGTATTTTTTGGGCAGACCGTCTGATGCTTTTGCTATAATGAGAAGACTGGGTTTGGGTATCACCAACAGCGATCTCTTCCAAATAACAATTGCTAGAACAAAGAGCAAAGAGGACACTTTTTCAAACAATGGCAAGATTGAAGATTGGGCAACAACCACCTCGAAGAGTATCTATTCTTCTTGCGGGGATCCTATTTTGGATATTGAAAGCAATCTTTATAAAACTGTTAAGATAGGGGAGCAATGCTGGATGGCCGAGAATGTCCGCACCACGATTTACAACGATTATGTTCATATCGCCAAAGGCCCTGTTTACAAGGACTCCCAATGGTCAGCTGATCGAGGCTATTATTCCTGTCCTCCCAATTCAAGCAATAGCGGAAGGGATTGTAGTAGTTCAGAAACCTTGGGCCTTCTTTATCAGTGGTCTGTTGTGGTTGACGGAGTGGGCGAACGCGGAGAAAGGGGGATCTGTCCGGAAGGCTGGCGTATTCCCAATACTTCGGATTTTGAAAAAATAAAGGGACAAGCTTCTGAGTTGGTTGATGATAGTGATTATGCCGGTGCCAGAGATTCAACAGACCAAGGGGGTTATATAGACAGGGGGGAAAAATTACATCTTTGGAGCTTTGATGATGGTAATGTTTTTGACCAAGAGATGGTTGAATATGTTTTTTATAAAGATGGTTCGGGTGAAGTGAAAATGAAACAAGAAAATGTCGCAAGATCTGATGGACTTTCCCTTAGGTGTATCAAGGATTAAGTGATCAAACTCCCGCCACTATTGGCCTTTTATTGATTTTGGTGTATAATGTATAATAATACTTTAAAAAAGTAATAATTAATTGGCCCCACTTCTTTTTTTCAAAAGAAGAGGGTCGATCCAAAAGCCCTATGGCAAAAATGACCAAAGCTCAGATCGTGAACACTTTGGCCGAAAAGACCGGTCAAAGTAAAAAGGAGGTAAACGCCTTCTTTGATGAGCTAAGCGACTTGGCTTACAAGGAAGTCAAGAAGAACGGCGAATTCGCCCTGCCCGGTTTTGGTAAATTGGTAAAGACCAAAAGGAAGGCCAGGAAGGGAAGAAATCCGGCCACCGGAGAAGAGATCAACATTCCGGCCAAGACCGTGGTTAAATTCCGACTTTCCAAAGCGGCCAAAGACGCAGTGTCTTAGTAACCGAGTTTTCTCGGCCTAAGCTGCCTATCAAAAAACCTCCGTAGTATTAAACGGAGGTTTTTTGATTCACCAACTATTAAATACATTTTATTTTTTCCATTTTTGCACATATTGACCCAGTCCGTATTTGTAAAATTTATTCTCCAATTTTTTGGTGGTATGCATAAAATCAACCAAGGAACTTAACTCTATTCTGTATTTGTTATTCACTATCCTGTATCTTAAATTTTGTCTTTCCTTAATAGCTCTTCTGATGGTCTTGCCTTGAATACCTCCCAGGTTGGCCGCTTCGGCAACCGAAAGCCAAACTCCGGTCTTGGTTCTTTTTCTGACTATTTTGGGTCGAGATGAGGTCTTTTTGTCCAGGGAATTTTTCGTTTCTGGCTCTTGACCCTCTTCTTGAGATAAGGAGTCTTCATCCGGAACAAAGTAAGTATATTTTTGATCTGAGAAGTCTTCCATGAATTTTGATAGTTTAAAAAATAATTCTACGAAAGTCCACGAATCCTTGGACTTTCGTAAGAAAAATAATGGTTTTTTGGAAAATGAAAGTCCACGAATTCCTGGACTTTCGTTAAGAAATACCCGTTGTATTTTTCCACGAAAGTCCAGGAATCCTTGGACTTAAGTCCTTTTTTAAGATCTGATTCCTTGATTAAAGTCCACGAATCCTTGGACTTATCTCAAGGAAGAGCTTCGTTTTTAAAAATATCCTCTCATAAAATTGGAAAAAATGCAAGATGTGATAGAATTTTGAATTTGGAATATGGAATTTTGAATTTGGAATATGGAATTAAGAATAAGAAGATATTTTTTTGGGCGCAGTTGCGCTCTGGATAAGTTCAACCACATTTTGGATACCACCTCCTCTGACACAAAGCACCAATCGGGATAAGCACCAAATTCCACGCACCAATGATCAAATAAGCACCAAATTATAATAATCAATTTTCAAAATTTGTAATTTGGTGCTTGCCTCGATGGGCTTCTTGATTTCCTGTATATGTATGATAATATTATATACACGCCGAGGAAAAAATCCTCTGATTTTTGAATTGAGCGAGAGGTTAAATGAATAAAAAAATATTCCGGTAAGCATATTACAAGATTACTGTAATATTTTTTTTCTTATTTCGTATAAATAAATAGAACGCCCAAAATGAAGAATAATAAAAAGATCTCTAATAATTTTTTGGACAAGGGCAGGGACCGGGCGCTTCTCTGGAAAGCCAGAAAAAAGGATGAAGAAGCTTTTATAAAAATATATGAAAAATATGTGGACGACATTTATCGCTTCATATATTTCAAGATAGGCAAGACCGAAGAAGCCCGGGACATAACCGCTAATGTATTCTTAAAAACTTGGAATTACATCCAAGAGGACAAGTTAAAGGATGCCAAATCCTTGAGATCCTTTGTCTATATGGTCGCCCGGAATTGCGTGATAGATCATTACCGGCAGGACAAGAGCGGGACCCATGTGCAAATAGATAATGATAATATTCATATCGACATTGTGGACGAGGGTCAGGATGTAATAAAAGAAGCGGAGATCAACTTTGACATAGAGACTGTTAAGAGCAAATTGGAAGAGTTAAAGGACGAATACCGGGAAGTTATCATTTTGAAATATATCAACGAACTGGATTTCTCCGAGATAGCCCGGATCACCGGACGCTCCAAGAACAGCGCCAGGGTCCTAACCCACCGCGCCCTAAAAACCCTAAAAGAACTATTGGAGAAAGAATAATAATATCATCCGAACGACCCGGACATAAGCACACAACCCAATCAACAATTTAGCAATAGAACAATAGAGCAATTTAAATTATATGACCGAAAAAGAACTGGCTAAAAAATTAAAGCAGCTACAGCGGATAGAGGCGGATTCAAAATGGAAGAAGGAATTTCGAAATGTATTATGGCAGAAAGTATCTTCGGAAAAGTTCAATTACGCCGATTTGGCTTCTTCCAAGGAAAAATTTTACAGCCGGTTTTTTGAATTCTGCAAAAAATTAAATCCCAAGAAAATAAAACAAGTACCACAACCCGCTTTTATGGTTGGCGCTGTGGTGCTTTTGATTTTGGCCGGAGGAGTGGTGACCGTTAATGCCACTGATAACGCCAAGCCGGACAGCCCTTTCTATTTTGCCCGGATCATCAAAGAAAAGGCCCGGTTGGCCGCCACTTTCAATGAGGATAAAAAGACCAAAATGGGTATTAAGTTCGCCAGTAATCATGCCAAGGATATTTCCGAGGTTTTGAGCGGTCCGGAATACCGGGGCGATCAAAATCCGGAAGAAAAAAAGAAACTTTCCCGGGATTTTAAAGAGAATATCAATTCTGTTAAAATGCAATTGGAGGAGATGAAGGCCACAGAGGAGAAGGATGATCAAGACAAAAAAGACCGGGAACAACAAAAACAAAATAACAGACAAAAGGAACCGAAACAGGATGTGGATGCGACCCAGGTTTCGGAAGAACAAGACGGCAACAGCTCCGGAGAGAAAGATAGTAATAAAGAACAGGCGAGTGAAGAAAATTCTCAAGAGGGGGAGAAGTTTTCCATTGTGGATTCCGCTCAAAAAGATAGAGGAGTGGAGATTTATGATTCTCCAGAAGAGGAGCAACAGCAGGAAGAAAATGTTTCCGATGATCTTGAGACCACAAGCACCGAGAAAGGAACCACTTCCGGAGAAACAACCTCCACCACTACTCGGGCCACATCCAGTCTTGATAATGATGTTTCGGAGAAGCTGAAAAGCGCTGAGAAGATAATGAGTTCCGAGGATCATGACGGCGATAAATTGAGCGAATTGATAACTCGGGCCGAAAAATTGTTTAAGCAGGGTGAATATGAAAAGGTTCGGGAGACTTTGGATGAATTTATGAGCGTTATTGAATCCCAAGATTCGCAAACTCAAGATAACCAAGACGACTCCGAATCCGCCGGAGAGGTTAAAGGGGTCTCTGAGGAAGCAACCTCCACCCAAGAAGGCGGGGAGACAGCTTCCACCACCGCTTCCACCACCCAACAAAACTAAGGATCAGGTGGGATTTTTGCTCCGGAAATTTTTGGTTTCCGGGTCAAAAATTCCGCCTATTCAGGCGGAACCTAACCCCTTAAAGGTCGAATCCTTTAAATAGGATGGGTTAGAGAGTACTTAAAAACTTAAATCCGAGCTTTTTGAGAAACAGATCGCGGAGCAATCCGCGCGGGTAAATCAGCAAAATTTTTACCCCGCCCCTATTGCGCATTAAGAGGCGAAACCCCTCTCAATCTCCCCTTGGAAAGGGGAGAGATAGAAGGTTCCTCCCCTTAACAAGGGGAGGCCAGGAGGGGTTCACCTTAAGCCAAATAGTGGAGCGGGAGTAAGTTTTCCCATGCAAATTTACTTTCCAAATCCCCAAACACCCCGGCTTTAAGTCGGCCAGCCCGTGGCTGTTAGTGTGTAATAGGGGCGGGGGAATGGGATTCCAGTTGATTTGCTCGGCGGACCGGATCTAACTCAAAAAGCGATTTAAATTTATTAGCGATTCACCGCAAGGTCCCACTTCGCTTCTTTTGAAGCTTCGCGGGACGAGGATGGACCCTAATAAATTTAACCGACCTTCGTTAAATTTATCGCATGAATAAATTTAACTGGGTCAAGAAAAATTACTTATGAACAAAATTAGAAAAGCGATTACGTTCAGCGTAATGGTGATGACCGTGTTGTCCATGAGCGTCATGACAGCCCCGGCTCAAGCCGCCACCGATTATGAATCCGGCGACTTGATCAAAATGGACGGTCTATCTTCCGTTTATTATTACGCTGACAACGGCAAGAGATATGTTTTCCCTAATTCTACTACATATTTCTCCTGGTACAGTGACTTCTCCGGAGTGGTGACCATTCCGCAAAGCGAATTGGAATCCATTCCTATCGGAGGAAACGTCACTATGAGACCGGGAACCAACTTAGTTAAGATCACCACCGATCCCAAGGTGTATGCCGTGGAAGACGGCGGCAAATTGGTCCACATTGCGGATGAGGACACCGCCTCCACTCTTTACGGAGAGGATTGGGCCGACCGAGTGGTTGATGTTCCCGATGCTTTCTTCGTGAACTACACCCAAAGCGAAGAAGAAGTTAGCGGCGCTGAATATCCTCAAGGTAGCTTGGTGAACGTTGACGGCGAGGTATATTACATCACCGAGGACGGAGCCAGAGCCATTGACGACGAAGCCGCTTTTGAGGCCAATCGTTTCCAATGGGACAATGTAATCGACGCCCCTGCCGATTACGAATTACCCTCCATGGGTGATCCCATTACCGGCGCCGAAGAGGCCTTGATCGACACTGCCCAAACCGCTACCAGCGGGGACAATGGCCAAACCGGACCGGTAGGCAGCGGCTTGACTGTTGCTTTGTCCAACAATACTCCAGCTAGTGCCACTATTCCTACCGGCGCTGCCAAAGCTCCTTTTACTACTGTTAATTTGACAGCTTCCAATGACGGAGATGTTACCGTTGAAGATCTGACAGTAACCAGATTCGGAGTTGGAGAGGAAACAGAGTTGGGGAAGGTTTACCTGTATGAAGGTATGACCAAAGTTGGAGATGGCGAGAACATTTCCAATGATGACCTGGCCGAATTTACTAACGTTGATTATGTTGTTCCGGCCGGTGAAACCAAAACCTTGACCATTAGAGCTACCGTAGACGGAGGAGCTGAGGAAAGTGCTGATGGTAATCACGGTTTTAAGATCGATGAAGCCAGCGATGTGGCTACCAACGGCGCTTCAGTATCCGGAAGTTTTCCGGTTCAAGGTAACTTGATGAGCTTTAGCTCCATCCCTGCTGGTGCCTTAACCTTTGATCTAAAGGATATAGGCGCTGATGTTAAAGTTGGAGAAGAAGAAAAGGATGTAGCCGAATTTAACTTGGCGGCCGTGAGAGAGGATGTGGCCATCCAAGGAGTCACCTTGACCAATGAAGGTACTGCTGATGCCACCGACCTCGAGAATTACAAATTGTATGCCAATGGTGAGGTTGTGGCGGAATTAGAGTCCGCCAGTGATGATACTGTGGCCTTGCAATTTGACGAACCTTACCTCATCGAAGAAGATGAGAATGAGGATTTCACCCTTAAGGCCAACATTGTTAGCGGAGCTACTGAGAATGTGGAATTCCAGTTGGATGAATTGGAAGATGTGGTCGGTGAAGGTCAAACTTATGGTTTCTTTGTAGGTGTTGGAACTGCAGCAGGTGACCTTACTACAGAAAACGGCGATGCTGCTACAATGGAAATCCAGACCGGAAATTTGACCATTGAAGAAGCCGATGACAACCCTTCTTCTTCCGATCAAGCCAAGGGTGCTAATGATGTGGTTTTCTTGAAGGCCGAAATAAAAGCCGAAGATCAACCTATCACCATTACTGAAATGACCGCTCAACTTAAATTAGCTGCGGAAGATCTAAGCCTGAACCAATACCTAGAGAATGTGACCGTCTATCTTGATGGTGAAAGAGTGGCCGGACCTGAAGACATTTTGTCCACCAATGTATCCACCACTACTGAAACCGAAACTGTTGCCAACGTAGAGTTTGATGACAGTTTCGAGGTAAGTGGAATTCAAGAGTTAACTCTTGAGGTAGATATTATTGATTCTGCCGCTGATGGTGATTACAATGCCGAAATCGACTTTGACACTGACACTAATGTTAAAGCCGAGGATGATGCTGGTGATGACATTGCTTACAGCGAAATCAGTGGTGTAGCTACCGGCAACACCATGACTGTGGGAACACCTAACCCGGATGTGGTTAAAGATGCCACCTTGGGTGATAAAGAGGTTGTTTCCGGTGAGGAGATTATGGTCGGTAAATTCCTACTTGAGGCCGGAGAAGCTGAGGCCTTGGACATTGACAACTACAAAGTGTGGTTTGACTTTGCTACCACTACTGATGGAAGCGAAGATGTAATGACCATGGATGATATAGAGGACTTAAAAGTTAACAGCGAGGACTATGTAACCAGTCCTTCCGGAACCACCACTTTCTCCGTTAGCGAGACCTTGGAAGCTGAGGCCGACAAGGTTGTGGAGGTTTATCTGACCATTGATTCCAATATCTCCCAAGCCAAGCTTGACGGAGATAATCAAATCACCACTTACTTGAAAGTGGAAGGAGAAGGAGCTACCAGTGATGAAGCCTTTGAGAAGTCAGCTAACGGTCAAACCATGACCTTGGCCGAAGGCTCTTTGACTGCTACAGTAGACGCTTCCACCCCTAGTGCCGACATTTTGTTGGCTGAAGCCACTGACCAAGAGCTGGGTACTTGGAAGTTCGAAGCTGATAACACCGGCTTCAATATCACTGAAGTTGAGATTACTGCTTACCAAGACAACCCTACTGCTACTACAAATGAATCTGGTGTAACCAGTTTGAGTTTAAGTTCCGGTGACGTGGACAACACCGCCAATCAAGGCGTGTTCGTTTTTGACACCAACATCAGAGTGGATGCCGACGACGATGTCAAGGTAAGCGCCATGGGCGACCTTAACGATGTCGACAATTTGGCTGCCGGTGATGAAAATGTCCACCTTGAATTGACCGGTTACAGTTATGAATCCGACAACACAAGCGGTGTGACCGACAAAACACCTACTCTGGAAACCGGTGAATTGTTCAACATTTATGACAGCAAGATCACCGTATCTTCCAGTGCCGGAGACACCGACACCTTAACCAATGGTGAGAACTACATTATGGATATCACAGTATCCAATGATGGAGGTGTCAACGAGGCTGATGCCATCTTGGAGACAATGAAGTTCTCCACCAGTACTGCCGGTGACGCTACTATTGACTCTATAGACCTGAGAGACAGCAACGACGATTCAGTAGCTAGCTTCTCCGGAGCCACTTCTACTATTGATAGTGGTGAAGGAACTATTGCCAGCGGAGACTCTAAGACTTATCAACTTGTGGTTACTGTATCTAGCGCCACTGACGCCAATTCTGCTACTGTTCAGCTCTTAGAGGAAGGATTCTCCTGGGGTGATGACACCACCAGTGGTATTAGTGGTAGCTTGGTTAACAAATTGCCTTCCAGCACCTATACCTTGAAGTGGTAACCCAACAAGATTATTCTTGTTAGGTAACTCCATATTCGCCTTTTATAAAAGGCGAACCAATAAACAACCCCGCTTCGCGTTAGAGGCGGGGTTGTTTTATTTGGGAACACGGGAAC
>CAZPEL010000027.1:0-13241 GCA_964585585.1 uncultured Gammaproteobacteria bacterium | reverse complement strand
AATAATAGCCACTTGAGGCCGATCTTCTTCCGGCTTCTCTACCGGCTTCTCCTTGTCTTTTTTAGGTGGAGTTTCCCGCTCCCCGTTCTCCCGATCTTTCCCCTCCTCGCCCGGAGCCGTGAACGGCGGCTCCACATCTTTATCCTTATCATCGGAAGGTACTGTGTCCACGGAGGTTGTTGTGCCGTTGTTTTTATCAACATTCTCCTCTTCCTTTTCGTTGACATTTTTCACCACCAAAAACACGGAGACGATAATTACTAAGATCGCTCCGAATAGAATCACTCTTTTAAATACATTATAGAACTTCATGATTTTTTATTTAGTATGTATACTGACCTATTCAAAGTTCAAAACCTGACCCCAAAATTATTGTTTCTTGGGGGGTAAGGGAAAGAAAACACTAACCCTTTTTTTATACTCTTTAAAATCCGGGTGCTCGGCCATTTTCTTTTCCAGCATGGGGATGCCGGAAACTTTTAGTATTAAATAACTAATGGTTATCGGACCAATGATTCCCCAGACGCCATAGGGAACAGACAGGGCGATCACCCACACCCCCCACCACTGAAAAACTTCTCCAAAATAATTAGGGTGACGACTATATTTCCATAATCCGCTCATCATAAGTTTTCCTTTATTAGCCGGATCTTTAATAAACCTGGCCAGTTGGGCGTCTCCTATAGATTCAAAAGAAAAGCCGATACCCCATATTAAAAGCCCAACCAGGTCCCCAAAACCCAAACCGCCATCGGAAAAAACATTTATGATCATAACCGGGGAGGCAATTAAAAACAAAAAAAAGCCCTGCAAAAGATATATCTGCAAATAAGAGCGGATATAGAACCACTTACCCCAGGATCTTCGATAATTCAGGTAGCGATAATCCTCCTCTTCGCCCCGGTGACGCTTGGCTATGTGATAAGCTAAGCGCAAGCCCCAAATACTGACCAAGGAAGTGGTTAAAACCGTCCTGATCTCAAAATTATCAGAAATAAAGAGAGATAGCCAGGCCAGGAGGACAAAGCCCAGCCCCCAGGCCACATCAGCTACATCATTCCTTTTTTTGATCAAGGAAAGGACAAACCAAAAACTCATATAAATGAGCAAGGCCCCGGCCAATATTAAGAAATAATTCATATTATCCAAGTAATTGAAATAAAATAAGTTATTATAGACACCAAGGAAGCCAGAACCACTCCCCATAAAATATCTACTATAGTCAGCTTTAAGGGCCAATTATTTAAAGTGGATAAATTAGTAAGGTCATAAGTGGCATAAGTTATTAAACCGAATAAACTGCCCCGGAAAAGAGCTACCACCCAAGAAATGCTTTCCACTGCCGGAACAATAACAAAGAAAACCAAACCAAAAACAAATAATCCGTAAAATATTATAGCAGCCGACCAATTAACTCGCTTTTTTATCAAAGACCCGATCTGTCTATAATAAAAATTTTTGGCTATCACTCCGAGCCAAAGCATATCAATTAATAAAAAAACCGGAAAAGCGATCAAAAATAATTTTAAGATCATAAATAATATTTAATAATAATCCTAATGCCGGTAGTCTTTACCCCTATCCGGATCAACAGCAACTATCAATTCTTTTGGGATAGATCGAATCAATTATGGGGTTTAATTGATTGGGCAAACTCTTTTGCCCTGTCTATATCTTTTTGATCAGGCCTATTTTTGTTTATCCCGCCGATATATTTTAATAAGCTATAAGTATCATATCCGGGACAAGTATATTCTCCTACTACTTCAAACTTTTTCTTTTCCAAAATTTTTCTGAATTTATCATGCGACCTATTAAAAATATTATTGGCCTTCATGCCGCTGGTGGAGAATAAAAAGGCCTTTTTGCCTTCCATGTCCGGTAATTCCTCCACCAAATTGATCAAGCCCTTGTGGAATTTGGTAAAATAAATGCCGGAACCGAAGCCGACCAGATCGGCTTCTTCTATATCTTTTCGATTTACTTCTGAAAAGGATAAAACCTTGGCCTTTAGCACGGAGCTGATTTCTTGGGCAACCTTTTTGGTGTTGCCGTGATGGATGGAAGCGTAAATTATAAGTGTTTTCATATCAATCTAAGTTATTTTTACACGATCCCCGCTAACTTACAAACTTAACCCCAAGCTTCTTTCAATTGAGCTTTTACAGGCGCTTCTTCCTTGACCATCCGATCCATAACCACTGCGGCCGTCAGATCTCCGGTTACATTGGTGGCCGTTCTCATCATCTCCAAAATCCTGTCCACGCCCACTATCAGAACGATCCAGGCGGTCGGTATTCCTATGCTGACCAAAACGGTTGATAAAATGACTATCCCGACACCGGGAGTGGCCGGAGTACCTATAGAAGCCCCGACAGCGGTCATTATCAATACCAAAATGGCGCCGAGGCCCAATTCAATACCGAATATCTGGGCCAAAAAACAGTGGCCACTCCCCAGTAAAGGGCCGTGCCGTCCATATTTATAGTGGTCCCGATAGGAATAACAAAATTGGAAACAGATGTCTTTATTTTCAGTTTTTCTTCAGCTATTTTCGTTGATAAAGGCATGGTTACAATGGAGCTGTCGGTGGAAAAGGCCAAGAGTTGCGCTTCCCGGATATCCCTAAGAAATGTTAAAGGATTTTTCCTCCCCAATATCAGGACTATAAGCAAATAAACAAGGATCATAATAAATAAACCGATCATAACCGTCCCGATATAATACCCGATACTAAACAGAGATTGTATTCCGGTCTTCATGGTCAATTGCGCCAATAAACCAAAAACGGCGATCGGAGCCAAGAGCATGGTCCAACGAACTATTTTCATACACACTGCCTGCACGGAATTCAAAAGATTCAGGGTCGGCTTTGACTTCTCCGGCTTGATACTCACCAAGGCCAATCCTATTATTATGGAAAATATAACCACTTGAAGCATCTCCATATTCACCATATCATTAAGAGGGTTATCCGGTAAAGTTTTTTAAGGATCGATGTTATTGGTTTTATTTTAACATTTATTTGTTGTTTTAAGAAGCTGCAGTCCCGGGGTCAGAGACTGCGGCTGAGCCAAAAAAACCTGACAATCTAATTTGTCCCGGAAAACATTATTACCGCCATTACCGCGGAATATGATGTGATACTGTGCTCCGGGGTATTAAATTCTTAGAGGTCTGGACATAGATTATCTTGATCAATTTTGATTTGGTTTGATTTTATTACATCAACTCAAAATGTAAAAAAACAAGACCTAATCCCAAAAACCCCAAAAATATTTCACTAGCATTAGCTGTCCTTTTTTAGTATGTTAAACTTGAAAACAGATGTAGGGCCAAAGGGTTGCCAAAAATGAAATTATTTGTTATAGTATTTATCCAGTTCCAACTTTTGTAGGAAAAATACAATTTTTAAAGTCAAGGAGGAAAAAATCATGGCAAAAGAAGGCGCCGAAAAAAAATTCAAAGAAACCGTAAATGCAGTTTGTAAACCTCGCTGGGGCCACACCAAGGCCCCCGAGGAAAGCAAAGTTAATGTAAAGGTGTTAATGCAATGGACTGAAAAATTTATAGACGGAAAATGGAGGGTCCAAACCCCCTCTGTGGAGGTGATTAAGGTGGCAAGTTGCCCCTATCAAAAAAGCGGCAATCTTTGTTCTAACTTTGACAAAATGGCCATCGAATCAATAAAGTCAAGACGCAAAAAACACAATGAAGGTAAACCACCCAAGATGAAACTTCCCGTTAATGAATGGCCTGCTTGTCCCGTATATGGACCACTATCAAGCAAAAGAAAAGAAACTCTCACCACCACCATTAGCAATGATATAGGGTCCTATACCATGAATTCTTGAGAAAGGAGGTGATAAAAACCCAGGAATAACAAATTTGCTCTTTAAACTGTAAACAAATTTTTTAGGAGGTTTATTATGGCAGGTATTGACGATTTTAACGGACCTGGCGGAAATAACCCCGGTCACCCCGGAAACTCTTCTATTCCTCTGCCCGGAGGTGGTGACACCCACATCCACCCTTATGGGCCGAACGAAGGTGACTCAGTTATCACCACCCGCATTCCAACGGGGGACGGAGATTCCATCAGCATCCATGATGATCCGTTCGGGGGTCCCGGCGACATCTCAACGCCTTAATCCCTAAAGCAAAGGGGTCTGAACTTTTCAGACCCCTTTTTTTGTTTAATTAACAAACCCAGCTACAAAAGCCGTGTTATATAAAAATTATTATGGAGATATTTGTAAATCTTCGGGAGTGGTAAATATTAGAGGCAAGAATTCAAAATTCAAAACCGACCCTACAACTAAAACATCAAAAAACCCAAAAGATATACTTTTCGGGTTTTTTGATGGGGATGGCAAGAATCAAGCAAGAGCCCCCTGAAAAACTATAAAAAGACCGGATGTCACAGTAAGCAAAAAATATTTAATCGATTCCTTTATTATTGACTCAACGGATCATGGCCGTTGGCCACTTCTATTCCGTCCTTGTAGCCGTCGTCATCAGTATCCGGATCGTTGGGATCTGTTCCCAATTCCTCTTCTCTTTCATCGGTTAATAGATCTCCGTCCGAGTCGGTTCCCCGGGTCGCCCCGGAATAAGTTATGGCCTGCATAACATTCCATTCTTCCGTGTTTTGCGGCATATGGCCGTAGATGTTCTTGAATATCTTAAGGCCTCTTTCCTCACTTTCTAAATTTCGATTCTCCGCTTTTTGCCTAAGTCCATAGGCCATTACAGTGACAGCCGCTTCATCTTTGGGGTTATCCATATCCGGGACCCGATCATAGATCTCCATAAATTTCTTTTTGGCCTCTTCTTCCGCTTTTTCATTGGTCTTACCGGGCCATCTGCCGTTGGCGATCTTAACCACATCGGTTAGATCTTTTTCAGAATTCGGTAACTCGCCAAAGGCCTTTTTATAGGAATGGATGACCGCCGCCCTCTCACCGGCGCCCAATTGTTCAGTGTTTTTATCCACTCCGTAGGCCACAAAATCATTAATAGCGTCCCTCATGTTGCCGGCTAATTCCTTTAGGTCAGAAGTTAGGCCAGTTAACTGTTCTATTTGGGATTTTTGTTCTTCCACTTTCTGCTCTAAATCTTCGATCTTCTCCGAGAGGTTATCCAATTTGCCACTGATCAATTTGTTTACTTTATCTTTAATATTTTTGATCTCTTCGTCTTCTTTCTCTTCTTTTTCCGAATCGGTTTTGTCTGTGTCTTTATCACTGGAAGCATCCTCTCCCAGCTTTACTTTTATCTCATTACTGTAAACACCGCATTTACCTCCCAAATACTCACAGACCCGGACATGATAAATACCACTGCCGTCAAAGGCCCTAAGTGTATCGGAATTTTTATCGGGGTCGGTGTAATAATGGAATTTATCTCCGGGATAGGTTGGCTTCGGATCCTTGGACCAGACCACCTTAAAGCCCTTATCGCTGTGCCCATCCACTGTCCATTTGATATCCTTTCCTTCTCCGGATAAAGCAATAGATTCTACTTCGGAAGTATCACTACTGGAACTTTTTATTTTTATTGCTTCAATCAAACTATTATTCCCCTCTTTTGCTTCCTCTAACTTATCGGCCTTATCCACAATAAATTTTAATTTTAATTCTCCGGAAATTTTGAACTTCCCCAGCCATTTAAAAATTATGCTCTCATCTTTTTGTAACGGATAAAATTCTGTAGGCATCCCCCTACTAACTTCAAAGGAATTGATATCCGGGGTAGATTCATCGAAAACAAAACCTTGGTCGCCAAAATTGTTATGCCAACTCATTAGTCCTTCCTTGCTTGTTAACTCGCCTCCCAAATTTTCAATACTAACCGCTAAAGCGCCTTTCTCTCCCTCTGTTTGATTCTCAGAAATAAAAGTAATAGCTTTTACTGCCAGATCGGGCTTAGTGGAAGTGCTTGTGGTAGAAGTTGTTTCCGCTTTTGCCTTAAAAACGGGGGTAAGGCACAAAAACATAAAAAAAGCCACACAACTCGTGGTAAAAAATATCTTTTTCTTGTTCGCTTGGACCATAGTTATTTTTTATTTATTAAGTAGATATATTAATTTTATCATTTTTCAATATAAACTCCAATCACCCGCCCGGACAAGCCAAAAACAATTAAAACAACCCCCTACCAAACACCCTCATCCTGTCTTTGGCTTTATCATTTGTATCCGACATAAATTTGTTTTAGTTTAATTCAAAATTCAAGATCTACCCCAACAACCACTAAAAGTATAAACCCTTTTGCTGCAATGTTAACAATAAAAAAAGGGCACAAATGATTTTGTGCCCTTATCTTGAATTGCATGTTATGTTTCTTTAATAAGATCTGGCCCAGATCGGGCGATAATGAGCTTTGTGACCACATCTGATGCACTTGCCGGTATTGAATGATGATTTATCTTCGAACGGAATGCATCTGGTGGTGGCCTTAGTTTCTGTCTTGATGGTCTCTTCGCATTTTTGACTTCCACACCAATCGGCCCAAATAAATCCCCTCTTTTCCTTTATTATCTTTTTGAATTCTTCATAGTCCTCCACTTTATGACTGTTATTTTCCGTGAAAATTTGAGCTTTCTTGTATAAATTGCTCTGAATATCTTCCAATAGATTTTGGATATTGATAACCAATTGTTCGATCGGAACACAACTTTTATCTCCGGTATCTCTCCTTACAAGCTTAGTTGTTCCGGTTTCTACATCTCTGGGACCAACCTCCAATCTGATAGGAATTCCTTTTAACTCCGAATCATTGAATTTCCATCCAGGGGATTGTTCTCTGTTATCTATCCTAGTTCTTATATCAGCATTATTGAGATCCTTTTTTATCCTTTCGGCTGTTTTTAAAACCTCTTCATTCTTATGCGATCCAATGGGAACTATGATTGCTTGGATAGGCGCCACTTTGGGAGGTATGACCAGTCCCTTCTCGTCCATATGGGTCAAAAACATTCCTCCTAACGCTCTGGTGGAAAGCCCCCAACTGGTCTGCCAGGCATAATCCTTTTCTCCGTGCTTGTCTTGGAAATCTACCTTAAAGACTTGAGAGAAATTTTGCCCCAAATTATGAGAAGTGGCTATCTGCAGAGCGTTGCCGTCTAAAAGCAGTGCCTCGCAACTCATAGAATAAAGGGAGCCGGCGAATTTTTCCTTTTCCGATTTTTTACCTATAAAAACCGGAATGGCCAGCACTTCTCGAAAGAATCTCTCATAAGCCTTCAAGGCATCAAAAGCTTGTTCAACTCCCTCTTCGTAAGTGGCATGAACGGTATGACCTTCTTGCCAAAGAAATTCAGAAGTTCTCAAGAAAGGAAAGGGCCTTAATTCCCATCGAACAACGTTTGACCATTGATTGACCTTAAGAGGCAAATCCCTCCAAGAGGATATCCATTTGGAAAAATAATAGTACATCAGGGTCTCCGAAGTGGGGCGAACGGCCAACTTTTCGACCAACTCTTCACCTCCTCCATGGGTGACCATCGCTAACTCCGGAGAAAACCCCTCCACGTGTTCTTTTTCCATAGATAACAATCTCTCTGGAATTAAACAAGGGAAATAAAGGTTATCGCAATCCATCCTTTTGATCTCGGCATCCAAATACGCCTGAAATTTTTCCCACATGGAATAAGCATAAGGACGGATAACTATTGATCCTTTAAAAGGACCGTAATCAAATAATTCCGCTTTTTGGGCATACTCCAAAAAAATACTGGAAACTTTTTTTCTCTCTTCACCAGACATAATTCTCTCCTTATGTAAAAATAAGGCGAGGAGACCCCGCCTTATTTACAGATTGTTTAGTCCAATACCGGAATCACTTTGCATCCGGGGCAACTTAGATCTGCCTTTGTGGCAGCCTTAAGCGGGATCAAGCTGGCCCGATTATGCTTCTTCCAGGGACGAAGACCAAAAATGATTTTTTTAAAGAACATAAGCTCACCTCCTTTTATAAGATTTGGGTTTACTCTATCAAATCTGGAAATAAAAATCAAGTTGTTTTAATGGGGGCATCTGGGGTCAGGATAATTTAAATGTCCATATCTCAAATAAGACAGGATATGGCACCCTCCCTGACATTCAAGCAAATTAGTGCAATCAACGCACTTGCCTTGAACATCACTCTTATCGACTTCTCGCAGTTTATTTATCCAATAATCTGTCTCCCATATTTCCTCAAGACTATGCTCTCTTATATTCATGTTTTGAAATCTTCTGTCAGTGGAAACCATTGGGCATACAGCGATATAACCGTCGGGAGTAATGATCATTTCTCGTTTTCCGGCCTTACAACCGGAATAAGATAAAATATCAACATACTCGTTTTGCTTTTTATCTCCAAAATCAAAACCACTTTCAGCAAACGCTTGGACATTATTGGAAGGCATTGAAGTCCAACTTTCTATCTCTTCTTTCGCTATCTTCCACTCCGCGAAGCTAAGACTTTGCTCTTTCCAAAAATCACTATCCGCCGAAGAGGGTAACAATGGGTTGAAATACATTTGAGTAACACCCAAATTCATACCCAGGTTCAACAAATCCAACACTTGATGTTTATTTTTTTTATTCAATACTGTAGCTGTTTTAACCTCCACTCCGGCTTGTATAAGATCTTTTATACCACCGATGACCTTAAAAAAGGTGCCTTCACCTCTAAGGGAATCATTCACATCCGGAGTGGCTCCATCTACCGAAACATCAATCTCATTGAATCCGACTTCACGGATTGACCTTGCCACTTCCTTGTTCACCAATACTCCATTGGTTGTGGTATAGATCTTAAAGCCTAAAGAGGAGGCGTAACCGGCCAACTCAAAAAAATGGTCAGCCAAAAGGGGTTCTCCTCCCAAAAAAGATAATTTGGGCACCCCCATTATTTGGAGTTGTTTTATTACATCTTTCCATTCATCCAAAGAAAGACTGGGGTTTATAAGACGAGTATCGGTTAAATAACAATACTTGCAATTTAAATTGCATTTCCAGGAAAGGTCCAATTGTACTGTGAGGAGTTGTTTTTTATTGCTTCCTTTTTTTATGATTCTTATATTTTCTCTGTTCAGTTCTCTTCTTTGAAGGTCCTTAATAAATTCTTCAACCTCTTTCTTGGCTCTTCCTTTTCTTATTTTTTGTCGGGAAGAATAAGCTTTGATTATCTGTTCCAAATCATGATTTTCTATATACATCCTACAGACTAACTCTCCCAATTCATTCAGACCGATTATTTTCCCGCTTTTTTTCTCCATCAAATAAGCTGTGATTCCCATCTATGTCTCCTTTCTTGTTTTTTAAGGAATCTTTAATATTCCTTGTTTCCAGTCAGACAAACAAACCGCTCCACTCTGTTCAACCAATAACATATTCTCTACTCTTACTCCGCCCCAATACGGATAATAAAGACCGGGTTCTATGGATAAAATATTCCCCTCTTCTATCATTCCTTCAAAATAGGGATTAATAAAGGGGGCCTCGTGCAGATCTAATCCTACTCCATGACCGGTGGCATGAACAAATCCTTTAATTCCACTCACCTCTCTTCCTTTATGAATAAACATATCAGAACATAAGCGATGTAATTCTTTGCTCCCGATACCAACCTTGACCCTCTCTTCCAATCTTTTATATACTTCCAGAACATCTTCATAGACCCTTTTAACATCAATAGGCACATCGCCTTTGATGTATGTTCTGGTAATATCCACGAAATATCTATTATTTTTACCTCTGGGAAAGAGATCGCACACAATGGGAGTGTTCGCCATTATTACTCCCGTTCCCGGATCATGCGGAATGGCCGACCGAGGGCCGCAAGAGATTATAATATCATTCTCTATCTGCATACTCTCTTGCAATAAGGATATTTCCACCAAACTCTTCAAATCTTCACTCAACAAATATTGACCCTCATACTCCAATTTACCATTCACTATTTTAGATTCAAATAATACATTCTCTATCTGATCAAAGGCCTTTCGAACGATTTTAAGATTATCTTCAATGGCTTGAACTTCCTCAACCTTTTTCTTGGCCCTTTCTTCAAAAAAAAGATTTATTATCTTTATTCTCACATTATTATCGATCAAATACTTAGCGATGCCGGTCGGAAAATTAAAAGGCAATTCTATCGTTTCATCCAATAACCCTAATTCTTCCAATAGTACTAATGCCAGCTTACTATGTATTCTTACATCCCCTTTCTTCTTTTCAGCCTTCTCATAAAAGGGTTCAACCGGCACTATTTGAATGCGCTCTTCCGCTTCTTTTTTCTCTTTTAATGTTTGGAAGCTGATACTATCGGCGAATATCCATGCCTTGTTTCCATTATCAACCACAAAAGTATCCTCTATTATATTTACACCTGTGACATATCTGATATTACTATCTCTAACATTTCCATATAACAATTTTGCCATTACAATCCTCCCTTCTTTAGCTGTTGCCAATGATATTTATTATTTAATTTTCAAAGAGCAAATTTACGCCAATAATACCTATTATGAAGATAGGTGTCAAGAAAAAAAGTTATTTTTTCGGTAAATATGGTAAAAAAACCAATAATTATTTCACCCAGGCCATTAAATAAGAGTTCATATATCCATCCTCTCTTTTGGCTTCTTTCTTAAGAATCCCTTCTTGTTCAAAGCCGGCTTTTTCCAAAACTTTATGAGATGATATATTATCCGCATGTGGAGAGGCGTAGATCCTTTTTAACCCCAGAGACTCGAACCCGAAGTCGCAAACCTCTTTAATGGCTCGGGTCATAACGCCCCCTCTTCTAAAATCCTTGCCCAACCAATAACCTATCTCCGCCTTATGGTTTTTCTTGATATCGAACAAAGAGATGGCTCCGGCGACCCGCCCTTCTATTTCAATACAAAAATCAACCTGCGATGAGTCTTTTTTATTTTTTTCAGCTGTAACCTTTTTCAACCAATTTTCAGCATCCTGCACACGATATGGATAAGGGATAGTACCCACATACTTGGCCAACTCTTTGTCATTGGCCTGTTCGGCCACCCCGGCAGCGTCATCCATTTCAAAGGGGCGTAAAATAAATTTTTCGGTTTTTATGGTGGGCTGTTTCATAAAACATAATTTAAAAATTATAGCTTTTAAATAACAATCTAAAATTTGAGATCTAATTTTAATATATCATTCTATATAATTTATTTCCAATCATTATATCAAAATATTAATATAATAAATGCATCACACTATAGTGTAATACATTATAAAAGCCCACCTTAAAGACGGGCCTTAAAACATCAAACTCCCTTTTTACCGCAATCCATACATACATCCTGGCGTTCCAATCATCGGGCCGGACCTCGATAACCGTCCGGGCAAACCATAAACAATTAAATAACCCTCTGCCAAACACCCACATCCTGTCTTTGGCTTTATCATTTGTGTCCAGTATAACTTTTTTTAGCTTAATTCAAAATTCAAAACCTGAACCTAAAATGATCCCCGCTTTCCGGGATTTTTGTTTTAATCAATTCTTTAAGATCCAAGACATGACCCCGAAATCGATATACTCCCTACAATGACTGTTTTGTTCTATAATAATCAACGAACTTTTTTATGTTTTCAATCATTTGATCAAGATTTTTCAAATAAAATTTTTTCATTGCCTCCTTTTGCTCAGCCGATCTCGAGCCATGAAAAGTATAAGCATTCTCCAGGGTGGTCTGCATTTTTACCAAGTTCATAAGCACAGTGTTAGGTTTTTCTGTGGAGTTAACTTTCTTAAACATTTTCTCATCACCCACTAACTCCACTATTTTGTTATAATCTTTAACAATGTCTCCGGAAATTGGCATATTTTTTAATTCACCTACCTGTTTCTCCCATTCTTCACATTCCTTTTTATCTTCCTCGGACAACTCCTCATCTTTCTCGATCTCATCCAGGGAAACCTCGGGGTCTTCCGGGGAATTTTCCTCACTTTTTGTGTCCAAATCACCTTCATCTTTTTTGTTCGAAAATTTTTCTTGTTTGAATTGCTCAAACTCTTCATCCATTAGATCTTTTTCATTTTTAGAATATTTATTTAAATAAAAATTAATAAACCTATTTGCCGCTTCAATTTCTTTTTGGGGGATGTCTAAAAAGAATAACTTCTTAGCTTCGTTTTCGGTATCCACGCTCTGCGGGTCACGCATTATTCCTTCCCAGGCCTTTTTTATTTGAGTTAAGCCGGCTAAAATAAATTCCGGCTTTTCACCTTGATCAACCTTCTTATATATACCATCTCTCCCGGTCACTTCTAGAAAACTATTAAAATCATCAACAATATCTCCGGAAAGTTCAAAATTTTCTATTTCTTTCAACTTTGACTGAAGCTCTTCCGCTATTTCCTTGTCTTTCTCGGTTTCTGTTGATTCTCCTTCTTTTTGTTCCTCTTGCGGTTCTTTTTTTAAAACATAAAAACCGGACCTTTCTCCGGTCTCCGGATCTTCTTTTTCTTTATATTCGATATTGGGATTAAGGGTTTGCAAAAATTCCAATGCCTTCTTTCTTATTTTTTCCACTCTTTGTTCGGTGTTTAATTCTTGAAAATTTCCGCCGGCTTCGGCGTTCAATTCTTCTTCAGAGAATATTTCCGCATCCAAACCGGCCGGCCCAAAATGGAATTCTCCTCCCTCGCTTAATACTCTTTCTGCTTCTTGGACCACTTCTTTAACTTCTTCCTTGCTTTGAGATATTACAGGAGGAGCAGCCCTGGAAATGACCACATCAAAAGAATTGTCTTGAAAAGGAAGACGGCTGGCATCTCCTTGAACATAAGGAGTTTCTTTAGAGGGTTCACCTTCCTCCTCCCATAACTCCGGCTTGGCTTCCAAAGAAGTAACATTCACATCCTTTTCCTTGGCCTTCTCTCCGAATTCTCCTAATCCGGCTCCGATGTCCAGCACTTGTTTTCCCTCTAGATCTTCCCAATCCAGACCCACAGCTTCCAAATAATTTTCCAAATACTCCTCCTTTTCTTTTTCTTCTTGAGTCTTTTCTTGTTCCGGCTCGGCGGAAAAATTAAAATTTTCGAAATTGTTTTCTATAGACATAAATAAAAATACAAATTATTAAATGTTAAATTCTAGAATATATTTATTAAAATTCAAAATCTGGTTTCGGAGTTTTTTCATTTTGAACTGTTACTCGTTAAATGCTTGAGTTTTCCGATCTTGCCTTTTACCGTTTTGTCTTCCGGCAACTCCT
>CAZPEL010000026.1:0-13740 GCA_964585585.1 uncultured Gammaproteobacteria bacterium | reverse complement strand
AAATTTTCTCCGTTTAAGTATTTTCTCAAGTTGGCCAGTTTATTCCCGTTCATAAGGACCACTTCCAGATCCAATTGTTCCGCTTTTTTGGAGGCAATGGGGTCAAAAGGAGTATTAAGTCCGGGTTTCCATTTATTACCAACCAGTTTTCGGAAATCCTTCCAGCCGGTCTTTTTTATCTTTTGGGCGTCCGGGTATCGGGCCGGATCCTTGTCATAAACATAGTCGATATTGGTCAGATTGATCACATGTTCTACTTCATATTCCTGGGCGATCATGGTGGCCACATAATCGGTGGACCAGCCCGGCTTCCATCCTCCTCCGACCACCACATTCTTGTCGGTATCCATATGAATGGTCGGATTTTTGATGATCTCGGGGTGGGCCTGGTCCCGGAAAATGGTCCGGATCAAGTGGGCATTCAATCTGGAGGAATGGATGCCCAGCCAATCCAGATCATCCGGGGCTATCTTGACCACCTTGTTGGCGGCCTGGCTGTATTTTCTGGCCGTGGTCCCCCCTCCGGCCACCAGAAAGAATCTTTTATCGGCTTTCAGTTGGTCCAGGATCAGACGGCGGAATTTTTTTAGATACTGCCAATTTATTTCGTCATTAGGGATGATAAGGGACCCTCCCAGGGAGATGATATAATTTTGGGGTTTGGTCATAGGAGAATTTTAAAGTTTACTTTTTATAAGATACCATTTGTCCGGCGTTTGTAAAGCAGGGGTGGATGTGCTAAATTAAAGTCAGAATTAAAAAAATGATATGAGCATATCCTTATCCGTTTTACTCTATATTTATTTTACTTTTTTGTTCTTTTGGGCGATTTTCAGCTTGGTGGCCCTGTATCACATGATCAAATTCAGTTTTAAGAGTTTTACCAGCTTTCTGTCTATCATAGTATATCTGAGCGGGTCTTTGGGGATACTGGCGGTATCCTATTTTTTTATTTCCCAAATAGATTGGAGCCGGGAGATATTTTTTTCTATATTTAATTCCGGGTCTATTTATTGATTTTTATGTTCTCTAAGTTCAAACTTCCCAATCAATTACCCGGAGAAAATCCGGTAAAAATATTGCGGAGAGACCTATTTATCCTGTTTAAAAAGGTGGTTCTGGTTTTTTTAATGCTTTTGGCCCCGGTTTTGATCTATGTTTTTTTAATTAATGTGTTTCCGGTAATTTGGGAAAATCAATTTTTGTATGCTGTTTTGGTTTTGGCCGGGAGTGTATATTTTTTATCGGTATGGTTGTTCGCCTTTTTTTATTTTATAGATTATTACTTGGATGTCTGGATAGTAACCAATCGTCGCATTATAAGTATTGAGCAGAAGGGCTTCTTTTCTCGGACCGTGTCCGAGTTGAAATTGTTCCGCATTCAGGATGTGACCGTGGACACGGAAGGGGTGTTTCCGACTTTGTTGAATTACGGTAGCGTTTATGTCCAGACCGCCGGTTCCAAAAGGAATTTTCATTTCGAGCAAGTTCCTGATCCGGAAAACACCAAGGACGAAATAATCAATTTAATAAGAAAGGACAGAAAAAGAAAGGAAATAGAAAAAGAAAAACTTAAAACACAAAGCAATACTTCTATTATCAAATAAAGCCCTTCCCAAATCGGAAGGGCTTTAACATTTTAAAATCGGCCTTTACTTGTTGCTTTAAAGGGATTACAGTGGTTATATTAAAAGTAGGTTTTTGTTATAATAAAGCTATGAGTATGAATATCCAGGAGAGATCACTGTGGGTATCAGTGGCGGCCAATATTTTTTTAAGCATCATTAAATTGATAGCCGGATTTTTTAGCCGCAGTTCCGCCCTTATTGCCGACGGTCTTCATTCCGGCTTGGATATTTTTTCCTCCTTGGTGGCTCTGGTCGGAGTAAAAGTGGCTCGGCGGGAGCAGGACGAGAAACATCCTTATGGTTTTTATACAGTGGAAACGGTGGCCAGTTTTCTGATAGTTCTTTTGATCTTTGGCTCCGGGGTATGGATAATTTACGAAGGTGGTTTGCAGATAATAAATAGACAGGCGGTTGATTTGGGCATATGGGGATTTGTGGTTATATTTATTTCCGTAGTGGTCAACGAATTGATAGCCAGATATAAGATCAGGGTCGGAGAACAAGAGAACAGTTTAGCCCTGGTCATGGACGGCAAGCATTCCCGGGCCGATGTCCTGTCTTCGATCGGGGTTTTAGTGGGTTTGATATTTGTTTTTTGGTTTCCTATAGCCGATGGCATTCTGGCTGTTCTGATAGGTTTATATATAATCAAGGAAAGTTGGGAGATGGGCAAAGAGACCACGGATCAATTGATCGGGGTTAACGATGAAGAAGCGGAAAAAGAGATCCGGGAGATCTTAAAAGCTCGGGGGGTATCTTGGTCGGACCTAAAGACCAGGCGTATCGGTGGAGTTGCCTTTGCCGAGCTGACCATAACCCTGGATTCCGAATTAAAAGTAGAAGAGGCCGAGAAAATAACCGAAAAATTGCAGGCCGAGCTCAAGGACAAAGTAGAGCAACTAAAATATGTAGTGGTTCAGGTAAAAAGCCATAATTACGCCACCGGTTCCTATGAAGGTTTTTGGGGACAATGGCGGCGCTGGCGCCGGGGATGGCAAAAGGAAAAACAAGAGTTGCAATTAAAAGAGAAGCAAGGTTATAGAATAATGATCCCGGTGCAAGGGAGTAGGATCTTTTCCGATTTCGGGGCTCCAGAATATTTATTGGTAGATAAACAGAACGGACAAGTGGTCCAAATTCAGACCATTGCCAATCCTTATTTTGACCAAGAAAGGGGGCGAGGAATGAGAGTATTAAAGGCGGCGGAACCGGACGAACTAATAGTGGCTTTTATCGGCGGTGAAGCCGAGGAAAAGGTCAAGGCCATGGATATCAAGATCAGTAAAGTGGATAAAGATTTTAAAGTTGAAGAATACAAGAAGGAAGTATAGATATTTGGTATTGGATACAATGAAAATTGATATTAGATATTAGTGTTTATTAATAATCTTTATGAAAAAAAAGATAATTTTATTTTTGACGGTTTTGTTTTTATTTTCGCCGGTTGCGAGCCGGGCCGCCACTAACCAGCAAGCTTTGGACCAACAGGATGCTTTTTTTCGGGCCGAGGTAGTGGAAGTTCTGGAGGAAAGAGAGGCCGAACTCCCCAGTGGCCGGACTACGGCCCAGCAGAATTTGAAATTACGAGGATTGGAGGGTGAATACCAAGGAAAAGAGGTTGTTTTTAAAGGTATTAGAGAGTTTGAGGTGGTTGCCAGCCAAACCTATGCTCCGGGAGACAAGGTCTTGGTGGCGGTTAGCCAGGACAGCGGCGGAGAAGAGCATTTTTATGTGGTCGGGCCGGCCAGAACCAGTTCTTTGTGGCTTTTGGTCGGCTTATTTATATTGATCATTCTGGCGGCTGTCAGATGGAAGGGCCTGCGGTCCTTGATCTCTTTGGGTATAACCCTGGTTATTATTGTTGCTTATATAATTCCCCGAATAGTGGCCGGTAGTAACCCGGTGGTCATCACTTTGATCGGCTCCTTTTTGGCCTTGCTGGCCATTATTTATATCACCGAGGGCTGGAAGCCCAAGTCTCATTTAGCCGTAGGTAGTATTTTTTTGAGTTTGCTTTTTACCTTGCTTCTCTCCTGGGGTTTTATTGAATTGGCCCAATTAACCGGGATCACCGGGGAGGAAACGGGTCTGCTCTTGGGTTCGATGCAGGCCGGGATCAATTTTCAGGGTTTATTGCTGGCCGGTATTGTTATCGGTAGTTTGGGTGTGTTGGATGATATGGTCATATCCCAAATAGCCGCTACCGAAGAGATCTATAAGGCCAACAATTATTTAACCCGCCCCAAATTGTTTAAAAAGGCCTATCGGGTCGGCTCTTCTCATATATCTTCCATGGTCAATACTCTTTTCTTGGCTTACGCCGGCGCCTCTCTGCCGCTTTTAATACTTTTTACCAGCGATCAGGGTCCTTTTTCTTCCTGGTTGCATGTGGTCAACACCGAAGCCATTGCCACCGAGATCGTGCGGACCCTGTGCGGTAGTATTGGCTTGATCCTGGCCGTACCCCTGGCTACATTTTTGGCGGTTTGGTATTATAAGAGATAGAATATAGAATTTTGAATTTAGAATTTTGAATAACCTCTTTTTATTTTATGGTAAATTTTCCGAAAAATTTTTTATGGGGATCCTCTACTTCCGCCTATCAAGTTGAGGGAGGAATTACCAATGATTGGAGCGAGTGGGAGAAAGAAAATGCGGAGAGGTTAGCCCGAGAAGCTAAAGATTATTGGCAGGATTGGCAACAGGAAAAATTCCCGGAAATGTTTAACCCTCCCAATTATATTTGCGGCGAAGCGGTTAATTCTTATAATATGGTAGATGAAGATATTGAATGTATTAAAAAATTAAATTTGAATGCTTATCGTTTCGGTATTGAATGGGCGCGCCTAGAACCGGAAAAAGGTAAAATAGACCAAAAGGAAATAAGCCATTACCGGGAATTTATAAAAAAATTAAAGCAAAACAATATTGAGCCGGTGCTAACAATTTGGCACTGGACCAACCCTCTTTGGGTGTCTAAAAGCGGGGGCTGGGAAAATAAAAAAAATATTCAGGATTTTATAAGGTTTTCCGAAGTTGTTGTTAAAGAACTTGGAGATCTGGTTACTTATTGGGTTACCTTGAATGAACCCATGATGCACATTGGCCATGGTTATTTGGATGGGAAATTCCCGCCCAACCATAAAAAAAGCTTTCTTAGAGCATTAAAAGTATTTAAAAATTTTGTTCAAGCTCATAAAGAAATATATAAAATAATCCACAAGAATAACCCTAAAGCCCAAGTCAGTATTGCTATGACCACCGGCTATTTTAGTTCCGCTTCCGGCTGGAATCCGATCGAACTTTTGATAGTTAAGCTGGGGCACTATTTTCGCAACGAGTGGTTTTTGAAAAAAGTAGGAGGATATTTGGATTACATAGGAATGAATTACTATCATCATGATCGGATTGTTTGGCACCCTCCGTTTAAAAAGAATTTAAATAAACAAGTAAACGATAGAGGGTGGGAGATTTATCCCGAAGGAATTTATCATGTTTTAAAAAGTTATAAAAAATTTAAGAAACCTATACTTATTTTGGAAAATGGCACGGCCGATGCCGATGATGATCATAGAGCCGATTTTATTAAAGATCATTTATATCATGTAGGCCGGGCCATACAAGAAGGAGTGGATGTGAGGGGTTATTTTTACTGGTCCCTTTTGGATAACTTTGAATGGGCCGAGGGTTTTTGGCCCCGATTCGGACTTTTCCGGGTGGATGAGAATTTCCGGAGAATTCCCCGCTCCAGCTGTCGGGTTTATGCTGATATCTGTAAAAACAATGAATTTCCTCGACAGTGACCGGTTTTTTGGGTCTTGAAAAAAATATTTTTGATGTGTTAATTTAAAAACAGAAGTTGGATATAAAACATTTTTTAACAAAAAAGGAGGGAGAAAATGTACGTTCAAAATTTCGTTTTTAATCCGAACAAACTATCTTCTAAGATCCAAAAATTAAGGGAAGTGAGGTTTCCCGCTTTCAAGTGGGGTGGTAAATTAAGGAGCTACATTGTGAAATCTACTCCCGAAGGGGGCCTAAAAGTTGTTCTTTCCCAGAACGGCCAAGCGGCAAGCGATCCGGGATGCCGGGCCTACCTGTGTCCGGATTCAGTTCTTAACAAAGACAATGAAGAGATCTTAAGATCGATCACCCAGGAATTGATAGGTTCTTGGCATAAAGTTAAAGATAGGGTTCAGGCACCTCGGGAATTATTGGAAAATTTCTCCGAAGGAGAAAAAGCGAGTGACTGTGATGTTACCGAACTTTATTGCCGTGTGTGTGTAAAAAGACGAGAAGCGGAAGGCAATGCCCGCGTCTTGGAAGAGTTCCTGCAAAGATTGAACTAAAACCAAGTCCACCGAGAGACGCCGAATGAGCGTCTCTCTTTTTTATTTTTTAAATTTTTGGTAAAATAAAAATATATGTGGTTATTTATAGCATTATTTTCTTATCTTATCAGCGCCGGAGTCTATACGGCCGATAAGTTCATGCTTTCCAATAAGTTTCACTCCTCTATTACCTACACTTTTTTTGTGGGTATTTGGAGTGTTTTTAATTTTTTTATTTTGATCTTGGATCCCTGGTTTCCCAATTGGCAGCAATTGGCGGTCGGGATGTCAGCCGGATTTTTGTTCTTGGTGACCTTGGTCTTTTGGTATAAGGCCTTGCACCAGAGCGAGGCCACCCGGGTGGTACCCATAGTGGGCGCTTTGATCCCTATTTTCAGCTTCCTCCTTTCTTTTTTGTTTTTGGGGCAGACCTTGGGCGAGAGGCAGTTTTTGGCCTTTGCGGTTCTGATCATAGGCGGTATTTTGATATCGGCTAAATATACCAGATTTTATATATTGAATGAGATCAAGGAGAGTTTGAAGAATGTTTTTGGCGGTACTTTGGGCGGAATCCACGCTCATTATCGCCCCAGCAGCAGACTGCTTCGGAATTCCGTTATTGCTGCTTTTTTGTTTGCTTCCTATTTTGTTCTGATCAAATATGTTTATATGACCCAGCCCTTTATCGGCGGATTTGTCTGGTCCCGGCTGGGTAGTTTTGTCGGAGTTCTTTTGATCCTTTTGGTACCTGACTGGAGAAAAATGATCAAGAAAAAACAAAAGCACGGCCGTTCCCCCAAAAGTTTACCTTTCTTCTTCGGGGTGAGGTTATCGGCCGCCTTGGCCTTTATTCTTTTGAATTGGGCCATAAGCATGGGTAATGTAGCCCTTATAAATTCCTTAAAAGGAACTCAATATTTGTTTCTACTATTGATAGTTTTTGTTCTTTCTGCTAAATTTCCCCGAGTGTTAAAGGAGGAACTGCGCGGAGGGGTTCTGATGCAGAAAGTTTTGGGAACTTTCTTGATCGGCATAGGTTTGTATATGTTGATGATCTAAATGGTTGATATTGGATACTGGATATTGGATATTGGTGGCATTAAAGGTTATGTATAAACATTAATCCTAATATCCAATATTTAATATCCAATATTTAATTATGGAATTTGTCATAATTTTTTGTCTCTTTCTTTTTTCGGGTTTGGCTTGGTATCGATTGGATTGGGCGATGCTGGTATTAGTGGCCGGACTGCCCAGCTACTTGATCAGGTTCAGTATCTGGGGCATACCTGGAAATTTATTGGAAGCAATGCTCGGTATTGCTTTTTTAGTTTGGGTAATCCGCCATACCAGGTTTGTGGGTTTTTTAAAAAGGGATTATAAATTCCGGGACTTAAAGCGGGATAGACTGGGGCGTTTGCACTATCCTTTTGGTTGGGAGTTGATATTGGTATTGGTGGTGGCCCTGTTTGCGGCCGGGGTGGCCGGTTTCAAGCTGGATGCCCTGGGTAGTTGGCGGGCTTATTTTTTGGAGCCGGCCCTATTCTTTATATTGGTTTTGAATTTTTTTCAAACTTGGCGGGAGCAAAAGAAGTTGATCTGGGCCTTATCGGTTTCCGCTTTGGTTTTGTCAATTTATGCCATCATCCAAAAATTTACCGGCTGGGGTATAGCCAATGAGATATGGCGGGCCGAGACCACCCGGAGAGTAACTTCGGTTTTCCCCTATCCCAATGCCCTGGCCTTATATCTTGCTCCTTTGAGTTTTATTTTTTTAGCTTATTTATCGATTTTGGCCGGAAAATTTCGAGATTTAGGGGTAAGGGGTTTTGGAATAGGCAATTATGCTCGATCTTTATTATTAGGCCTGGTCGTTCTTTTGTCTTTGGTTTCAATTTATTGGGCCCGGTCCGAAGGAGCTTTGATAGCTTGGGGTGTCGCGGTTTTGGTCTTTTTTTGGTTTTTAAAAGGTAGATGGCGGTGGTTTACCGGCGGTATCTTGGTGGGCGCGGCCCTTTTTCTGGCTTTTAACCCCACTCCCAGGAGTTATTTGGCAGAAAAGGCCAGTTTAACCGACTTATCCGGTGAGATCCGGAAACAGCAATGGCGAGAGACTTGGCAAATGCTTCAGGATGACCGGCTTCTTGTTGGGTCCGGCCTGCATAATTACAAGCAGGCCATACGCCCCTACCACCAGGAAGGCATTTTTTTTAACAAGAATGATGATCCGGATTTTCGAAGAAAGATAGTGCTTTTTGATGAGGAGTATAAAAGTAAATTCTGGCAGCCGGTGGAGATATATCTTTATCCGCATAATATTTTTTTGAATTTTTGGACCGAGCTGGGTATTGTCGGTCTGCTGTTGTTTATATGGATAATGGGAAAGTTTTTCTATCTAGGAATCCGAAATTTCAAATTATCATCTTCAAATTCCTCTAATAAAGATATGAATTGTTTGAATTCGGGTTTAATGGCCGCGATGATAGTTATTTTGGTTCACGGATTGGTTGATGTCCCCTACTTCAAAAACGATCTGGCCTTGATCTTTTGGTTGCTGGTAGCTTTGATGAGTTTGTTGGCGATCAAATTGAGGCCGGATGCTTATAAAATAAATAAAGCCGATTATGATCAGTAATTATGGACGAAGGCCGGAAAGGGCTATTCAGATCGCCACTCTATTACTTTTGCTGGTCGCCGAGTGGTTGTTTTTTTTCCGAAACAAGGAGTTTTTTCATTTTTTTGGCGGCCTGGGCGGAACAAAGGATTTTCAAGTTTTCAAGGATTTAGGGGTTTATGGTTTAAAGCCGGAGGATTTTTTGAATTTACAGGACTCCCCTTTGTTGGTGGCCGTGATCATTGGTTTTGTTTTTTTGGATGCTTATTTGGTTTCTAAAATAATAGAGAAAAGATGACCAAGAACAAAGTTTTACAAAAATTTTTGGCCGAGACCGGTCATTGTTCCCGACGCCAAGCCGAGGAGTTGATCAAACGGGGCCGGGTTCAGGTCAATGGAGAAACTGCGGAACCGGGCCAAAGAGTGAGCGAGGGAGACGATGTTCGGGTAGACGAGGAGGTGCTTGTCGGGCCGAAAGAAAAGATCTATATCAAACTCAATAAACCGGCCGGATATACTTGCACCAATAGAAAATTTTCGGGGGAAAAGAATGTTTTCGATCTGGTGCCAAGCAAAGAAAAATTGTTTGTAGTCGGTCGGTTGGACAAGGATAGCCGGGGCTTGGTTCTTTTGACCAATGACGGTGATTGGGCTAATCAGCTAAGCCATCCTTCTTTCGGTTGTGAGAAGGAATACGAAGTAAGTTTCGAATTTCGAATTTTGAATTTTGAATATGAAATAAAAAAAAGGTTATTGACCGGAGTTGATATCGGAGATGGTGATGGTGTGGTAAAAGCCAAAAAGGTGGCGCAATTGAATGAGAATAAATTCAAGGTAGTGCTGGATCAGGGTAAAAAGCGCCAGATCAGGCGGATGTTTCAGGCCTTAGGGGTAGAGGTTCAGGACTTGAAAAGAGTAAAAATAGATGATATAAACTTAGGAAGTCTAAAAGAAGGAAATTGGGAACCTTTAAAAAACAAGGAGGGTAAAAATGGCGAGCTTACAGACCATAATTTGCGCTGAATGCAAAAGGGAAAGACTTGTTCATGTTCCTGCCGGGGAGCCCTGCCCCCGTATCTGCGCCGATTGTCAAACCAAGATCATGCTCAGACAGGAGGACGAGCACTTAAAAAAATTAAAAGAAAAAACCGAAGCGGAAAGATTGGAAATTTTGGAAAGAAAGATCCTTAGGTTAGAAAAAAAATTGGCCGATTTGTCTTATTTGAATACACGGAATACCACTTTCTAAAAGATCCTTTTTTGGTTTTTTGATCGGAAACAAATTTTAGTTTAAGGCCGGGAGGTAAAATGAAGTTGTTAAAAGAAAGTAAGTTTAACAATAAAGAGGGCCAGCAGGAAGAGCAGGATATAAGTTCTGTAGTTTGTCGAACTTGCCGGGAACAAGGTCGGGACAAGGCCTTGAAGGAGTTGCAAAAATACAGTCCGGAGGAAAGACTGGCCAGAATAGAAAAGGAAATATTCAAGATCAAAAAGAAAATTCGTTTTTTAACGGAACAAAAAAACAAGGAGTAGAAACACAACCCCACAGAAAGCGGCCTTAACCAGGCCGCTTTTAAATAAATAATTTCTTGTTTTATCTCAACAAGAGTGGTAAGTTGAAAATAGGAACCTTTTATTTTTAAATTATTAAAAAAGTGTTCCATTGTAATTCGAAAATCGACACTCGAAATTCGAAATTTTCCTTGGGAGAGGTGGCAGAGTGGTCGAATGCGCCGCACTCGAAATGCGGTGTCCACTCCACAGTGGACCGTGGGTTCGAATCCCACCCTCTCCGCGTTCTCATTTAGGGATTTATGATTTATGATTTATGATTTAAAATTATTCAAATCCCAAAATCACAAATCCTAAAATCATAAATGAGACATCCCTCTCCGCATTCTCATTTGAGGATTGAGGATTTAAGATTTATGATTTGGCGATATTCAAATCCCAAAATCCTAAATCCTAAAATCATAAATGAGACATCCCTCTCCGCATTCTCATTTGAGGATTTTAAGGTTTAAGATTTATGGCCTGTTTTTATAAATTTTGATTCATTTTATGACTTTACCCACTCATTTAATGGCCGGGCTGATAGTAGGCAAGATGACCGGCAATTATCCGGCGGCCATTATTACCTCTATTGTTTTTGATCTGGACCATTTGTTTTTTTATTATACCCCGGATCTCTTGTTCCGCCCTTTTAAGGTGTTAAGAAAGGCCTTGCGAGCAAAGGTTTATTTAAAAGGAGAAAGAGGTGTTTTTCACAGTATTTTTACTTGGGTTTTGGTTTCAGTAGTTTTTATGTTGATAAACTTTCCTTTGGGAGTTACAGTGGCTTCGGCCTATTTTCTCCACTTGATCCTGGACGCCTTGGATACTTCCAGTTTTTATCCTTTTTATCCCTTTAAGGGATTGAATCTGCACGGACCTATTATTTATGCTTCCTTTGCCGAGGTTATTTTTTTAGCTATATTGAGCGGAGTTTATTATTTAATAATTAATTTTGTTAGTTTATGATCAAAAAAGCAGTTGTGGCCGTGGCCGGTTCCGGAACCAGACTGTTGCCGGCTACTAAATCCATGCCTAAAGAAATGCTTCCCATAGTGGATAAGCCCATAATCCAATTGGTGGTGGAAGAGTTGGTAGAGGCCGGAATCGAGGATATAATCTTGGTTACCAAGTGGGACAAAAAACCCTTGGAAGACCATTTTGACCAAAGCTGGGCCTTGGAGGAGGAATTGAAAAAAGGAGGCAAAAACGAACTTTTGGAAAGGATCAAGAAGATCTCGGATATGGCCAATTTTATTTATGTTCGGCAAAAGGGCCCTTACGGTAATGGTACTCCGGTCTTGTCCGCGGCCAGCTTGGTTAAAGACGAACCCTTTGTTTTTGTTTGGGGTGATGATATTGTTAAATCCAAAATTTCTTTTACCAAACAGATGGTGGATGAATATAACAAGAGCGGTTTGCCCATGATCGGGGTGCAAGAGGTTCCGGAAGATACGGTCAACCGTTATGGTATAGTTAAGACCAAGTCGGACTCCATGGAGATCGAGGATATAGTGGAAAAGCCGGCGGTGGAAGAAGCCCCGACCAATCTGGCCGATTTCGGTCGGATGATCTTGAACCAAGATATAGTTAAGGTGCTTCAAAATACCGCTTTGGGTAAGGACAATGAATTATGGATAGTGGACGCCATAAGAACTTATGTTCAGGACGGGGGTAGATTCATGGCCAAAAAAGTTGAGGGCGGTGAATGGATGACCACCGGCGACCCCTTGAATTATTTAAAGACCATTTTGGCCTACGCCCTGGAAAGAGAGGACCTAAAACAGAACCTGGATTCTTATATTAAAAAGATAATGAATTGTTAGATCGGTGTGGTAATAAATAAAAAGAAAAAGCGGTTTCTCCGAGAAACCGCTTTTTAAGTTTAAAAAAGCAAGCCTTGGTTTAGCTTGTCGCCTCTGCCCTGTTCAGTGTAAATTTTGTGCCCGGGGGGATCTCTATGATCCTTTCTTTGAATAAAGCAAAAACAACTCCGCTCATAATTTGTCTACCCATAAAATCCAGTTTTACTTCCTCTTCCTCTGTTTGGATCCCCAACTTGTTTGCCGCTTCGGCTGCCTCGATGATAACCTCCATTTTCTCCCTCCTTTTTTGAATTAAAAAGAGCCAAAAAAGACCAATTTAATATAAAATTCAGATTAACATATTTTTTTAATTTTTTCAACCACCCTAGATTGACATTAGTCAGGGGTGCTTATACAATAAAATAGTATTCACTTATAATTAAAAAGAAACATATGCAAAAAACCATTAAAAATTTAGCTCAGGCCTTTATCGGCGAAAGCCAGGCCAGGAATAGGTATACTTTTTATGCCAAAACCGCTAAAAAGGAAGGTTATCCGCAGCTGGAAGAGATATTTCTTTTGACCGCGGACAATGAAAAGGAGCACGCCAAATGGCTCATGAGAATGATCAATGACTTAAAGGGCAAGAGCGAAGAATCAGCAGAAGAGTTAAAAGATCTGCAAGTGGAGGCGGACACCCCCACGGTCTTCGGAACCACTGCGGAAAATCTGCAGGCCGCTATAGACGGAGAGAATTATGAGAACACCCGAATGTATCCGGAATTCGCCCAAACTGCCGAAGAAGAAGGATTGCCGGAAATAGCCAAGAGATTAAGGCACATCGGAAAAGCGGAGGAGCATCACGAGGAAAGGTATCAGAAATTATTAAAGCAGGTTCAAGAGGGGACTATGTTCAAAAAGCAAGAATCCCAAAAATGGATGTGTCGGGAATGCGGCTATGTCCACGAAGGCGAACAACCGCCGGAGGAATGTCCTTCCTGCAGCCACCCCTATAATTACTTTCAGATCAAGTGTGAAGAATATTAATTCTTAACAGGGGGAGTAGTGCCCCCTTCTAAACTATGACTAAAAGAAATCAAATTTATAGGTGCAATGTTTGCGGTAACATCGTCGAGGTGTTGCACGCCGGTGCCGGACAATTGGTTTGCTGCGGAGAGAATATGGAGCTACTGGAAGCAAGTACTCAGGATCAGGGCTATGAGAAGCACGTTCCAGTGATCGAAAAAGAAGAGGATGTTGTCCGGGTTAAGATCGGTTCGGTGGAACACCCTATGGAGGAAGAGCATTATATTGAATGGGTAGAACTTATAGCTGATGGTAAAAGATGTCGGAAATTCTTGAACCCCGGAGACAAGCCCGAGGCGGTCTTTCCTTATGCGGAAGCCAAGGAGCTATCAGCCAGGGAATACTGCAATGTCCACGGGCTTTGGCAGAGTTCCTGAGCCAATAACTTCAAGAACCTAAAATCCCGGATTATTTTCCGGGATTTTTTTCTAAAAAAAACAACAACCGGAACAATAACCGGTTGTTGTTTTTTTGTATGTTGGTTTTTTGATTTTAGATGCTCAATTCATCAACATCGTCGGCTTGGGCCTCAGAGCTGGATCCTTGAGAAGAACCTTGCCCTTCTCTACCTTCACCTTGTTGGTTCGGGTCATGGATCTTCAGGTTAACTCTGGCATTGTTTTTGGCGCCCAAGATCTTCAACAATGTTCGAATGGCTTGCGCGGTTTGGCCTTTTCGGCCAATAATGTTGCCCATGTCTTCGGGATCAACTTTTAGGGTTAAAA
>CAZPEL010000025.1:5851-13936 GCA_964585585.1 uncultured Gammaproteobacteria bacterium | reverse complement strand
TCAAAAATATTGCTTTACAATATGTTTTTTGTTCAATTAACGATACTTTTTCTTTTACTGGTCATAGTGGGAGTAGTAGCCAATCACTTGAGGCAAATACTGATCAACAATTCCGCGCCCTTTTTTGCCTCCAACAAAAAAATAATCAACCGAGTAATAGACGAAATAGAGATGCAACCGGGAATGACGATCTATGAACTGGGTTGCGGCAAAGCCAAGTTCTTAAAAAAATTGCGGAAAAAATATCCCGAGCAAAATTTGAAATTAGTGGGGATAGAGAATTTTATTTTCCCCTTGACCTTATTAAAAATTCAAAATAGAATATTCCAATACAATATCCAGATCAGGGACGAGGATATATTCCAAACCGATATCAGCGAAGCCGATGTCATTTACTGTTTTCTGAATGTGGAAGCTATGAAAAAGTTAAAGCCCAAACTTTTATTCCAAACCAAATCCGGAACCAAGATAATAAGCTATCAATTTTCCATCCCGGATACGGAACCGGAAAAAGTAATCCAACATTCACCCCGAAACAAAATATTCATATACCAAGTTTAATAATTATGGTGGCCATAGTTCAACGGTTAGAACACTGGTTTGTGGCACCAGGGATCTGGGTTCGATTCCCAGTGGCCACCCCAAATAAAAATCCTCCCGCAAGGGAGGGTTTTTGTTTAACTAAAAACCTCCCTTGCGGGAGGTTTTTAAGAATCACTGAAATAAAAGATTATTTTTTTATGGGTAGGGTGACAATAAACTCGGTACCCTTGCCTTCCTCGCTATCGCATTCTATGTCCCCGTTATGTTTATCAACGATGTTCTTGGTTATAAACAATCCCAAGCCGGTGCCCTGAGTTTCCATTTGCACCACATTTTCCGCCCGGAAGAACTTGGTAAACAACTTGCTTTGATTCTGCTTGGGTATACCCACTCCGTTATCCTTTACTTTTATGGTCAACTCCTCCTTACCGGCTTTTATAACCAGGGAAATCTTACCTTTTTCCGGAGTAAATTTGACCGCATTCTCCAACAGATTCTGCAAAACCAATTCCATTTTCTCCTTGTCCATATATATCTTGGGTATCTTTTTAGGTTTTTGCAGGTCAAACTTAATATCCTTTTCTTCTATTTTATTTTTTAAATTCTCCATCACCATGTCCACCACCTCGTTAATATCATGTTTGCCAAAGGAATAGCCGAACCTGCCTTCCTCGATCCGGGAGACATTAAGCATATCATTAACCAATTTAATAACCCTTTCATTGCTTTTATAACCTTGGTTTAAAAGATCCTCTTGCTCTTGGTTCAGGGAGCCGGAGCTCTCGGTAAGCACCATTCTTATAGCCCACTTTATGGCGGTCAGGGGAGTTCTGAGTTGATGAGCCGCTATGGAAATGAATTCGGATTTTAGCTCGTCCACTATCTTTTCCCGGGTTAGGTCATAGAAGATCTTCATGTGCCCAAAGCAAACATTCTGTTCGTCGCATACGGGAATAGTGGTTACTTTATACACCTTGTCCCCTCGATTATACTTAACCCTGCCGGCCTTATAGGGGGTACTTCTGGTGGCACTGTTCTCCGGTTTATCCGAGGGGATAACCACCTCTTCCACCAATATCTTTCCCTTTTTCTCTATTATCCTGCTCCTAAAGGAAACATTGACCATATCCTCAAAATCACTGAAGGAAAAATATCTGGAGTCCTTTTTCTTTATCTTTTTGCCCCTATCATCCTCTTTGAAGCCGAATATCTTTTGAGCACTGGGGTTAAAAAGAGATATGACCCAGGAATTATCAACCATGATTATGGGATCGGAAAAACTGGAAATAATGGTAGAAACCTTGTGTTTTTCCCTTTCTGATTTTTCCCGTTGATTTTTAAGGTCGGAATAGGCCTTTTTAATGGACTGCTTGGAGTCCTGGAGCTGCCTTATCTTCTCATCCAACTGAGAGGCCATTTTATTAAAAGATTCAGCCAACTCCGCGAATTCGTCATCACTCTCAATATTTATTCGCGTATTCAAATTCCCCTGCTTTAATTCCTCGGTTCCCTTGGTGAGCTTTTTGATGGGATAAATGAATTTTCTGACCAAAATAATACTGAAAAAGATCACGAACACGGCCAACAAAGCAAAGATCAAAAGGGTCTGGATCTTGATGTTCTTGTAATTCAATTGGGTTTCCTCGACCATTTTTTGATCCTGGCCCTCTAAACACTTATTCTGCTTTTCAATAAGATTTTGATATCCGGAAACGGTTAAAAAGGAAAAAATTATCATGGGCACGATGCCGATGACAGTCAAGGCCAAAAATAATTTTTTGGAAATATTCCAATTCATTTTTTAAGATTATTTTTCTTCCAAAGTTCTATCTCGACTATAAGTCAAATAGGTCAATAAGACGCTCAATACGATAATGGACCTAAAAAGGACCATTATCCAAGTGGCATTGAAACCTTGATTATCAAAAAACCCGATCACCGCATAGACCAAAATGGAAAGACTGGTGTAAAAATAAACCGAACGGAAATGCTTTTTTTTCAATCTGGTGATCAAATTTCTTAAAATATCATAGATCAAGAATATCACCCCGATGCCCAATATGATCTGGAAAAATTTCCAACTTACCGGATTAAGCAAATATTCCACGGAAAAGTAGGAGTCACTACCAAAAAGAAAACCCCCGGGCAGGATAAGGAAGGAATAACCCACAGCGGAAAAGGCCAAACAAGCTAACAAGACCACCATTCCCACTAACCACTTGGAATAGGCCCGATAAACAGCATAAGCTACTCCAAAAGAAAGCTGTAAATAAATAAGGGCTTGCACTCCATAGCGATTCATAATTTTGTCATAAAAGGGGTAACCGCCTTCATACAAAAATAAACCCGCTCCCACTAAAAGCCAAGTTAAACCCACGGAGAGCCAAAACCCTAAAACCATAAATTCGGCAAAAGTTTTAACCCTCTCCTTTAAAATTATCCTGGAGATCCAGAAAGAAACCCCGGCCACAATGAGGCAAATTAAACCATTGAACAATAAACCTGTTTGCATAAGAAAATGTTAAATCTTATATTTTTCCAATTCATAAGCACTGTAAGCGGTTAGGATCGAACTTAATATGAGTATTCTGACCAAAAGAACATGCCAACCGATATTGCCTAATTGCTCAAAAGCGCTAAAAATTATATATAATATCAAGGAAATGATGATGATGATTTTTTTGGTGTCCTTAGTTGCTTTATAGGACTTTATTGTCTTGATCAAGGCATAAACAAGAGCCAGAAAAGCCACAAAAATACCCGCTATTAAAACCAAATTGGCCTGCCAAGCAGCGGAATATTCCGTTCCCCAATTGGAAATCATGGGCTCGGATAGACCGAAATTGACAAAAAGGCAAAAAAAGGAAGCAGCCACTCCAAAAGCCACAAAATAAAAAATGGTTTTAACAACCTTATTCTCAAAAGCTATGGTGGCCACATAATGACCCAAAGTTAACAAAACAAACACTATAAGTATCTGAACGATATAGGCCAGAGCTCTATCAAAATTGACCAAGCCCATTCCAAAAAAACCGGTTCGCAAAACCATTAAAAAATGCATCATTCCTATGGCCATCCAACAATTGGCCAGGGAAATGTCCTCCGCGGTGCGATTGTCACTCCTAAAAATAGTGAAAACAACCAAAAAATCAGCGGCTGCCATCGCAGCCAGCGACAGCATACTGGTTAAAAGGGTGGTGGATATCTCCATTATTTTTTCTTCTTTTTATTATCCTTTTTTTTATTATCCTTTTTACCCTTATCTTTCTTATCCTCCTTGAAAAAATCCTTTAATTTTTGGGCTATTTCCCGACTGGTAAAATTGGCCTTGACCATGAAATCATTGGCCCCCATATCCTTGGCCTTTTTAATGTCGCTGTCCTGACCCAGATTGGAAAGCATTATTACCGGGGTTTGGGCTTTTTTCTTGTCGTCATTGCCTCTTATCTTTTCCAATATCTGAAAACCGTCTATGGTCGGCAAGATTATATCCAAAAGAACGATATCCGGATCGGATTCTTCAAAGGTTTTTAACCCCTCTTCTCCATCCTTGGCCTCATAGACCGAAAACCCTTCCTTGACCAATTGCTTGCTGGCCATTTTTCTTAAAAAAGACTCGTCCTCGACCAAAAGAACCTTGATGCCCAATTTCTGGGACTCCTTGCTTGATTTGGGTTGAGAAACCTTGGATCCGCTTTTCTTTTTTTGGCTCTTTTGTTTGCCGGCCAAATAATCATTGACCTTTTCCAGAACATCGGTGGGACTGAACTCGGTCTTGATCAAATGATCCACGGCTCCCAATTTTCGGGTCTTTTCTATTTCCACCGGCTGGCCGGAATTGGAAATTATGATCACCGGTATCTCCCGCTCTTCTTCATTTATTTTTTCCATTACCTCATATCCGTCCATCTTGGGCATTATAATATCCAAAAGTATCAGATCGGGATCCCAGGATTTGATCTTTTTATAACCCTCGTCCCCGTCGTAGGCGTTTTCTATTTCATAGCCCTCCTTTTTTAATTTGGAAGCAAGAAGATCGGCCAAAGGACGCTCATCCTCTATTATAAGTATCTTGGTCTTCTTGCTGTTGGATTTTTTATTGGCCATAATTCAAGAATTATTATTTATTCTCTTTTTTATAAGGAAGATAAACGGAAAATTCGGTGCCCTTGCCCTCCTCACTCTTGCATTTTATCTCCCCTCCGTGTTTTTTAACGATATTGTTGGCTATAAAAAGACCCAGGCCGGTTCCGTCCGTCTGCATCTTTTTCACATTCTCGGCCCGGAAAAACTTGGAAAAAAGCTTCTTTCTGTCCTTTTCCGGGATTCCCACTCCGTTATCAGCCACTTTGATCACCAGGTATTTCTTGCCTTTCTTGGTGGTAAAGGATACTTTGCCGTTCTCCGGAGTATATTTGACCGCGTTTTCCAAAAGATTCTGTAAAACCAATCTTATTTTCTCCTTATCTATATAGACCTGGGGCATTTTCTGGGGTTTTTTGACATCAAAATCAATATTCTTTTTCTTGATCTTGTTGTCCAAATTGCCCAAAACCGTTTTATAAACCTCCTTGAAATTCTCTTGAGCAAAATTATATTGCAATCTTCCTTCCTCGATACGGGTTACATTAAGCATGTCGTTGACCAATTTGATCATCCTTTCATTGCTCTCAAAGCCCTTCTTTAAAAGATCCCTTTGATCATCGGTAACTTCTCCGGTATCCCCATCCAGGATCATCTTAATGGCCCATTTAATGGCGGAAAGAGGAGTGCGTAGCTGGTGGGCGGCAATAGAAACAAATTCCGTCTTTAGGCGATTGATCCTTTTCTCCCGAGTCATATCGGAAAATATCTTCATGGTTCCTATATAATTCTCTTTGCTATCATAAACCTTGGTGGTGATTATTTTGTAGGTTAAGCTCTCTCCATCGTGTTCTATTTCCACTTCTTCTTCGTTGGGGTTGCTGGAGTCCAGTTCCTCGCCCGGAACAACCTGGTATTCCTTCTTAGTGAACTCCTTGAAATTTTCCATGGAAAAATTATCCTTCTTTTTTACCTTTTTTCCGATACAGGACTTGGGAAAATTGAAGACCTCCCGCGCCTTGGGATTCAATAAATTGATCTTTTTGTCCTGGTCCAAGATAATGATCGGATCCACCAAATTGGAAATAATGGCCAAAGTTTTGTTCTTCTCGCTTTCCACTTTATTCTTGGCCTCTTTGGTCTCTTCCAGGGTTTGGGCCAGCTTGTCCTTAGTCTTCTCCAGCTCCTTGGTTCTTTTTTTAACCTTGTCCTCCAATTTATCCTGGAATTTCTTGATCTCGGTTATATCATTGATGGCCAAGAAACAACCGATCACATTATTGTCCGCATCCTTTCTGGCAGCGGAGGAAACCCGGACCGGGATCTTTTTCTTCTTTTTGGTGACCAATTCCATTTCCCGATTCTTGATCTCACCCTTTTTCAGGGTTTCCTGGAACAGGTCATTTATCGGTTTTTTCTTGGAAAACAAAAAATCCACGCTTTTTCCTATCAAGTCGGTCTCCTCATATCCGCTTATCTCCTTTCCGGTCTGATTGACATCAACGACAACCCCCACCGGATTAATGGAATACACCGCCAGAGGTAAAAACAAGGAATATTCCTGAATATACCTTTCTAAATTTTCTAAATCCTCTTGTAGATTTTTGGCAAAAAATTGCTCTTCTTTGTTACCCATTTTGAATGATTATTTTTATTTTAAATTTACCAGGTAACCCGGAATTCATGATAAGGGTCTTGTCGGGCCATGCATTTGGTTTCCTCAACCGAGACCTTTGCTTCCTTGATAAGAAGCTCCGCAATAGCCCGGAAATAGCCCCGCAAAAATTGGCACAGGACCGGATGGGCCTTGAATTTTTTCAACCTTAGGACAACCACCCTGTTCTCCAAATCCAGTTTGTAGGTCTCCAATTCGCCTATATCCCAATGCTTACCCCAATATTTCGGAGTTTCCTCAAAGCTTTTTCTTTTGGAGACAAAATATCTCATTAAGGCCTTGACCACAAAAGAATTCTTAGGAGCGGAATACCCCATGTCAAATATCTGCTTATCACTCCAGTTAAAGGCCTTTTTAATAGCCAATAGGGAAATTATCCTCCAACTGGCCGGATACCACTCATTATTTCTTATCTTTTCATACTTAAGATCCACTCCCAGCTCATCGACCCTTTTTTGCAATTTTGTTAAGCCCTCTTTTCCCTTTTTACTCTTCACATACTGCATATCCGTTCTTAGGGTTACTCCTCTATTCCGCCCGGATACCTCCCGGATTATTTTTTGCGCCTCGGCTTGGTTGATCATATCACCATTGGATCTTAAATTCATGAAAAGAATCTCCCCGAAAATTGCATTTCGTCTCTTCGATGTTTATATTGTCATTTCTTAATATCATTTCGGCGAAAGCCAAAAAATGACCTTTCATATAGGGACAAAGATCGGGATGAAGCTTGAATTTCTTCAATCTTAATATCAAATATTTCTTCTTAACATCCAAATAGTAAGGATCCAACTCTCCGACTTGCCAATATTTTTGCCAATATTTAGCACTCTCCTTAAAAGTTTTATTCACGGAAACAAAATATCTCAATAAAGTCCTGGTTATAAAGGAATTACTGGAAGCGGAATGACCCAAGTCAAAAAAATCCTTATCCTTCCACTTAAAGGTCTTCTTGGCGTTTTCCAACAACAAAACCTTCCAACTAACAGGCAACCAAACAGTATTTTTGATCTTATAATAATCCAAGTCCTTGTTAACTTTCTTAAGCTCCTGATTCAACTTGTCCATGGCCTGTTTTCCTTGCCGGTCCCGAATATATTTAAAATCCGTGATTATAACATCACCTCTAACCCTCCCCCGAAGCTTTGATAGTTCCTTGATCCTTTTTTGTGAAATCATGGTTTTATTTCCAAGTAATTACAAACTCATGGGAAGCAGATTTATTCTTAAAAGGGCATTTGGATTCTTCTATTTGTGTTTCCGCGCCTCCCAATATCATGCTGCTAATAGCTCTGAAATACCCTTGAAAGTAAGTGCACAAAATGGGGTGAACCTTAAAATCCCTTAAACTAAAGATCAAATATTTCTCCTTTTCGTTCATCTTTCGGGTGCTCAGCATTCCTATGGAATAGTGCTTTTGCCAATACACCGATATCTCGGAAAAGGTCTTTTTCGCGGAAACAAAATACTTGAGAATGGTTCGCACAATAAAGGAATTCTTTGGAGCCGCTTCGCCCATTTTGAATATATCATCATCCTTCCAATCAAAGGTTTCTTTTATTACTAACAGGGAAATAACCCTCCAGCCCAAAGGATACCAACCCACGGTCTTGATCTCGTCATATTTGATCTCCGCGCCGGTTTTCCTGATCTCTTCTTCCACCTTTTTAAGAGCTTTCTGGCCATAATTATCAAGCACATATTTGGCATCGGTTTTTAAAACGGTCCCTCTGATGCTCCCTTTGAGCTTTAATATTTTGGATACTTCCTTTTTGCTGAACATA